>CAXUJF010000390.1:0-6092 GCA_964250865.1 uncultured Streptosporangiaceae bacterium
TGTCGGCCCGGGTGGGCGGGGCGATGCTGATCACGCCGGCCGCGGGCGCGGCCGGGACAGCGGCTGGGACAGCGGCTGGGACAGCGGTGACCCCGCTCCGCCCGGCCGAAGTTGTAATCGTGGCGGGCGGTGGCGCCGGAGCTGCTGCCGCGGCTGTGGCAGCAGCTGTGCGCTCGATAGGGTGTGGTCGCCCGTATCGGCTCGATCGGCCTGATCGGCCGGATCGCAGAGGAGAAACCGTGACCACGAGCGCTGACCAGATCGAGGCGGCTCTATCCGCGCTGAGCGACTCGCACGACCGGCTGGTCGCCGCGGCCAAGCCGCTGACCGGCGATGAGGTGACCGGGCCGTCGTACTGCTCCGAATGGTCGGTGGCGCAGGTGCTGTCGCACCTGGGCTCGGGCGCGGAGATCTTCGGCCTGCTGGTCGAGGCAGGCCTGCACGGCCGGGAGGCGCCGGGCCAGGAGCAGAACCAAGCCATCTGGGCCATCTGGGACGCCAAGAGCCCGCAGGATCAGGCCCGGGACGGGGTGGCCGAGGATGGCGAGCTGGTCGAGCTGCTGGCGTCGATCCCGACTGAGAAGCGCCTGGCCTGGCGGCTGTCGTTCTTCGGGGCCGAGCGGGGCCTGGCCGACGTGATCGGGATGCGGCTGGCCGAGCACGTGCTGCACACCTGGGACGTGGAGGTCATCCGCAACCCCGAGGCCAAAGTGGCCGGAGACGCCGCCGGACTGATCCTGGACTTCCAGATGCAGCTGGCGGGGATGATCGGCAAGCCCCTGGACCGGGAGCTGCGCGTGCACGTAACCACCGAGCACCCGGAGCGGCACTTCGCGCTGGCGGCCGGCCCCGGCGGCGTGGCGCTGGCCCCGGCCGGACCAGCCCCGGCGCCCGGGGACGCAACTCTGCGGCTGCCGGCCGAGGCGTTCGCCCGACTGCTGTCCGGGCGGCTGGACGCGGAGCACCCGGCCCCGGTGCTGGCCGAGGGTGTGGACCTGGCTGAGCTGCAGCAGGTGTTCCCCGGCTTCTGAGCCCGGGGTCCCGGGCCCGGGCTTCCGGGCCCGGTTCAGTCAGGAGTGCTGCTGCCAGACCTTGCCCGAGCTGATCTGCATGGTGCCGTTGCAGCCGGGGCCGTTGGTCGAGTTGGCCACGTTGGCGATGAAGTACATGGCCTGCTGGGGGACGTACTGAGTCGTGCTCAAGATGTCCTGGCCGTCGAGGTACCAGGTGATCTTGTTGGGCTGCCAGAGGACCGAGAACGTGTGCCAGCCGTCCGAATTGGCCAGGTCGACGTGGTCGTTCTCGACGATCGGGCCGGACGCAGCGTGCAGGTAGGCACCGTAGTAGTCGAAGGTGCTCCAGTGCTCCATGATGTCGATCTCCGGCGGCCAATCGCCGTTCGACGGGTTCAGCCACAGCGCAGGCCACAGTCCTGAGCTGATCGGGAGCTTGGCCTCGACCTGGACGTATCCGTACTGGAAGTTGAAGCTGCCGCCCGTGGTGACCATGCCGGACCGGCAGGGGTACGTGTTGCCGTCCGAGCCCTGGGTCGACTCCGAGCTGGCCGTGAGGTTCAGCGTCCCGCCACCGACCGAGACCTGGCTGGGCTGGTACCACTCGAACTCGTTGCTGTTGCCGGAGTTCGTGCAACCGCTCTGGTTGTCGTCGGGATAGCAGGTGTCCCACTGCGAGGTGTTCAGGGACGAGCCGCCGAACTCGCCATCGAATGCGAGCTGCCAGCTGCTGCCGCTGAGCTCAGGCGGGAGGTCCGAAGAAGGGGCCACCGTGGAGTGCGAAGGGGCCGGCTTGGGCTTCGGTTTCGGCGCTTCACCGATGGAGGCGAGTCCCTCGCCGCCGACCGGCGACGGGTCCACCGGCGCCATCTTCGGCGCCTGCGTCGCGTGGGTCGCCTGCGGGCGGGGCGCCTTGATGATGGCCTGGGTGGCGGCGGGAGTGTTCAGCCGCCAGCCGGCCAGGGCACCTACTGCCAGGATCACGACCAGGCCGAAAGCCAAGCGTGCCCTCATCAGTACGGTGCCTCCTCGCTTGTGCCGGTGTCCCGGATGGGCCGCGCCGGGCATCGCCATCGCGTCCCAAGGCCAGATCCCGTCGGGAGTCTAGCCCGGCGACGCGCCGCGCGTAGCGCAGTTGGCGATCATGGCGCCGGGAAGAATTAGCGGGTTTACTGCTCTTTGTCGGCCGCGAGGACCGGCATCGGGTTGGTGCCGGTCAGCGACGGCTCGTCGCGCGCGTCGCGCGGCTGCGGCACGTCGGTCGCACCGGCGGCGGCCTCCTGCGACTGCGCCGCCGCCTGGGCCACCAGCTCGGCCTCCTCCGCCTGCTGCTCGGGCTGGAGTTCCGAGTGGTGCTCATGGTGCAGAACAGGCTCGGCCACGCGGGTCCGCCAGGCCTCAGAGAAGATCGTTCGCAGCACCCGGAAGCCGTCTGCGAACGTGCTGAGGTTGCTCTCCCCGTGGATCCGGTTGTGCTCGAAGCTCGGGACCTCGGTCACGGTCAGGTTGGACTTGGCCACCCGGACGTGGATGAGGGTCTCGATCTCAAAGCCGTCGCCCCACAGCCGGCCACCGTTCGGCGCCACCGACGTGGTGTCCAGGTCCAGCACGGGCAGGTGGCGCCGCCAGAACACGTTCCACCCGTAGCAGAGGTCGGAGTAGTGCGTCTGGTAGCAAACGTTGAAGATGGCGCTCAGCGCCATGTTGCCGAAACGGCGCAGGTGGGTGAGGTCGGCGCTGCCGCCCCCCTCGCCCGAACGCGTTCCCTTGGCGAAGTCGTAGCCCTTGAGCAGGGCCTCCACGAACGCGGGGATCTCGCCGGGGTCGGCCGAGCCGTCCGCGTCGACCGCGGCGATGATGTCGCCGGTGGCGGCGGCGAAGCCACAAGCCAGGGCGTTGCCCTTGCCCCGGCGGGTCTGGGTGATGACCCGGATGTCCGGCCACTCCCGCTGGGCGACGGCGACCGTGTCGTCGGTCGAGTTGCCGTCCACCAGGATGACCTCGTACGTGCCGCGCGGCATGCGCTCGAAGACATGCGGCAGGTTGCGGGCCTCGTTCATGGCGGGGATGACCACCGACACTTTCGGCCACGGCTCAGCAGCAACGTCAGTCGGGAGCATTCTAAACTTTCCTCCAGGTCAGCGAGCGTCGGCTGTCCGGCATTTACAGCGCACACATTCTTAAAAATTCAAGTGCCGCTTAAGACTTCAAGTCCCGCTCCGGAACTAAGAGGCACCGGGCTGAACAATGCCGAGACACTACCAGGTCCCGCACAGGTAATACGGCCAATAAAACTATTGGCGGCGTTATCCCTGAGCGATTACTGACGGTGATTAAAAAGACTCATAGAGTTATCTTTCGATGTCACATGCTGCTTAAACTATCCCGTTGAGTGACGCCGTGTTTGAGGCGGTAATTGACGGTGCAATCAAACGGGGCCGCCATAGGGGTTTAGCGCCAGCTCGATCACGCCGTAAAACTTTTCACATTATTTACCGCGAGGTCATTTCTGACTCCCCGTCCGGATGCATCATCAGTGCGTGATGGCACCCGGTGCAGTCAGTACAACCCTTCCCGTCCGTCCGTAGCGAGGCCGGCCCGCGGACCGTCCCTGTCGGCCTGTGTATGGAAGACGCCTGCCACTACGCAACGGTTTACACGGACCATCCATTGATGCGCTGGTACGCCACATGCGGGCGAAGATGGTGCGGTTTGTCGACGCCGCGTGTCCGGATGAACGCTGCGAGCTAGCGCCGGACCCAGCCGTCCGGGAGCTCGAGCTTCCTGATCACCCGGGCCGGCGCGCCCGCGGCGAAGGAGTTCGGGGGGATGTCCCGGGTCACGACGGAGTTCGCGCCGATGACGGAGCCATCGCCGACGGTCACGCCCGGCATCACGGCGGCGCTGCGGCCGAGCCAGACGTTGTTGCCCAGGATCGTGGGCCCCTTGTGCAGGATCGCGCCCGGCTCGACCTCGTGGCGGTCGTCGTCGATGACCGAGGCGAACGGCCCGAACAGGCAGTTGCTGCCGATCCGCACGTCGTGCCACACCTCGATCGAGGTGCCGGCGTTCATGTAGAGGTCATCGCCGATCGAGAGCGTGGCCCCCTCGACCGCGGAGATGCTGACCGGCATGATCAGCCCGTCCGCCTCGAACCGGGCGCCGATCGTCACCGTGCCGTCGAAGCGGAAACACAGCTTGCCCCGGAGCAGCGGCTTCGGCCCGAAACTGGCCGCACCGGACCGCCGGGCCCGCAGGCCGCTCTGCACGTCGTTGCGCAGGTTGGTGGACCGCTCGAGGAACCTCGCGCCGGTTGATCTCGCGCCGGTTGATCCAGTGGTGGACATGTCCGTCATCCCGTTCCTAGCGGCTACGACATCCGACGACTGTAGCGGCGCCCCCGGCCTCGGCGCGACCAGACCAGCCCCTCCGGCCCCGCCGCATTCGCAACGCGATGTATCGAAATGACGCTCAGAGTCAGTTGGAACTGTTTTGCCGCCTTTGGGCGGCGGCTGGTACAGTCCCAGTCGGGGTTTAGCACGTCGGCACGTCCTCGTCGGCCTGGCGAACAGTCGCTGCTCGCGTGCAGTCATGCTGCACGACTGCGGTATTTCTGCATGCCCGCATGCCTGTCTGACGTCATGGAAGGGAGGGCCATGGTTTCCCAGGCCGCCCTCGATGCTGCACGGCTGAGGATCTTCGGTAGTGACCACTGACACCTGGCTCCGCCAAGTGACGGGAAGCTGGCGAGCACCGGTTCTGGATGCGCCGCCCCCACCACCACCACCCGAGCCTGAGCCCAAGTCATCGCGGCTGTCGGCGCTGACCGGGATCTGGCACAAGCATTCGGACCTGCTGCACAACGCGGCCAGTCTGATCGCGACCACCGGCGTGACGTCCCTGCTCGGCTTCGCGTTCTGGACGTTTGCCGCCCGCTACTTCAGCCAGCAAGCCGTCGGCTACGGCTCGGCCGCCATCTCGGCCATGACGCTGCTGGGCACCATCGGCATGTTCGGCCTGGGGACCGTGCTGATCGGCGAGCTGCCCCGGCGCCGGTCGCGGGGCGGTCTGGTGGCCTCCGCGCTGATCGTGTCGGGCGTGGGCTCGCTGATCCTCGGGGTCGGCTTCGTGATCGTATCCCCGCACTTCAGCAACCGGTTCGTTGAGATCAGCGGCTCGCCCGGCCGGATGCTGCTCTTCGCCGTGGGCGTGGCGCTGACCGGCGCCACGCTCGTGTTCGACGAGGCCACGATCGGCCTGCTGCGGGGTGGCCTGCAGCTGAGCCGCAACCTGACCTTCTCCATCGTGAAGATGGCCGTGCTGCCGGCCGCCGCCCTGGTGCTGCACGACATGTTCGGCGTGGGCCTCATTCTGGCCTGGGTGGTGGGCACGGCGGCGTCGATCATCCCGACCGCGATCCAGCTCCGGATCGGCGGCACGAACATCATGCCGCGCCCCGACTGGGGCGTGCTGCGCGGTCTCGGCCGCACCACCATGGCGCACAACTGGCTGAACCTCGCCATCGGGGTGCCGCAGACGCTGATCCCCGTGCTCGTCACCGTGGTGGTGTCGCCCGCCGCGAACGCGGCCTTCTACGTGGCCTGGATGCTGAGCAGCATCCTGTTCATCGTGCCGACCCACCTGTCGACGGTCCTGTACGCGGTGGCGTCGGCCGACCCCAAGGTGATCGCCAAGAAACTGCGCTTCGTGCTGCGGCTCTCGATGTACATCGGAATCCCGGCTATGGCCATCCTCTGGTTCGGCGCTCGGCCGGCCTTGTCCATCTTCGGTAAGCACTACGCGGCCGAGGCGACCGTGCCGTTCCAGCTGCTGATCCTCGGGTACCTGCCGGCTCTGCCCAAGACCCAGTACATCGCGGTCTGCCGGGCGGCCGGCCGGGTGACGCGAGCGGCCGTGATCCTCACCATCGCGTCCACCTGCGAGATGGCGGCCGTGGTCATCGGGGGCCGGATGGACGGCCTGAAGGGGCTGACCCTGGGCCTGCTGGTGATCTCGATCGCCGAGGGACTGATCACGGCGCCGGCCGTGTTCCGCACCGCCCTCGGGCACGGCCGGCAC
>CAXUJF010000391.1:0-432 GCA_964250865.1 uncultured Streptosporangiaceae bacterium
CTGCTGGACTGGGCCTACGGGCGCCAGTTCCGGTACCGGGAGGTCTCCGGGTACGGGACCGGGCGGGCCGGGGCGGTGCGCGCGGCCGCGGCCACCACGGCGATCGGGGCCCTGGCGGCCGGGCTGACCTACCCGCGGACCCGGCGGCTGCTGGTCGGGCGGGTGCTGCCGGACCCGGGCCAGGGGCCGAGCGAGCAGACCCGGCGGAACGGAAAGTTCCGGATAGAGATCCACACGCGGACCTCGGCCGGGCGGCACTACCGGGCCCGGGTCGCGGCCCAGGGCGACCCCGGCTACCAGGCCACCTCGGTCATGATGGGCGAGTCGGCGCTGACCCTGGTGCTGGACCGGGACCGGCTGCCGGGGCCGGGGCGGGGGGGGGCCCCCCGCCCCCCCCCCCGGGCCCCGGCATACCACCCCCCCCCCCCCCCC
>CAXUJF010000391.1:442-6070 GCA_964250865.1 uncultured Streptosporangiaceae bacterium
CTGGGCACCGTACTTACCGACCGGCTCCGCGCGGCCGGGATGACGTTCGCGGCCGAGCGGCTAGACGGTAACTAGGGGATAAGGACGATCTTGCCGAGCAGGTGGCCTGCGGCCAAGCGCCGGTAGGCGTCCTGGACCTGGTCCAGCGGGTAGGTGGCGACGATCGGGATTTCCAGCTCGCCCGCCGCGATGGCCCCGGCCAGTTCGGCCAGAACGGCCGCGCTCGACCCGACCATGCTGCCGTCACCCTTGACGCCGAACTTCTCCACCGCCTCGAAGTTGGCCACGGTGTCGACGCGGGACGGCGCCACCCCTAGGTCCAGGGCCAGCTGCACGTAGTCGCCGCCAACCGTGTCAACGAAGGCGTCCACCTTGCCGTTCGGGGCCGCGGCGCGGATCCGGTCCTCCACGCCGTCGCCGTAGGTGACCGGGATGACGCCGTGGTCGCGGAGCCAGCCGTGGTTGGGCTCGCTGGCCAGGCCGATGACGGTGGCTCCGGCCTGCTTGGCCAGCTGGACCGCGATCGTGCCGACGCCGCCGGCCGCTCCGGCCACGACCACCGTGTCGCCGGCCGACGGACTGACCGCCCGGACCGCGGCCCAGGCGGTGGCGCCGGCCACGTACAGCGCCCCCGCGACCTCCCATGGCACGGCGGGCGGCTTCGGGGTCAGCTTCTCCGCCTCGGTTACGACGTACTCGGCGTGACTGGCCCGGTTGTCGGTCCAGCCGATCACCTCGTCGCCGGCCTTGAACGCGGTGACCCCGGGGCCGGTCGCGACGACCACACCGGCCAGGTCACTGCCCTCGCCGAACGGGAACGTGGCCGGCCAGCGCGCGGCCAGGAGGCCGTCTCGGATCTTGGCCTCACCCGGTTTCACCCCCGCCGCTTTGACCTGCACCTGTTCTGGTCTGGGCCCGGTTCCGGCCGGGGCACCTCGACGATCTTCAAGACGTCGACGCCGCCATATTCCTCGAGTCGCACTGCCTTGGGCATCTCAGCTCCTTCCGTGGGCTTGATGCTCCCCGCGAGCTTGATGCTCTCGTGGGCTCGCTCAAGTCCCATCGGTCCCGGGTAACCGCGAGGCCGGCTTGGTTATGCCCGGTTCGGCAGAGCAGACCCGTTCAGCGGCCCAGGTAGGCCAGGACGGCCAGGACGCGGCGGTTGTCGTCGTCGGAGGGCTGCAGACGGAGCTTGAGGAAGATCGACGCGGTGTGCTTGGCCACCGCGCGCTCGGTGACGGTCAGCCGCTGGGCGATCGCCGCGTTGGACCGGCCTTCGGCCATGAGGCCGAGCACCTCGCGCTCGCGGGGACTGAGCGCGCTGATCGCGCCGTCGCCGGAGTTGCTGGCCAGCAGGCGCGCGATGACCTCCTGATCCATAGCCATGCCACCCGCCGCGACCCGGCGCACCGCGTCCACGAACTGGCGGCTGTCGAACACCCGGTCCTTGAGCAGATAACCGATGCCGCCGCGGCCTTCGGCCAGTAGCTCGCGCGCGTACAACTGCTCGACGTACTGGGACAGCACCAGGACCGGCAGGCCGGGGATCTGGCGCCGGGCGGCCAGCGCGGCCCGCAGGCCCTCGTCGGTGAACGTGGGTGGCAGCCGGACGTCGACCACAGCCACGTCGGGCGGCCCACCCGCCGGGTCCCCGGGTGAACCGCCAGTCAGTGCCTTCAGCAGATCCTCGCCGTTATCCACGGCCGCGGTGACGTCCAGGCCGTGCGCCGCCAGCATCCGGGTCAGGCCGTCCCTCAGTAGGAAGAGGTCTTCGGCGATGACAACGCGCACGGGATCTCCATGGTCGCGACGGTGGGGCCGCCTGCCGGGCTGTTCAGAGCCAGTATCCCGTCGAACGCCGCCACCCGGCGCTCGATGCCGCGCAGGCCGGTGCCGCCCGTCGGGTCGGCGCCCCCACTGCCGTCGTCGGCCACGTCGACCCGCAGCATCCCGCGCTCGTGACGCAGGTCGATCCAGGCCTGCCGGGTACCCGCGTGCTTGGACACGTTGGCCAGCAGTTCGCAGACGGCGAAGTAGGCGGCGGACTCCACCGGCGGCGGCGGCCGGCCGGGCAAGTCGGCTGCGACCTCAACCCTGAGCCCGCTGTCCAGGGCCAGCGCCCGGATGGCGTCGGCCAGGCCGCGGTCGGCCAGCACTGGCGGGTGGATGCCACGTACCAAGGCTCGCAGCTCGGCCAGGGCCAGGGCGGACGAGGCCCGGGCCTCGGTCAGCAGGGCCCGGGCCGCGTCCGGGCGGGTGCCGATCAGATCTTCGGCCGCGCCCAGCGTCATGCCCACGGCGACCAGCCGGGCCTGGGCCCCGTCGTGCAGATCGCGTTCGATCCGGCGGATCTCGGCGGCGCCGCTGTCGATGGTCTCGATCCGGGTCTGGGTCAGGTGGTAGACCCGATGGGCCAGCTCGGCCTGGGCGGTCGGGGCGAGCAGGGTACGGGCCAGGCCGGCGTAGCCGCGCAGCAGCCAGGGGGTGACGGCCACGCCCACGGCAGCCAGCGCGAGGCCACCGACGACCTCCAGCGGCGACCTGGCACCGTGGAAGGGCGGGTAGATAATCACCCCGACGTTCGACACGCGCTTGGGAGAGGCGACCAACAATGAGGCAGAGGGGTGTCGCTGCAGGCCCTGCTCGGTCAACCGGATCCCCAGCGCGATCATGACGGCGCACAGAGCCGCGATCACGACGCCAGCCAGCGCGCCGAGCAATGTCCAGGCCAGATCGCGCCAGGTGGCCAGGTCACCGGCCAGCCAGCGCAGTTGCTGGCCGAAGGAGGGGCGGCACCCGGTCCGGTCCGGTGGCGGCACATAGGGGTCAGCGACGGGCCGGCCGGCCCACTGCCCGGTGAGCTCGCGGGTCAGGCGGGCCAGCCGGCGGATGCCCAGCAGGACGGGGACCGTGAGGACCCGGGTCAGGACCAGGCCACCCAGGACCAGAGCGGCCATCAAGGCGGGTCGCTGCAAGCCAGGCAGCGAGCCATGGGATGCCACCCCGAACGCAGGCCGACCAGGAACACCCCGGCCAGCGAGATCAGCAGCAGGCCCAGGCTGGCCAGGGCCAGTCCGGTCAGAACCAGCCCCCGGCCGGCCGCGATGATGCCCCCGCGCGCAAACCAGGATGTTTCCCGCTCGCCCGTGATCGTCGCGGCCTTCGTCATGACGTTCTCCTTTACGTTCCCCGTTGCCGCCAGTCTGGCGCGGTAAGGGGCGATCGCACAGTGACGCTGAGCCCCAATACCTGGGTGTACCTGGGTCCACCCCGGCCGGTACCGTGCCAGGAAGGGGGCGGCCCGGCTAGGGTTTGGGTGCCGCTCGCGGTCCGGACATCGCGTCGTCTCCTGGAGGTCAGCCTCATGCAGCCCATCGCGCTGGGACCCAACATGCCGGCCATGTTCTACCGCGGGGCCGGGCGCATCGACCGGCTGCGCGGGACGACCGGGCACGAGGACCGCCCGGAAGACTGGATCGCCTCGGTCACGTCCCGCTTCGGATCCGAGGTGGACGGGAAGACAACGTTGCCAGACGGGACGCTGCTGGCCGACGCGGTGGCCGGTGACCCCAAGGGGTGGCTGGGCCCCGAGCACGTGGCCAAGTACGGCAGCGACACCGGGCTGCTGGTCAAGCTGCTGGACGCCGGGCAGCGGCTGCCGGTGCACGTCCACCCGAACCGCAGCTTCGCGGCCGAGCATCTGGCCAGCCCGCACGGCAAGACCGAGGCCTGGGTGGTGCTCGAAGCCGCCCCGGACGCCGCGGTGCACCTGGGCTTCAACCGGGACGTGACCGCGGCCGAGCTGAACGGCTGGGCCCGGGACCAGGACATCGAGACCCTGCTGGCGGTGACCAACCGGGTCCCGGTCAGCGCCGGGGACACCGTGCTGTGCCCGGCGGGAACGCCGCACGCGATCAGCGAGGGCATCTTGATCGTCGAGCTCCAGGAGCCCGCCGACCTGTCGATCATGCTGGAGTGGAGCACGTTCTCGCTGGCGGAGGACGAGGCCACGCTAGGGCTGCCGCTGGCGGAGGCGCTGTCCTGCATCGACCGGCGTGCCTGCCCGCCGGAACGGCTCACGGAGCTGCGGGGCCGCTCGCTGAACAGCGCGACCGGGTCGCTGCTGCCCGCCGGTGCGGACCCGTTCTTCCTGGCCGAACGGTTCGATGCCCAGGTCAGCCACCACCTGTCGCAGAGTTACAGCGTGCTGGTGTTCACCGGGGGCCACGGTCACCTGGCCACCGAGGACGGTTCGTCGCTGCCGGTGGGCCGGGGCAGCGTGGTCGCCGTCCCGTACTCGGCCGGCCCGGCCGTGCTGTCCGGCGATCTGGAAGGCGTTCGCTGCCTGCCGGCGAGTTAGCCGGCCCCGGGCTGGCGGCCCGGGCTGGCGGCGGCCAGCGAGCCGGTCCCGGGCTAGCCAGCCTCGGGGTAGACCAGCGGCAGGCCAAACAGCGGGAACAGCTTCTGGTCGTGGAAGGCGGGGATCCAGGTCAGTCCCTGCTCGCTGGCGTGGAAGACCTGGATCATGCGGGCGTGGTGCCGGCCGTCGTCCTCGATCCGGTAGGCGCCGATGGCGGGCTGGCCGTTGGCGGTGACCGGGATGACCCGCCAGCGGCCGGTCCGGGCCAGCGGCCGCTTGGTCAGGAACCTGGCCACGGTCTCTCGGCCCTGGAACCACTGCGGGTACGGCGGCATCTCCAGCACGACCTCGTCCGCCAGCAGCCGGGTCAGCGTGGCCATGTCGGCGGCCACGAACGCGGTCACGTAGCGGTCGGCCAGTTCCTGCTGCCGCGCGGTGGGCGCCGTGCCCAACCGCTCCGGCCCGGGCGCCACCTGCTCGAGCCGGGCCCGGGCCCGCTGCAGCGCGCTGTTGACCGCGGTAGGGGTGATGCCGAGCAGGTCGGCGACTTCGGCCGCCCGCCAGGCCAGCACGTCGCGGAGGATCAGCACGGCTCGCTGCCGGGCCGGCAGGTGCTGCAGGGCGGCCACGAAGGCCAGCCGGATGCTGTCCCGGGCCGCCACCACCGTAGCCGGGTCCGCAGCCGGGCTGGCGGCGCTGGCGGTACCGCCGGTGTCGCCGCCGAGCAGGGTGCCGGGGAACGGCTCCAGCCAGCGGACCTCCGGCTGGTGGATGGTGGGCAACTGCGCGGCTTCGGTCAGGCCGCCGGGGCGGCTGAGGTCGGACGGCAGCGGCCGCCGGCTTCGGCTGTCCAGGGCGTTCAGGCAGGCGTTGGTGGCGATCCGGTACAGCCAGGTCCGCAGCGAGGCCCGTTCTTCGTCGAAGCTGGCCGACGACCGCCAGGCCCGCAGCATGGTCTCCTGCACCAGATCCTCGGCGTCGTGGACCGAACCCAGCATCCGGTAGCAGTGCGCGAGCAGTTCCCGCCGGAACGGGTCGGTCCGTTCGGCGAAGTCGGGCCGCTCGTCGATGTCCGCGTGCCGGTCCATGGGGACAGTCTGCGTCATCTCAGCCCTCGGTTCCGCTGGCCTGCTGCAAAACGGGGGTGGGGGCCGCCGGTCCGGCAGAGGTGGATGGCCCCCGGCGCCGGCCCGGGACGAAGGCCCCGGCCACTGCGCCGGCCAGCGACAGCCCGGACAACGTGTTCTCGGTCGAGACCCTGGTTCCCG
>CAXUJF010000392.1:0-6039 GCA_964250865.1 uncultured Streptosporangiaceae bacterium
AGCCATGGCCGTGGCCCTGGTCGGCTGCGTGTTCTTCGCCGACACCTCGATCACCCACGCCACCAGCCGCCAGGCGGCGGACACGGTGACGGCAGGCCACGTACTGTCCGGACCCCGGCTCAACCAGACCACGCTGAACCAGGTGGCGTCTCAGCCCGGGGTCCGGGCCGCGGCCGGCGTGGCCCCGGTCGCCGTGATCGCCGCGGCCCCCGACCTGTACCAGCTCTACGGCGAGGCCGTGGCGGGCGGCCCGATCGGCCAGGTCATGAACCTGGGCGTGACCTCGGGCCACCTGACCACGCTGCGCCCCGGGCAGATCGCGGTCAGCGCGCTGGAGGCGGGCTCGGACGAGATGAACGTGCACCCGGGATCGAGAGTCACGGTCTGGCTGGCGGACGGCACCCCGTACCGGGCCACGGTCAGCGCGGTGTACTCCCGGTCGCTGGCCGCCGGTGACGTCCTGATACCGGCCGCCGTGGCCGCCGGGCACACCGGCACCGCGCCCGGCCTCACCCAGCTCCTGATCAGCGGGGGCACCCCGGCCGGCCTGGCCGCGCTCCTGGCCGGCCACCCCGGCTGGCACCTGGCCAGCCGCAACGTGGCCAACGCGCAGGCGGTCCAGGCCACGGCCCGGGACTCCTTCGGCAACGACCTGATCCTGGGTGTGGTGGGCACGCTGACCGCGGTGTCCCTGGTCAACACCCTGGCCGTCGCCACCCTGGAGCGGCGCCGGGCGCTGCGGCTGCTGGGCCGGTCCGGGGCCACCCGGGGCCAGGTCACCGCGGTGTTCGGCTGGCACGCGGCGTTCGTCATCCTCACCGGCCTGGTCGCGGGAGCCGCGGCCGGCGCGGTGGCCCTGCTGGCCGTGACCCGGGCGGCCACCGGTTCCTGGACGCCGTACATTCCGCTGGCCCCGGCCACCGGCCTGGTGGTGGCCGTCGCCGCCCTGACCGTGACCGCGGTGATGATCCCGGTCCGGCTGATGCTGCACCGCGAGCCGGCCCTGTGCTGACCACACTGTGCTGACCGCCGTGAGCTGACCATCCGGCCCGGGCTGACCCCCCGGGCCGGACGACGCGAAACTAGCTGCCGCGTAGTCAGTTGGCAACGGCCAGTTAGTTCTGCGATCATGGCTCCATCGTGTGGACAGGCGGGGCACGGGGGCAGCCGGGATGAGTGACACCCAGGCCGCCGAGCTGCTGGCCCAGCTGGCTCGGCGCATCACCGCAAGCCTCGACCTGCGGGAAACCCTGCAGGTCGTGGCGCAGGCGGTGGTGGACCAGCTGGGCTTCGGGGCGGCCGTGGTCAACCTGGTCCAGCCGGGCGACATCTGCGAGAGAGCTGCGGTGGCCGGGCCGGATGAGCTGGCGCAGACCCTGCTCGGCACCCGCGCGCCGATGGCGGATTTCCGCCGTCTGCTGGCCGGCTGCGAACCCTGGGGTGAACTGCGCTTCCTGGACCACCGCAACGACCCCGAGCTGTCGCAGTCGGTGTCGGGCTGGACTCCGCCGGGGACACCGAGCGAGGACGACGACGCCTGGCATCCCGAGGACATCCTGCTCGCGCCGCTCTACGCCTCCGGCCGCACGCTGATCGGCGTGCTGAGCGTGGATATCCCGGCCGACGGGCGGCGCCCGGACGCGGCCCGGCGCCAGTTGCTGGAACAGTTCGCCGCGCACGCCGCCCTGGCCATCGAGCATTCCCGGGTGCACACGCTGGTGGCCGATTCCGAGCAGCTGTTCCGGACCATGTTCGACTGCTCACCGATCGCCATCGCGCTGATGACCGAGGACCAGGACATCACCCGGGTCAATGAGGCCTGCGAGCGGCTGCTGGGCCGGAGCGCCGCCGACCTGGTCGGCCGTCCGGCCGATGAGCTCTTGCCCGATGCGGCCAACGACGACGGTGACCAGTACGAGGTGCACTTCACCCGGCCCGACGGCAGCGAGGTCTGGGGCCGGGTCAACCGCACGTCGCTGGCGGCCGGCGTCCGGGCCGGCCCGCACCTGATCCTGACCCAGATCGAGGACATCACGCTGCTGCGGACGATGCAGGTCCAGTTCGCCCACGCGGCCACGCACGACCAGCTGACCGGGCTGCCCAATCGCGCGCTGGTGCTGGACCGGATCACCGAGGTCCTCGTGGACGCCGAGAAGAGCGGGCGCCGGGTCGCGGTGCTGTTCTGCGACGTCGACCACTTCAAAGAGATCAACGACACCCTGGGGCACGCCGCCGGCGACCAGCTGCTGACCGAGATCGGGCATAACCTCGCGGCCACGGCCCGGCACCGGGACATCGTGGGCCGCTTCGGCGGTGACGAGTTCGTCCTGGTCGCCTACCCGATGCCGACCGAGGCCAAGGCCACCGCCCTGGCCGAACGGGTGATGCGTACGGTCCGCCGCCCGGTCGAGCTGTGCGGCGAGCCGGTCGTGGCGTCGTTGTCGATCGGCGTGGCCCTGTCCGGCCCGGACGATACCGCCGACTCCATCCTGGCCGCCGCCGACCAGGCCCTCTACCTGGCTAAGGCGGCCGGCCGCGGTCAGTGGCAGCTGGCCGCCGGTCAATTACGCTAGCCACGCGCGCCGCGGCTGAGACAGCAGATACGTTCGCTCGCCTGCGCGAAGAGGGCCACGGCCGGGGAGGCACAGGGAGACATGCCCAAGACCAGGACGGCGCTGGTGACCGGAGGCGCGAGCGGACTCGGGGCGGCAACCGCGGAGCGGCTACGGGCGGACGGGCTGAGCGTGATCACGCTTGACCTGTCCGGCGGGGCCGACGTGACGGCGGACGTGACCGACGAGGAGGCGTTGCGGCGGGTGGCCGAGGGGACCGGACCGGTGGACGTGCTGGTCAATTCGGCGGGCATCGTCGGCCCGGGCAAGCCGCTGCTGGAGACCACCACCAGCGAATGGCGCCAGGTCCTCGAGGTGAACGTGCTGGGCATCGTGAACACGATGCGGGTGTTCGTCCCCGGTATGCGGGAGCGGGGCTGGGGCCGGGTGGTGAACTTGGCCAGCATGGCGGGCAAGGACGGCAACCCGAATCTGTCCATCTACTCGGCGTCGAAGGCCGCGGTGATCGGGCTGACCAAGTCGGCCGGTAAGGAACTCGCCACCTCGGGCGTGCTGGTCAACGCGATCGCGCCCGCGGTCATCGCCACCCCGATGAACGATGCGACGGCCCCGGACGTGCTGGCCCACATCACCAGCCTGATCCCGATGCAGCGCATCGGCCGGCCGGAGGAGGTCGCCGAGCTGGCGGCGTTCCTGTGCTCGGACCGGGTCAGCTTCTCCACCGGCGCCGTCTACGACATCAGCGGCGGCCGCGCCACCTACTGACCGAAATCCGGTCAGCACCAGGCGCATGCCGTCTTCACTCGGGCGGATCTTTACGAACCGGTAATAATGATGTTTGGTTATAAGTGAACGAACGCGCGCGCATTTACCCCGTCCTCTGGTTGGCCGTTGGAGTGAGTCGTGCGTATTTCCCGTGTGCTGCTTGGTGCCTCGCTGGCGGCGGTGCTCGCCGTCCCCGCCACCGTGATCTCCGCTTCGGCCCAGACGCCGGCCGCGTCCGGAGTCCGGTACGTGGCCCTGGGTGATTCTTATTCATCGGGCGACGGGGCCGGCAGCTATGGCTCCAGCGGGAGCTGTGACCGGAGCGCCAACGCCTACCCCCAGCAGTGGGCCAACGCGAACGCTCCGGCCTCGTTCGCCTTCGTCGCCTGCTCGGGCGCGACCACCAGCGACGTGATCAACAGCCAGGTGTCGTCGCTCAGCGCCAGCACCACGCTGGTCAGCATCACCATCGGCGGCAACGACGTCGGCTTCTCCACCGTCATAGCCACCTGCGTGCTCGCCCCGACCAGCACCTGTGAGAGCGCCGTAAAGGGCGCGGACGCGCTGGTGGCCGACCTGCTGCCCACCGAACTGAACACGGTCCTGCAGACGATCCGCCACGACGCCCCGGCGGCCAAGATCGTCGTGCTCGGCTACCCGGAGCTGTACGACCTGTCCCGGTCCAGCGGCTGCATCGGGCTGAGCACGGCCGACCGGACCGCACTCAACCAGGGCGCCGACCAGCTGGACAGCGCCATCTCGGTCGCGGCGGCCCGGAACGGGGACACCTTCGCCGACGTCCGGTCCCCGTTCGCCGGGCACGAGATCTGCGACTCCGGCTCCTGGCTGCACTCGGTGACCTGGCCCCTGGGCGAGTCGTACCACCCGTCCGCCAGCGGCCAGGACCTCGGCTACCTGCCGCTGTTCAGCGCCGCGGCCGGCTGACGCGCCGCTGCCCGCCGACGTCCCCGCGCTGGACTACGGAGGCTGGCCCATCTACTGCCGCACCGACACCGCGGACGAACTGGTCGAGTTGTTCTGCCAGGGGCTGGTCGCCCGGCGCAACTCGATCGTGTGGGACATCGGGCCCTTTCAGCAGCCGCCGCTGCCGCTCGAGCAGATGGTGCGCGACTCTCCGGTCACCCCGCTCGAGACGACTAGACTCCTAGAATCTCGTTCCGGAACAGGCCGGGGCGCCCGCCACAGCCGGGAGGCGGATCCGTGACAGCAACGTCACCACGACCCCGCGGCAAGGCCGGCGCGGGCTCCTGGCAGTGGGCCCGGACGGCGGAGACGCAGCGAGCGCTGCTGGACGCGGCCCGCGCGGTCTTCACCGAGCAGGGCTTCTCCGAGGCCAGCATCGCCGACGTGGTGGAGCGGGCCGGTTCCAGCGTGGGCAGCCTCTACCACCACTTCGGCGGCAAGAGCGAGCTGTTCATCGCGCTGTGGCACGGCTACCAGCAGGCCCAGGAGGCATCGGCCAGTGCGGCGGTGGCCCGGGCCAAGCAGGCTGGGGTGACCGATCCGTACGAGCTGTTCGCGGCGGGCGCCCGGGGTTACCTGGAGGGTGCCTGGGACCGCCGGGACCTGTCGCTGCTGTTTAACGCGGGCGACGGGCCGCCCGGTTTCGAGGTCATGCGGCGTCAGCGCGGCCGGGAGTGGATCAGCCAGAACGACACGCTGCTCAGGCTGGCCGACACGTCCCTGAACCGGTTGTACGCGACGGTACTGACCTCGCTGACCGGAGAGGGCGCCCGCGAGGTGGCGGCGGCCAAGAACCGGCCCCAGGCCAACAAGATCATCGAGAGCGTGCTGGAGTACATCCACCGGCTGATGGTCGGCGGCCCCTGGCAACCCCCGGCCAGACCCACCGCCGGGAGCGCCTGACGGGCTAGGCCGGCCGGGGCGGGTGGCCGTCGAGCAGCTTGGCCAGCAGCGACTGGAGTTGCTGCCGTCTGGTGCCGTCGAGGCCGGCCAGCAGCTCGTCCTGGACGACATCGGCGTGCTGCTGTAGTTCGCCCAGGTAGTGACGGCCGGTATCGGTCAGGGTGACGACGTTGCGCCGCCGGTCGGCCGGATCAGGCTGCCGGGCGGCCCGGCCCTGGTTTGGCCCGCCAGATGGAGCAGCGGCTCAGCGGCATCGACGACGTGGTCGCCCCCATCGGCGGGTTCTGGGGTGGCCGGCGGCTCTGGAGATCGACGAGGCCGACTGGCAGAGCGCGTTCGTCGGGCTGGCGACCACGCACCTGGCCATGGCCCGGGCGGTCCTGCCCGGCTGAACCCGCGCGGCGCCTACAGCGTGATCGTCGGCGCCTCCGCGTTCACGCCGGTGCCCGGCAGCGGCCTGGTCAGCATGGAACAGGCCGCCGTGCTGATGATGCAGCAGGTCCTGGCGGCCGAACTCGGGGACGACAAGCGGGTCTTCGCCCTCGTGCTCGGGCCGGTGAACACCCGCGTGGCCGAGTCGGCCGACCCGGCGTGGGTGACGCCGGAGCAGGTCGGCGCGGTCGCCGTCGCCGCCTCGGCCGGCGCGATGGAGAGCCGCGAGATCCGCCTCCGGGACCAAGCGGAGGTCGCCGGCGCGCTGGCCCAGCTCCAGGATGCTCAGCGCACGGGGTCTGGGAGTCGGTGACCGATACGAACTTCCGCTGTGCTGGCCCTGACGTCCGGAGCCGTCCCGAGCCGACCACCCCTCTGACTC
>CAXUJF010000393.1:0-6037 GCA_964250865.1 uncultured Streptosporangiaceae bacterium
CGCTGGTACTGACCCGGCCGACGTTCCCGCGGCCGAGCGGCGGCGACGGGCCGCGGCCGCGCTGGCCGACGCGATCGGGGACGCGCGGGCCCGGGGAGACTGGCCGTCCGCCAACCGGTCCGCCGCCCTGGAACAGGACCGTTCCAGCGCCGCTTCCCCAGAATCAACAGGTGCCCCAGCGGGGGGCATGGGGTCCGGCCGGCGGATCCGCCGCGATGACCCGCAGACGCTCGGCTCCGCGATGGCCGGATTGCTGTCCGACCAGGGCTGGAAGGAACAAGCGGCGGTCGGTTCAGTGTTTAGTAACTGGCCGGAAATAGTCGGTTCCGACCTTGCTGCCCACACCCGCCCGGAGGGTTTGACCCAAGGCGAGCTGATGATCGCGGCGGACTCGACCGCGTGGGCCACTCAGGTCCGGCTGCTCGCGTCGATGCTGGTCCGCAGGCTCAATACCGAGCTCGGCGAAGGCACCGTGAAACGGGTCAAAGTACGCGGACCGACGGGGCCGCGGCAGCGCGGCGGGTGGCGCGTCCCAGGAAGCCGGGGACACGGCGACACGTACGGCTAGGAACGCCCGTGTCATACCGAAATCCCAGCTAGAATAGGGGGTACGCGCACCTTACGACACCGGGGGGTGTCAGGCACGCGAGTCAGCAGGATGGAGTTTCAGCTTGTCATATGACGCACGCTCAATCACGGTACTTGAGGGGCTGGAGGCCGTCCGCAAACGGCCTGGCATGTACATCGGCTCCACCGGGGAGCGCGGACTCCACCACCTGGTGTACGAGGTCGTCGACAACTCGGTCGACGAGGCCCTCGCGGGGCACGCCGACACCATCGAAGTGACTTTGCTGCCCGACGGCGGGGTCCGCAACATCGACAACGGCCGCGGCATCCCGGTTGACATGCACCCGGTGGAGAAGCGGCCCGCGGTCGAGGTCGTGCTGACGACGCTGCACGCCGGCGGCAAGTTCGACGGCAAGTCCTACGCGGTCTCTGGTGGTCTGCACGGCGTCGGCATCTCGGTGGTGAACGCGCTGTCGATCCGGCTGGACGAGGAGATCCGCCGCGACGGGTACGTGTGGCGCCAGTCCTACAAGCAGGGCGCGCCGACCGGTCCGCTGGAGCGCGGCGAGGAGACCGACGAGACCGGCACGACCACCACGTTCTGGCCGGACGCGGGCATCTTCGAGAGCACCACGTGGAACTTCGAGACGCTGTCCCGGCGGCTCCAGGAGATGGCGTTCCTCAACCGGGGTCTGTCCATCACGCTGCGGGACGAGCGGGACGACGCCGACACCGAAGGCGACGGGCCCCGGGTCGTCACCTACATGTACGAGCACGGCATCTCGGACTTCGTCCGGTACCTGAACGCGACCAAGGAGCCGGTGCACGCCTCGGTCATCGAGTTCGAGGAGGACGGCGACGGGATCTCGGCCGAGGTCGCGATGCAGTGGAACGCCTCGTACTCCGAGTCCGTGCACACCTTCGCCAACACGATCAACACGGCCGAGGGCGGCACCCACGAGG
This sequence comes from uncultured Streptosporangiaceae bacterium, assembly GCA_964250865.1. Classification (GTDB taxonomy): domain Bacteria; phylum Actinomycetota; class Actinomycetes; order Streptosporangiales; family Streptosporangiaceae; genus Bog-532. Next base: position 1,531 of record CAXUJF010000393.1, read on the forward strand.
AAGGCTTCCGGTCCGCGCTGACCTCGATCGTCAACCGGTACGCCCGCGAGCAGAAGCTGCTGCGGGACAAGGACGACAACCTGTCCGGCGAGGACGTGCGGGAGGGCCTGACCGCGATCGTGTCGGTCAAGCTGGCCAACCCGCAGTTCGAGGGCCAGACCAAGACCAAGCTGGGCAACACCGAGGCCAAGTCGTTCGTGCAGAAGGTCTGCAACGACCAGCTGCGTGACTGGTTCGACCGGAACCCCGGTGAAGCCAAGGACATCATCACCAAGGCCATGCAGGCCCAGCGGGCGCGGGTTGCGGCCCGCCAGGCGCGGGACCTGACCCGGCGCAAGAGCCTGCTGGAGACCAGCTCGCTGCCGGGCAAGCTGGCCGACTGCCAGTCGTCGGACCCCGCCAAGTGCGAGGTCTACGTGGTCGAGGGTGACTCGGCCGGAGGTTCGGCCAAGGGCGGCCGGAACCCGGAGTTCCAGGCCATCCTGCCGATCCGGGGCAAGATCCTCAACGTGGAGAAGGCCCGGATCGACCGGGTGCTGAAGAACAACGAGGTCCAGGCGATGATCACCGCGCTGGGCACCGGCATCCACGACGAGTTCGACATCGCCAAGCTGCGCTACCACAAGATCGTGCTGATGGCCGACGCCGACGTGGACGGCCAGCACATCCGGACGCTGCTGCTGACCCTGCTGTTCCGCTTCATGAAGCCGCTGGTCGAAGCCGGTCACGTGTACCTGGCCCAGCCCCCGCTGTACAAGATCAAGTGGGAGGGCCGCGGTAACGAGCCGGAGTACGCCTACAGCGACCCCGAGCGTGACCTGCTGGTCGAGGCGGGGATCGCCTCCGGCCGGAAGGACCCGCGCCCGCGCGACGGCGTGCAGCGGTTCAAGGGCCTCGGCGAGATGAACGCGACCGAGCTGTGGGAGACCACCATGGACCCGGCTCACCGGGTGCTGCTCCAGGTGACCCTGGATGACGCGGCCCAGGCGGACGAGCTGTTCAGCGTGCTGATGGGTGAAGACGTCGAGGCGCGGCGCTCGTTCATCCAGCGCAACGCCAAGGACGTCAGGTTCCTCGACATCTGATCTGTAGCCGGGGGCTCTCGGGCCCTGGGTCCGCACGGCGGCCGGCAACTCATCCGGCCGCCAGCTGAGAACAAGGATTTGAACGTGACTGACGTGACAACCGACGGCGTGCCGTCGCCGGGACACGACCGGACCGAGCCGGTCGACATCCAGTTTGAGATGCAGCGCAGCTACATCGACTACGCGATGTCGGTCATCGTGGGCCGGGCGCTGCCGGACGTGCGGGACGGCCTGAAGCCGGTGCACACCCGCGTCCTGTACGCGATGTACGACGGCGGCTACCGGCCCGACCGCGGGTACTCCAAGTGCTCGCGCGTGGTCGGCGACGTCATGGGCCAGTACCACCCGCACGGCGACAGCGCGATCTACGACGCGCTGGTCCGGCTGGGCCAGAACTGGTCGATGCGGTACCCGCTCATCGACAGCCAGGGCAACTTCGGGTCCCCGGGCAACGACCCGCCCGCGGCCATGCGGTACACCGAGTGCCGCCTGGCCCCGCTGGCCATGGAGATGCTGCGGGACATCGACAAGGAGACCGTCGACTTCCGCCCGAACTACGACGGCCGCTCGGCCGAGCCGGTCGTGCTGCCGGCTCGTTTCCCCAACCTGCTGGTCAACGGGTCTGAGGGCATCGCCGTCGGCATGGCCACCAAGATTCCGCCGCACAACCTGCGCGAGGTCGCTGCGGGCGTGCGGTGGTACCTGGACAACTTCGACGCGTCCGATGAGGATCTGCTCGAAGCGCTGATGGAGCGGGTCAAGGGCCCGGACTTCCCGACCCGGGGTCAGATCGTCGGCCGCCGCGGCATCCAGGACGCGCAGCGGACCGGGCGCGGGTCGATCACCATGCGGGCCGTGGTCGAGGTCGAAGAGGACCAGCGGGGCCGCGCCACGCTGGTCGCGACCGAGCTGCCGTTCCAGGTCAACCCGGACAACCTGGCCCAGAAGATCGCCGAGCTGGTCAGGGAGGGCCGGGTCTCCGGCATCGCCGACGTCCGGGACGAGACCAGCCTGCGGACCGGGCAGCGCCTGGTCATCGTGCTGAAGCGGGACGCGATCCCCAAGGTCGTGCTGAACAACCTGTACAAGCACACCCAGCTGCAGGACACCTTCGGCGCCAACATGATGGCGCTGGTCGACAACGTGCCGCGGACCCTGCGGCTGGACCAGTTCATCCGGTACTGGGTCGCGCACCAGATCGAGGTCATCGTCCGGCGCACGCAGTACCTGCTGCGCAAGGCCCAGGAGCGTGCGCACATCCTGAGCGCGCTGCTCAAGGCGATCGACCGGATCGACGAGGTCATCGCGCTGATCCGGGGCAGCGAGTCGGCCGCCGCGGCCCAGCAGGGCCTGATGGCGATGTTGGAGATCGACGAGATCCAGGCCCGCGCCATCCTGGACATGCAGCTGCGCAAGCTGGCCGCCCTGGAGCGCCAGGAGCTCACCAACGAGTACGACGACCTGATGACCAAGATCGCCGACTACGAGGACATCCTGGCCTCGCCCGAGCGGCAGCGCCAGATCGTCGGCGACGAGCTGGGCGAGATCGTCGAGCGCTACGGCGACGAGCGGCGGACCGAGATCGTGGCCTTTGACGGCGACGTGACCGACGAGGACCTGATCGCCGAAGAGGACATCGTCGTCACGATCACCAACGGCGGCTACGCCAAGCGGACCAAGACCGACCTGTACCGGGCCCAGCGCCGGGGGGGTAAGGGGGTCCGTGGCGCGCAGCTGCGCACCGACGACATCGTCGACCACTTCTTCGTGACCACGACGCACAACTGGATCTTGTTCTTCACGAACAAGGGCCGGGTGTACCGGGCCAAGGCCTACCAGTTCCCGGAGACGGGGCGGGACGCCCGCGGCCAGCATGTGGCCAACCTGCTGGCCTTCCAGCCCGACGAGCACATCGCCGAGGTGCTGGCCCTGCGCGACTACCAGGTCGCGCCCTACCTCGTGCTGGCGACCAAGTCCGGACTGGTCAAGAAGTCCCGGCTGACGGACTTCGACTCCCCGCGCTCCGGTGGCATCATTGCCATCAACCTGCGTGAGGACGACGAGGTCATCGCGGCCCGCCTGGTTGCGCCGGAGGAGGACCTGATCCTGATCAGCGCCAAGGCGCAGGCCCTGCGGTTCCGGGCCAGCGACGAGTCGCTGCGGCCCATGGGCCGGGCCACTTCGGGCGTTATCGGGATGCGTTTCGCGGACGGCGACGAACTGCTCGACATGTACGTGGCCCGGGACGACGAGGATGTTTTGGTGGCCACAGAAGGCGGTTACGCAAAACGGACACCCTCCGATCAGTATCCTGTGAAGAACCGCGGCGGCATGGGAGTCGTCACGGCAAGGATTGTTGAAGCGCGTGGGCGGCTCGTGGGCGCCCTGATGGTGCACCCGGATGATGAGATCTACGCGATCACATCGGTTGGTGGTGTCATCAGGACGCGAGCTGGCGAGGTCAAGCGATCTAGCCGGCAGACCATGGGTGTCCGGTTGATGAACCTCGCGTCTGGGGACAGCATCGTCGGGCTCGCACGCAACGCCGAGTCGCTGGACGCGGCCGACGATGACCAGCCTGACGGCGCCACCGCCGAGTCGCCCGTGGACAACGGTGACGGAGCCGCCGGGGAGTGACCCGGTAACGAAGGGACCGCAGTTACCTGAAGTGGCTGTTGTTCGGGGGTGCGGCGCACAGTGATCTTGGTTGAGCCGTACTCACCCGAGGACGCCTCACCCAAGGACCGGCAGCCGAGGAGGACGGCGTGGACCAACGCACGGAAGACACGCCGCGGCAGTCGAAGGCTGCCGCGGAGGACACCGGTCCCCCCGGCGATGATCAGCCGGACACCGAGCAGGCTGCGGACGAGACCGCGGTCAGCAACGGGCATGCCGGCGGTGACCGGGAGTCCATCTGGGATCCGCCCCCGCGAAGCGGGAACGGTCGTCCGGCCGCGGCCTATCCGGCCGACGAGGCCTATACCGTCGACGACGGTTACGGGCCGCCCGGCACCGAACGGACCGCCGCCCACGACTTCCCGTCGTCGTCGGTGGCCAGCCAGACGTTCGGCGCGTCTCCGTCCGAGAGCATCTACGGCTCCTCGGCCAGCCAGCCGGACTACTCGGCCTACCCGGCCCAGGTGACCACGGCCCGGCCCGAGGATCAGCGCCCGGGGACGGAGTCCACCGCGTCGTTCCCGTCACCGGCCGCCTCCGGTACGGCCGCGCCGTCCGGTCCCGGGACCCAGTCCGGTCCTGGCCCTCAGTCCGGCTCTTCCGCCCCGTCAGCGGCGGAGACCACCCGGGTCGACCAGCCCGCGGCGCCCGCGGCGCCCTCCGGGCCGTCGGCCTGGCAGGCGGCCACGTCGCGGATACCAAAGCCGCAGCAGGTGCCCAAGCGCACCAGGGCGGACAAGAAGGCC
>CAXUJF010000394.1:0-6032 GCA_964250865.1 uncultured Streptosporangiaceae bacterium
GCCCAGGGGGCACCGGGTGCCTCGCGGGGTCAGGTGGCCCAGAGCGCCCACCGGAGTCAGGCCAGCCCGAGCCCGAACGGTGGCCACAACGGCCACCACGACCAGGGCGGCCGCGGCGCGAACGGGGCCGGTTTCGCCGGCGACCTGGACATACCCGACGCCGACGACATGGCTTCACCCGGCCAGACCGAGATCACCGGGATGGACCTGATCCAGCGTGAGCTGGGCGGGAAGATCATCGGTGAGATCGAGGACTGAGCTCGCCGGGATCGGGGACTGACCTACCGACCGGCCTGGAGCAGGCTCGGCCCGGGACGACTCCCATCGCACCGTACTTAGTGTTCGCCTCAGGCCGTAGGCTCTCCAATTGACGCTGACAACACCCAATGGGGGCAACGTGAACCCTGACGGCCAGCTTGATATGCAGCAATTGCTCGCCGCAGCCCAGCAGATGCAGGAACAGCTGATCAACGCCCAGCAGGAACTGGCCGACACCGAGGTGTCGGGGACCGCCGGCGGCGGCCTCGTCACGGCTCGGGTCAATGGCCAGGGTGAGCTGGTGGACCTGACCATTAAGCCGGAAGCGATCGACGCGAACGACCTCGAGGAGACCGCGCAGACCATCGCCGACCTGGTGCTGGCCGCGGTGCGGGACGCATATACCCGCGCCGGGGACCTGCAGCAGGAGAAGATGGGCCCGTTCGCCAACGCGCTCGGCGGCGGGATGCCGGGCCTGCCGGACATGCCCGGCATGGGCGGCCTGGGTGCCCCGGGCGCGGCCAGCTCGGGCGGCCTGGACCTGGGCAGCTTGGGGCTGCCCGGCCCCGGTGAGCGACCGGACGGCGAGTGAGACGAGGCCGCCGGCCTGGCGGCCCGATCGAGGGAAACAGGGACTGACGTGTACGAAGGGGTTATCCAGAACCTCATCGACGAGCTTGGCCGGTTGCCCGGGGTCGGGCCGAAGGGCGCCCAGCGCATCGCCTTTCACCTGCTGGCCGCGGACCCTGACGAGGCCAGGAAGCTCGCCGCGGCGCTGCTGGAGGTCACCGAGCGGGTGAAGTTCTGCCGCACCTGCGGGAACGTCGCCGAACAGGACCAGTGCCGGATCTGCCTGGACCAGCGCCGCGATCCGTCCGTCATCTGCGTGGTCGAGGAGCCCAAGGACGTCGCGGCGGTGGAAAAGATCCGCGAGTTCCGCGGCCGCTACCACGTGCTGGGCGGGGCGATCAGCCCCATCGACGGTGTCGGCCCGGAAGAACTGCGGATCAAGGAGCTGATGACCCGGCTGGCCGACGGCACGGTCACCGAGCTCATCCTGGCCACCGACCCCAACCTGGAGGGGGAGGCGACGGCCACCTACCTCGCCCGGCTGCTCAAGCCGATGGGGTTGCGGGTGACCCGGCCGGCCAGCGGGCTGCCGGTGGGCGGCGACCTGGAGTACGCGGACGAGGTCACGCTGGGGCGCGCCTTCGAGGGACGGAGGTTGCTGGATGTCTGACCCGCCGGCCGGCTCAGCGGAGCCGGAAGAGGACGTGCCAGGACCGGACCTGAGCCCGCTGGCCGACCAGATCGCGGAGAACGTCCGGCTGTTCCTGGACGGGATCGAGCGGCTGGCCGCCGGTGACGCCGGCGACGAGGCCGTCCCCCTGCTCCTGCTCGAGGTCTCGCAGATCCTGCTGGCCGGAGCTCAGCTCGGCGCGACCACCGACGTGATCCTGGCCGGCAACCTGGAGCCGGAAGTCGGCGACGACCCGGACCTGGACGGGTTCCGGGCCGGGCTGGCCCGGCAGCTGCCGGACTGCGACGACTACGCCGAGCTGTTCGACCCGTACGCGGACACCCAGGCCACCCCGTTCCAGTTGTCGGACGACATCGCGGCGGTGGCGGCCGACCTCATCCACGGGCTCAAGCACTACCGGGCCAACCGCAAGCTCGAAGCCCTGTGGTGGTGGCAGTACTCCTACTTCAACCACTGGGGCACCCACGCCGGGGCGGCGCTGCGGGCGCTGCACTCGGTGGTTGCGCACGCCCGGCTGGACGTGGCCGAGGAACGTACCGTCCTTTAATTGGATTGTGGCTGGTTGGCTGGGCCTGGATAAACTCTGGGCGTCCCCCGCCCCGCAACCGTGTGAGGAGTGCGCTGCTCGTGGCCCTGGTCGTGCAGAAATACGGTGGCTCATCGGTAGCCGACGCAGACGGCATCAAGCGGGTGGCGCAGCGGATCGTGTCGACACGCAAGGCCGGCGACCAGGTGGTCGTGGTGGTCTCGGCGATGGGCGACTCCACCGACGAGCTCATCGACCTGGCCAACCAGGTGAGCCCGCTGCCGCCCGGCCGTGAGCTGGACATGCTGCTCACCGCGGGTGAGCGGATCTCGATGGCCCTGCTGGCTATGGCCATCGCCAACCTCGGCTTCGAAGCCCAGTCCTTCACCGGATCCCAGGCCGGCGTGATCACCGACTCGGTGCACGGGAAAGCCCGGATCATCGATGTGACTCCCGGCCGGATCTCGAGCGCCCTGGCCGGGGGCGCGATCCCGATCGTGGCCGGGTTCCAGGGCGTGTCGCAGACCACCAAGGACATCACGACCCTGGGCCGGGGCGGGACCGACACCACGGCCGTCGCCGTGGCCGCCGCGCTCGGCGCTGACGTGTGCGAGATCTACACCGATGTCGACGGGGTCTTCACCGCGGACCCACGGATCGTTCGCACCGCGCGGAAGATTCTGCGGATCAGCTACGAGGAAATGCTGGAGATGGCTGCGTGCGGAGCCAAGGTGCTGGTGCTCCGGTCGGTGGAGTACGCCCGCCGGTACGACGTGCCGATCCACGTCCGGTCCTCCTTCAGTAACAAGACCGGCACCTGGGTCACCGGGCACGCGGGCGAGAAGATGGAAAGCAGCCAACTGAGCACGGTGCAAGCGGGTGCCGGGCAGGACGCAGAGGAGTCCGGAGTGGAGCAGGCGATTATCTCCGGGGTGGCGCACGACCGGAGCGAGGCGAAGATCACGGTCGTCGGCGTGCCGGACCGGATCGGCGAGGCGGCCGGGATCTTCCGCGTCATCGCGGACGCGGGCATCAACATCGACATGATCGTGCAGAACGTCTCGGCCGTGGCCACCGGCCGCACCGACATCTCGTTCACGTTGCCGCGCGACGATGGCCAGACCGCGATGACCGCGCTCCGCGGGCTGCAGGAGAAGATCGGCTTCGAGTCGCTGCTCTACGACGACAGCATCGGCAAGGTCTCGCTGATCGGCGCGGGCATGCGCTCCCACCCCGGCGTCACCGCGACCTTCTTCGGTGCGCTGGCCGAGGCCGGGGTCAACATCGAGATGATCTCGACCTCGGAGATCCGTATCTCGGTCGTGGTGGGCCAGAAGGACGTGGACGAGGCGGTCAACGCCACGCACAAGGCGTTCGACCTGGACGCCGGCGAGGTCGAGGCCGTGGTGTACGGGGGGACCGGGCGATGAGCGCGAAGCCGACCCTGGCCGTGGTCGGCGCCACCGGCGCCGTAGGCACGATCATGCTGGACCTGCTGTCCACCCGCCAGGACGTCTGGGGCGAGATCCGGCTCATTGCGTCGCCGCGCTCGGCCGGGCGGACGCTGCGGGTCCGCGGCCAGGAGATCGAGGTCCTGCCGCTGGCCGAGGACGTCTTCGACGGGGTCGACGTGGCCATGTTCGACGTGCCGGACGAGGTGTCCGGGCAGTGGGCGCCGGTGGCCGCCGCGCACGGCGCCGTGGCCGTGGACAACTCCGGCTCGTTCCGGCTGGATCCCGAGGTCCCGCTAGTCGTGCCCGAGGTCAACCCGGCCGAAGTGGCCAACCGGCCCAAGGGCATCATCGCCAACCCGAACTGCACCACGCTGTCGCTGATCGTGGCGGTGGCCGCGCTGCACCGGGAGTTCGGCCTGCGGGAGATGTCGGTCGCCTCCTACCAGGCGGCGTCCGGGGCGGGCCAGGCCGGCATCGACACGCTCTACGCCCAGCTCGACAAGGTGGGCGGGACGCACGCCCTGGGCCAGCGCCCCGGTGACGTCCGCGCCGCCGTGGGCGACCTGGGGCCGTTCCCGGCCCCGCTGGCCATGAACGTGGTGCCCTGGGCCGGGTCGGTCAAGGACGACGGCTGGTCCTCCGAAGAGCTGAAGGTCCGCAACGAGTCGCGCAAGATCCTCGGCCTGCCGGACCTGCGGGTCTCGGCCACCTGCGTGCGGGTGCCGGTGATCACCACCCACTCCGTCGCGGTGCACGCGGTCTTCGGGCGGGAGGTCGAGCGGGCGCAGGCCCAGCAGGTGCTGCGGGACGCGCCCGGGGTGGTGCTCATCGATGACCCCGAGCACGGTGAGTTCCCGACGCCCGCCGACGCGGTGGGGACCGACCCGACCTGGGTGGGCCGGGTGCGCCGTTCCCTGGACGATCCGAACGCCCTGGAGCTGTTCGTCTGCGGCGACAACCTGCGCAAGGGCGCCGCGCTGAACACAGCCCAGATCGCCGAACTGGTCGCGACCGAGACCGTCGCCACCGCCTGATCGCAGGCGCCGGGCCCGGCGCAGAAGTTGCCTATTCGGCGGATTTGGGCGGTTCGTAACCGGTATAACGGTTCCGGGCGGGGGACACGGCGAAGGAGGAACGTGTCCCCATTTCTGGGTGAGTGCGGCCCGGCCCCGGACCGGGAGCCTGGTCGGTACCGGCCGAGCGGTGAAGGTGGCCCGCAGGCGATGGTGCCGGTCGAGATCACGACGATGGGTCAGGGCTGACCCCGATAGGCCGGGCGCCGAAGCGCCCGCCCGGATGAAACGGGCGAACACGATTTCACCGGAATTTAATATATCGATTCGTGCCCAACCCGTGATCAAACCTGCTACGGTATCCATTCGAATGGCATAGGTGTCATATCCCGCTTTATCGCTTCGCTGTTAACCGCACCAATCGTGCGTCGCCCTTGGCTCTCTGGACGGATCGTCACGGTCTTCAGGAGGACACGTCGTGACAACGACCCGCACCCGCTCGCGGGACCGCAGGGACTCGCGTTCCTCGGCCGCCAGAGAGGGCGCAGAACGCAGGCCGGTCATCCTGGTGTCCGCAGTCACCGTCATTGTGCTGCTGGCATTCGGCTTGGCCGTGACGTCTGCCGGTCATGTCGTGCTGGCTGCATCGCAGCATTTCCTGCTCACGTACAGCGGCGTATTCGCACTGCTCGCCCTCACCGGATCGGTCTGCATGGGCGTGATCGCCGCCGACCGGATCGTGATGACGCCCGGGCACCGGGTCCTGGCCCAGGCCGCCCACCGTGCGGTTTCGTTCGGCGCGCTGGCGTTCCTGATTATCCACATCGTGCTGGAGATAACGGCCCGGCACCTCGAGGAATCAACCACGCAGCACGTGCATCTCCTCGATGCGTTTATCCCTTTCCTTTCTCAGTACCGCACTTTTTATATGGCCGAAGGCACCATTGCTGCAGACATTATTGTGCTGCTGGTCGTTACCGGCATTATCCGTCGGCGGTTTACGGCAGGCGGCCATGCGTGGAAATGGCGCGCCATTCATTACTCGTCCTACGCGGCCCTGATCCTCGGGGTCCTGCACGGTCTGCTGGCCGGCCGCCAGGCGATCGGCTCGTTCGTGTACTGGAGCTACGGCATCGTCATCGCGCTGGTCGCGCTGGCGGTGCTGGTCCGGATCCTGGCCGCCTCGCTGAGCTCGCGGGAAGCGGTGAAGTCCGCGTCCGCGCAATCGGACCTGAGCCGGGCGGGTGGCCCGTCCATGCCGGCCCGGGCCGCGGCCCTCGGCCTGATGGGCCAGCTGGCCGGGAACCCCTCCCTGACCGGTGCGAAACTGACCGGTGCGAACTGGGCTCTCCCCGGGACCGGGGCGCCGGGCCTGGGTGCCGCCGGCGCCCTGACCGGTCCGATGCCCTCGGCCCGCCCGTGGCCGCCGGCCGCCCCATTTCCGCCCGCTGACCCGTTCCCCCCGGCCCCGCGGCCGATCGCGGCGCTGCCCGGGGCCGGCCCCGCTCCCGCTCGCCGGG
>CAXUJF010000395.1:0-5220 GCA_964250865.1 uncultured Streptosporangiaceae bacterium
GCCGGGTTGGCAGGCCGAGTTGGCGGACCGGGAGCGGCCGGGCTGAGGGGATGAGTGGGCGGGTTGGGGGGCGGGCCGCGGCCGCATGAAACGCTGGGTTCGGAGATGCTGACGTGGTGACCTTTGACCTGGGGGGCGTGTGACCGCGATCGTGGCGGCGGCCGACCTGGACCTCGGCCTGGTGCTGCGGCCCGGGGATCAGATCGTCAGCGGGCACGCCAGCGGTGAGCCGGGCACGCTGGTCGAGGCGCTGATCGAGCAGGGGCCCGGAATCGGCGGCCTGTCGTTGTTCATCGCGACCAGCTTCTCCGGCCGGTTCACCCCGCCTACCGCGGCCAGCTTCGCGCTGTCGAGCCTGGGCGCGATCGGGGCCTTGCGCACCATGGCCCAGACGCACCAGCTGGCGGTCGTCCCCGTCCACATCGGTCAGCTCGGCCCGCTGATCGAGGCCGGGGCGATCGGCTGCGACGTGGCGTTTATCCAGGTCAGCCCGGCGGACGAGGCCGGCTACCACAGCCTCGGGCTGACCGGTGACTACGTGCGGGCCGCGGTGCGGGCGGCCCGGGTGGTGGTGGCCGAGGTCAACGACCAGGTGCCGTTCACCTACGGGGAGCTGTTGCCCGGGGCGGAGATCGACGTGGCGGTGCCGGTCTCGCGTCCGCCGGTGGAGGTGCCGCCCGCGCCCGGCGGCCCGGTGGACGAAGACATCGCCCGGCACGCGGCGGCCTACGTCGGGGACGGGTCGGTGCTGCAGATCGGGATCGGTGCCGTGCCGGAGGCGATCATCCGGCTGCTGCGCGACCGCCGTGACCTCGGCGTGCACTCGGGCATGCTGGGCGACGGCCTGGTTGACCTGGTCGAGTCGGGCGCGGTGACCAACGCGCGCAAGCCGATCGACCGGGGCGTGTCGGTCACGGGACTGCTCATCGGCACCCGGCGGCTGTTCGGTTTCGCCCACCGCAACGACGCCGTCGCCTTGCGCGACGGCGGCTACACCAGCGACCCGGCCGTGCTGGCCCGGCTGGACCGGCTGGTGACGATCAACTCGGCGCTGGAGGTCGACCTCGGCGGCCAGGTCAACGCCGAGCAGAGCGGCCCGTCCTACCTGGGCGGCACCGGCGGCCAGGTCGACTTCGTCCGGGCCGGGGCCCGCTCCCCCGGCGGCCACGCCATCATCGCGCTGCCGGCCACGGCCCGGGGCGGGACGATCAGCCGGATCACGGCCCGGCTGTCCGGACCGGTGACCACGGCGCGGACCGAGGTGGACGTGATCGTGACCGAGTTCGGTGCGGCCGAGCTCAAGGGGCGCTCGCTGGCCGAGCGGGCCCGCCGCCTGGTGGCCATCGCCCACCCGGCCTTCCGGGAAGAGCTGGAGCGGGAGGCTTTCGAGATCGGCCGGCGAGGCTACTAGTACTCGGTTGTGCCGCGCGTATTACTCGGTTGTGCCACGCGCGCCCCGGGTTGTTGACTGATCCCATGACCGATCTCCCGGTGGTGCCGGCTCCGCAGATCCCGGTGACCGACCGCTTTCACGGCGTCGAGGTCACCGAGGATTACCGCTGGCTGGAGGACGCCGCGGCGCCGGAGACCGTGGCCTGGACCAAGGCCCAGCAGCACCGCAGCCAGACCTACTTCGGCGGGATCGGCTGGCGCGAGGCACTGCGGGCCCGGGTCGAGCGATTGCTGAAGTCCGACCGGACGGCGTACAAGCAGCTGCGGTCCGGCGGCAGCACCTTCTTCGCGCTGAAGGTGCAGACACCACGGCAGCAGCCGTTCCTGGTGACACTGACCGACCTGGACGATCCCGGGACCGAGCGGGTGGTGGTGAATCCGGACGTCATCGACCCGTCGGGCGAGACCGCCATCGACTTCTTCGTCCCATCCCCGGATGGCCAGCGGGTCGCGGTCTCGCTGTCGGAGCACGGCACCGAGGACGGGTCGCTGCACGTCTTCGACGTGGCCAGCGGGAAGGTCGTGGGCGAGCCGATCGAGCACGTGAACCTGATGGGCGGATCGGTGGCCTGGCGCCACGACGGCTCCGGGTTCTGGTACACCCTCGGCGCTGACCCCGCGGGCTTCCGGCAGCAGGTCTGGTTGCGCGAGCTCGATGACACGCCGGACCGCCTCGACCTGACCGGCCCGTTCGCTGACGAGTGGATCGCGGAAAACTTCCTGTCCGCCTCGCCTGACGGCCGCTGGGTGATGGACCGGGTGCAGAAGGGGGACGGAGGTGAGTGGCAGATCTTCCTGCGCGGCCAGGGGGCCGGCGGCGCGTGGTGGCAGGTGGCCGATGTCCCGGACAAGTGCCTCTACGCCGTGCTCGGCCCGGACGCCCTGTATCTGCTGTCGGTCCGGGACGCCCCGCACGGCAAGGTGCTGCGCCTGCCGCTGACCGAAGGCACCACGGTCGCCGACGCCGAGGAGATCGTGCCGGCCGGGGACACGGTCATTGAAGACCTGGCCGTGACCGGCGACACCGTCTGGGTCGTGGACATGGACGGCGGCCCGCAACAGGTACGCGCCTTCGACACCCGGGGCCGGGCGCTTCCCCCGGTGCCGATCCCGCCGCTGAGCTCGGTGTCGTCCTACTCCACCCCGCTGTCGACGCTGGGACCGGACCTGATCGCCTGGTCGCGCGAGTCCTTCACCGAGCCCGCGACCTGGTGGGTAGCGACCCGCGGCGAAACACCCAGGCCCACCGCGCTGACGACGACCACGTCGGTCGACCTGTCCGGGTACGAGGTGACGCGCGAGTTCGCGACATCCAAGGACGGCACCCGGATCCCGTTCAACGTGATCGCCGCCGCCGGCACGCCGCGGGACGGGACCGCGCCCGCCCTGCTGACCGCGTACGGCGGTTACAGCCTCTCTGAGGTGCCTCATTTCGATCCCGAGCGGCTGCTATGGCTGGAGCAGGGCGGGGTCTGGGTGGTGGCCAACATCCGCGGCGGCGGCGAGTACGGCGAGGAGTGGCACCACGCCGGCCGCCTGGCCACCAAGCAGAACTGCTTCGACGACTTCATCGCCTGCGCGGACCAACTGGTGCGCAGTGGGATCACCCGTCGCGACCGGCTGGTCATCGTGGGCGGTTCCAACGGAGGCCTGCTGATGGGGGCCGTGCTCACGCAACGCCCGGACCTCGCCCGCGCGGTGGTGGCCGCGGTCCCGGTGCTGGACTCGTTGCGGGCCGAGACCACCACCAACGGGCGGTTCAACACGACCGAGTTCGGCACCGTGGCGGATCCGGAGCTGTTCGCGGTGCTGCTGGCCTACTCGCCCTACCACCACGTCGTGGACGGGACGGCTTACCCGGCCGTGCTGCTGACCGCCGGCGAGAACGACACCCGGGTCGACGCCTGGCACGCCAAGAAGATGACGGCCCGGCTGCAGGCGGCGACCTCCTCGGACCGGCCGGTGCTGCTGAGATTGCAGCCCGCGGGCCACCTGACCGGGTCGCTCGACCAGACCATCGAGGCGACCACCGACTGGTACGCCTTCTTGTTCGACCAGCTGGGCCTGGGCTACGACGACGCTCGCATCCGGGATTCGTAGTCGGCGAACGGCTCGAGTCCGGCCTGCGCGCGGCGCTCGTCCAGCCGTTGCGGATCTTCGATAGGGCGCGGCCCGAATTCTTCGCCGATGGCGGTGAACTGGGTGCCGTACAGCTGCGGCTGTCCGGCATTGACCCGAACCCGATCCTCCAGATAAGCCAGCTGCGCCCGGACGCCTCGCCCTGCTCGACCGCCCCGCGCAGGGCATCGAGGAAGGCTCGTTGCTGCGCCGGATCGTGGTCGGCGTGCTGAGCCAGCAGCCAGGCCGCCGCGGCGCCGTCCTCGTCGGCCCGCGTCCGGCCCGGCCAGCCCCAGGCGGCCTCCGGATAACCTGGGCAGACGGGGAGGTGGCGACGTGGTTTCGGAGCGCAGGCTCGGCTCGCCGGAGGCGAAGAACCGTCAGGTGCTGCTGGATGCGGCCGAGCAGCTCATGCTGGCCGAAGGCTACGCCGCGGTCACCGCCCGCCGCGTGGCCGCCCAGGCCGGGCTGAAGTACCAGCTGGTGCACTACTACTTCCGGACCATGGACGACCTGTTCCTGGCCTTGTTCCGGCAGCGAGCCGAGGAAGGGCTGGAACGGCAGGCCCTGGCGCTCGCCTCCCGCCAGCCGCTGTGGGCGCTGTGGGAGTTCAGTACCGACCCGGCCGGCACCAGGATCACGATGGAGTTCATGGGCCTGGCCAACCGGAACGAGGCGTTCAAGGCCGAGATCGCCCGGTACGCCGAGCTGCTCCGGGCCGAGCAGCTGGAAGCACTGCCTGGCATCCTGGAGCGGTACGGGCCACCGGCGCAGGCCTACCCGCCCGAGGTGCTGGCCGTGCTGCTGACCAGCGTGTCCCGGGTGCTGGTGATGGAGCAGATGCTGGGAGTGTCGCTCGGCCACGCGCAGACGCGGGAGCTGGTCGAGCGGTACCTGCGGGAAATGGAAGGCGATCGGGCTTCAGGGGACTGAGTAGCCTGGCGGTCTTAGGGAAGCTAACGGTCCTACGGGGAAGAGGAACCGTGCGAAGAATCCTTACGATCCTGGCGACAGGGCTGGCAACTGTGCTGACCGTGGCCGGGCTGTCGGTGACGGCCGCGGGCG
Source organism: uncultured Streptosporangiaceae bacterium (assembly GCA_964250865.1). Classification (GTDB taxonomy): domain Bacteria; phylum Actinomycetota; class Actinomycetes; order Streptosporangiales; family Streptosporangiaceae; genus Bog-532. The sequence goes on from CAXUJF010000395.1 coordinate 4,636, forward strand.
CCGCGACTGTTTCGAGTGCCGCGGGTGTCTCGGGCGCCGCGGCTGTTTCGGGTGCCGCGAGCGCGGACACGCTAGGCAGCTGCCTGGCCAGCCATTCCGTCTGCGTGGCCAGTGACGCCCGCAGCGCGCTGTCGGTGAGCCAGCAGGATCAGCTCGAGCAGCGGATCGGCAGCGAGCCCATCTACATCGTGGTCGCGGCCTCCGGCAGCAGCGGCTACAACGCCGCGATGGACCAGCTCATCAACGACCTGAGCAGCCACCAGCAGTTCGTGGTCGGCTTCTACGACGTCCGGACGGACCGCTTCGGCGCCTACAACAGCGGGGTGCTGGCCGGTGGCGAGGCGGCGCAGCTGGCCACGACCGCGGTCCAGGATCACCAGAATGACCCGGCCGCGGCGCTGACCGAGTTCGTGACCAGCGCCAAGTCCAAGGCGGGCTCGACGTCCACCACCGGGTCCAAGTCGTCCTCCAGCGCCTGGATCGCGGTGGTGGTCGTGATCGGGGTGCTGCTGATCGCGGGCCTGCTGGTGGGGCTGCTGATCATCCGGCCCCGGCGGGCCCGCCGGGGCCGGATGATCAGCAGCC
>CAXUJF010000395.1:5230-6005 GCA_964250865.1 uncultured Streptosporangiaceae bacterium
CCCGCGCGTGGTGCGGGGGGGGGGGGGTGTGGGGGGTGCTGGGTCGCGGGGGCGGGGGGGGGGGGGTGCTGAGCACCCGCCCCCGGGGGGCCCGCCGGGCCCGCGATCTCAAGGACGCCAGGGCCGCGGCCCAGGACGACCTGCTCGTGCTCAACCAGCAGATCACCGACCGGGACAGCGACGTCGCCATCCAGCAGCACCCCGACGCGGCGGCCGAGCAGGCGGCGGCGCTGGCCGCCTACGAGCGGGGCACCGCCGCGCTGGACGCGGCACGCAAGCCCCAGGACATGCTGCTGGTCAGCCGGAACATCGCCGAGGCGCAGTACCGGCTGGCGGCGGCCGAGGCGCTGGCCCACGGTCAGCCCCGGCCGGACCGGCGGCCGTCGTGCTTCTTCGACCCGCGGCACGGCATGTCGGTGGCCGACGTGGCCTGGACCCCACCCGACGGCGGCCCGACCCGCGAGGTGCCGGTGTGCGCCAACGACCTGCACAAGATCGAGCGGGGCATCGAGCCGGAGATGCGCACCGTGCGGCAGACCGGGTCGCAGACGCCGGTGTACTACGCCAACGCCGGGTTCGCCCCGGCGTACTGGGGCGGCTACGGGTACGGCCCGGACCTGTTCACCGGTTTCCTGCTCGGCTCGGCGCTGTCGTTCCTGGGCCTTGGGCCGCAGCCGCCGGCGAGCGAGTGGGGGCTGATGATCGCCGAGGGCCGGGATTTTCTCGATCAGGCGCCGTGGATCGGCTTGGCGCCGGGTCTCTGCCTGTGCGTGCT
>CAXUJF010000396.1:0-6002 GCA_964250865.1 uncultured Streptosporangiaceae bacterium
GCCGGGCGGCCCGCGTCGGCCGGGACCGCGGCCGGGACACCCGAAGCGACCGGGGCCGGCGCCGGGGCGGCCGGAGCCACCAGAGCCACGGGCGCGGCCGGGGCCGAACCGGCCAGCAACGTGCCGCCGCGCTCCAGCCGTTCCAGCCGGGCCAGCAACGCCTTGTCATCGGAACTGGCCGTGGGCAGCAGCACCTGAGCGCACATCAGCTCGAGCAGCAGGCGCGGCGAGGTCGCGCCGCGCATCTGGTCCAGGCCGTCGCTGACGAGTTCGGCCGCACGGGTCAGGCTGGCGATGCCGAACCGCTCGGCCTGCCGGGCCATCAGGTCCAGCCGGTCCGGCGGCGCGTCCAGCAGCCCGGTCTCCCCCGCGTCCGGTACCGAGGCCAGCACGATCAGGTCGCGGAAGCGGTCCAGCAGGTCGGCCGCGAACCGGCGTGGCTCGTGGCCGCCCTCGATGACCCGGTTGACCACGCGGAACACGGCGGCACCGTCGCCGGCGGCGAACGCGTCGGCGGTCTCGTCCAGCAGGGTGGCGTCGGTGTAGCCCAGCAGGGCGATGGCCCGCTCGTAGGTCAGCCCGGCCTCGTCCGATCCCGCCACCAGCTGGTCGAGCACGGACAGCGAGTCCCGGGCCGAGCCCGCCCCGGCCCGGACGACCAACGGCAGCACCTCGGGGTCGAAGCTGACCCCCTCGCTGACCAGGATGTCCTCCAGCAGCCGCCGCAGGGTGGCCGGTGGCACCAGCCGGAACGGGTAGTGGTGCGTCCGGGAGCGGATGGTCGCGATGACCTTTTCCGGCTCCGTGGTGGCGAAGATGAACTTGAGGTGCGGCGGTGGCTCCTCCACCAGCTTGAGCAGGGCGTTGAAGCCCTGCTGGGTCACCATGTGCGCCTCGTCGATGATGTAGACCTTGAACCGGCCCGCCACCGGCGCGTAGAACGCGCGCTCCCGCAGGTCACGGGCATCGTCGACGCCACCATGCGAGGCGGCGTCGATCTCGATCACGTCGATGCTGCCCGGGCCGGACGGCGCCAGCGCGATGCAGGAGTCACAGATCCCGCACGGGTCCGGCGTGGGGCCCTGCACGCAGTTGAGCGAACGGGCCAGGATGCGCGCGCTGGAGGTCTTGCCGCAACCGCGCGGCCCACTGAACAGGTAGGCGTGGTTGATCCGGCCGCTGCGCAGCGCCTGCCGGAGCGGCTCGGTGACCTGCTCCTGGCCCTTGACTTCGGCAAACGTGGCCGGCCGGTACTTGCGGTACAGGGCCAGTCCGGTGGCGGCGCCGGAGGGAGTCACCGGGGCGGCGGTCCCGGCCGCCTCCGGCGGCGCCGGATTCGGGGGAGCTTCTGCCATGACTCCATCCTCGCCAGCCCGGGGTTTCGCCGACCGTCCCCTGGGACGGGAAGGGTCCCCCGCGCACCCGTCAGAGCCCGCGTACCCTTGCTGCCTTCCGGCCCTGGGGGGGTTGGCAGGATGCACGCCGCGCGGGGGACTTCCGACAGTCTAGCCACGCCCCGGACCGTCATCGCCCGTCCCCGCCGAACTGCCCCCGGGCAGCCGCCGCAAATCTGCGCCGCGATGCGTCCCGACGGCCGCGCGGTCACGGTAAGCTGGCCCGCGGAGGATTCGCCTAGTGGCCTATGGCGCACGCTTGGAAAGCGTGTTGGGGGCAACCCCTCAAGAGTTCGAATCTCTTATCCTCCGCTACGGATGACCTGGTAGAACGTCGTCGGCGCCGGGCCGTCAGCGCTGGCGATGCTACGCGCCAGTCTCAGTTCCAGGCCATGTTCCAGCCTGGCCGCAGGCGCTGACCAGCATTGACTCGGGATTCTTCCGAGCGCGACTATCCCGGCTTCAAAAGGACCTGGCCGTGCGCGGGTTCGCTTACTCCAGCGGCTGCCGCGAGATAACCGGGGGCTGGCGGCCCGCGAACAGCCATCCGACCACGGCCGCCAGCACGGGCAGGCCGGCCAGGATCAGCAGCACGTCGACCCAGGGCACGTGCGCGAGCGTGCCGGCGAGGCTGCCCGGTGCCCAGGCCGCGACCGCGGCGAAGGCCACCGCCGAGCCCAGCACGGCGGCCGCTGCCGTTCCGGCGGCTTGTCCGTGATCCGTTTGCCTTGTCTCAGTACCCGCTGATGATTTCGGTGAGCACCCTAACCGTACGGAAAAGCGAGGCAGGATCAACATTCTATCTGCTCCGCCGGAACCCTAAAAGGTCGCCATAGCGGGAGGAATGCTGAGCGTCTTTCCTACGGGTGTCTTCCAGCCCGCCTCGGTCGTCCCCGCGCCCGAGTCACCAGACTTCGACTTGTGGCGCACCGTCATACGCGAATACAGCGAAGAGTCTGGACGGGCGCATGCCCCCGGTTGGGCCCGCACCTGGCTACGGCCAAGGGCCGACTCGCCGTGCTCCCTCGAGAGAATGATGGCTACCCGGCTCGATCACGAGGGATAGGTTCGGCTGGGATGAAACATTCGGCGACGACCTGGGCACCGCCGCCATGATCGGCCGCATCGTCACCACATCAAGGTCATCGTCCTCGAAGCATCTTGACATCGCCGCAGGATGCGGCGTTCCATGAAATGGATTGCTCGCGCTTTTGGGGAGGAGGCCCTGGTGGCCGTGGGGACAGTTGGTGACATCGGCTCCGGACAGGAGCAGCGGCCAGTGCGCCCCCCAGGAACTCAATGATGCCGACACCCGGTTCTGCGCAGAAGCCCGTGAGCAACCAGAACAGTCGCTTCGGTCCGGCAGGCATCGTCCGATCAAAGCGCCCTTCAACTGGGCCGGGAGGCGGACCGCTTGGCAGCGAAGATCGTTGGCTGGATCGTAGTAGTCCTGATCGTCATCTGGATCATTTCTAATCCAACGGCGGCTGGGACTTCTGTGCACAATTGGATCACAGACATTGTGTCGTTCTTTACTCACCTGGCCAGAGGATGAGATATCGCGCTAACTCATTGCCACCCGGCCTGGTCCCCCTCCAGCCCGGCCGCGGGCTGGATCGTCGCCGGGCGCATCCTGCGGCCGGTGCACCAGCTCACCGCCTGCCCGTGCGGCTAGCGGCCAGAACCCGTTCACCCGGCTCGAGGAGCGCACCCGCCACGACGGGTTCGGTCTTGGCCTCACGCTGGTGGCGTCCATCGCCGGCATCCACAACGGGGCCGTGCACGCCACCGCTGTGCCCGCCGGGGGACCCGACATTACCGTCCGCATCCCGCGACGCGACAAAGCCGTCACCCCAGCGCCACCCAGCACCTGAAGCGGGTCCTACCCCAGCTGGTCGCGGCGGCGGGTCAGGTAGTCAGCCTCGGCGGTGTTGCCCGCCAGCTCGATGGCTTGGCCGTAGGCCGCCATCGCTTCCTGATTGCGGCCGAGCCGGCGTAGCAGCTCAGCGCGGGTGGCGTGGTAGGCGTGATAGCCGGCCAGTTTCTCGGCCAGCCGGTCGATGGCCGCCAGCCCCACTTCCGGGCCGTCCAGCTCGGCCAGCGCGATGGCCCGGTTGAGGGCGACGATGGGCGAGGGGTCGAGCCGGGCGAGCTGATCGTAGAGCGCGACGACCTGCGACCAGTCGGTGGTTCGTACGTCGCGGGCCGAGGTGTGCACGGCGTTGATCGCGGCCAGGATCTGGTAGCGGCCCGGAGCCACCCGGGCGGCCAGACGTTCGCGCACCAGCTGGTGACCCTCGGCCACCAGCGCCGCGTCCCAGGCCCCACGGTCCTGCTCGGCCAGGGCGACCAGTTCGCCCCGGGCCGAGACCCGGGCGGTCCGGCGGGCCTCGGTCAGGAGCATCAGCGCCAGCAACCCGGCCACCTCGCCGTCCTCCGGCAGCAGGGCCCGGATCAGGCGGGTGAGCCGGATCGCCTCGGCGGTCAGGTCGTGCCGGATGGGATCGGTGCCGGGGCCGGTGGCCAGGTAGCCCTCGTTGAACACCAGGAACAGGACGGCCAGCACACCGGCGATGCGGCCCTGGAGGTCCGCCGCGGACGGCACCCGGTACGGGATGCGCGCCTCCTTGATCTTGACCTTCGCACGGGTGATCCGCCGCTCCATGGCGGTCTCCTGGACCAAAAAGGCGCGGGCGATCTCGGGCACGGTCAGGCCGCCGACCATACGCAGCGTCAGGGCCACGCGGGCCGGCATGGCCAGCGCCGGGTGGCAGCAGGTGAAGATCAGCCGGAGCCGCTCGTCCCCGATGGCGTCGGAAGGCTCGGGCACGGCGTCGTCGTACAGCAACTGAGCCTCCTGGTGCTTGCCGCTGCGCTTGTTCTCGCGCCGGATCCGGTCGATGGCCTTGCGGTTGGCGGTGGTGGTCAGCCAGGCGCCGGGGTTGGGGGGCACGCCGTCGGCCGGCCACCGCTCGACCGCGGTGGCGAACGCCTCGGCCGCCGCTTCCTCGGCCAGGTCGAGATCACCGAAACGCCTGGTCAGGGAGGCGACGACCCGGGCCCACTCCTGGTGGTGGGCCCGGGTGATCGCCGCACGGACGTCGGTCACGCCGGTTCAGCCAGGAACGGCCGCACCTCGACCTTCCGGTTGCAGGCCTTCGACCCCTCGGCGGCGAGCTTGAGCGCCACGTCGAGGTCGGCCGCCTCCATGACCCAGAAACCGACGATGAACTCCTTCGACTCCAGGAAGGGCCCGTCGGTGATCATCGCCTCCGCACCCCGGTTGTCGATCACGGTGGCCGAGGCGGGCGACCCGAGGCCGCCGGCGAAGACCCAGTGTCCATCGGCCTGGAGCTGGTCGTTGAACACGTCGATGGCCGCCATCTCCGCCGCGGTGGCCAGGTCGCCCGTGTCGTTGATCACGGAAACCAGATACTGCATCGTGGATCATCTCCTGTGAGTTCGGGCGCTTGAGTTCGGGCGCTCCTCGTGGGCGGCACCCAGGTCGCTTGCTTCAGCCGGCGAAATACCGCGGGCGCCCGGCCGGCCGGTAGACCTGGATCGTCACGCCCTTGGCGTCGGTTCGCGATTCGGCCAGGTCCAGCGCGATGTCCGGGCCGGTTTCGGGGAACAGCCGCGTGCCCTGGCCGAGGACCACCGGGATGATGAGCAGGGTCATCTCGTCGACCAGGCCGTTCTCGAGCAGCCAGCGGACCAGGGTGCCGCTGCCGTGCACCTGCAGCTCACCTCGCGGCTCGGCCTTCAGCTGGCCGATCGCCGCCGCGAGGTCTCCGGACAGCACGGTCGTGCCCGCCCAGTGCGCTTCGGTCAGCGTGGCCGATGCGACGTACTTGGGCGTCCTATCCAGCGCTACGCCGATCGGGTGGGCGCGCGCCTCTTCGCTTCCTCCCCAGGAGTCGACGAACAGCTCGTAGGTCCGCCGGCCGAACAGGAACGCGCCGGCCCGCTGGTAGGTCTCGGTGATCAGCTTCCTGGTTTCGTCGTCGCCTGCCCCCCGGGCCCATCCGCCGCGCTCAAACCCGTTCCTGCGATCCTCATCCGACGCGCCGCCGTTTCCCTGCACCACTCCATCGACGGTGATTTGCGTCATGGTCGTCAGTTTCATGATCGCGGTCCATCCTCCTCGCGGCGCCCCCCGTGGGCGACCTCTCACCCCTGCTACGAACACCCCCGCCCCGATCCGACACCGCGGCCAAGATTCCTGGCCAGAACTTCCGCCGGGCCGTTCCCGGCCCGGACGTGGCTCAGGCGCCGACCCAGACCGTCTTGGCGTTGCAGAACTCGCGCATGCCCTCGCCGGACAGCTCGCGGCCGAAGCCCGAGGTCTTGACCCCGCCGAACGGGAGCTGGGGGTAAGAGGTGACGTTCCCGTTGATGAACACCATCCCCGCCTCCAGGTCGCGGACGAACTGGGCCCGCTCGGCCTCGTCGTTGGTCCAGGCGTTGGAGCCGAGACCGAACTCGGTGCCGTTGGCCAGGGCGATGGCCTCCTCGATGCCGCTCACCCGGTACAGCGTGGCCACCGGCCCGAACTCGGCCCCGCTCAGCTCCTCGAAGGTCTTGACGGTCTCGCCGGTGGCGGGGTTG
>CAXUJF010000397.1:0-5955 GCA_964250865.1 uncultured Streptosporangiaceae bacterium
ACCCTGGCCCTGGCCATGCTGGCCGCGCCGCCGGTGATCGCCTGGCTCTACCACAGCACCGGCACCGTCGGCACGATCGTGCACGCGATCGGTTTCGGCGGGGCCGGGCACTGGTCGTTCGGCACCCTGGGCAGCCTGGCCACGGCTCTGGTCGCGGCGGCGGGCTGGTGCCGGACCCGGCTGGCCCGGGTCAAGGTGGCCCAGACCCAGCAGGACCCGGCCGCCTCGACCGGGGTGGTCACGACCGTGGCCCGCTGGGTCGTCAGCCACCTCACGCCCTGGCTGGCCAGCTCGGTCGTGGTCGCCATCGGCCTGGTGGCCGCCCTGACCTGGATCGGCGCCGCCGCCCATACCGGATACACGAAAGGCCAGCTCGTGCCCGTGGCCGTCGCCCTGGCGATCATGGCGAGCACCCGGGCCGTGGCCGACATCAACCGGCTGTCGCTGCACGACGTGTACCGCTGGCGGCTGAGCACCGCCTACGCCGTGACCCGCGCCGCCTGCGAAGCGACCGATCCGGCCCGGCGAGCCGAACTGCTGGCCGGCGCCGCGCACACCCGGCTGTCCGAACTGGCCGCCGACGACGCACCGGGCCTGGTCATCTGCACCACCGCGAACATCAACGCCAGCGGTGACGTCCGCCCCGGACAGGGCGGCTACTGCCTGGCCTTCGACCCGGAAAAGACCACGCTGCGCGGCGCCCCCGGCTCAGCCGTGCGGTGCGAGTCGGCCCGGACCGCGGACTATGAGAACCTGGCCGGGCTCACCCTGTTCGACCTGGTCGCGATCAGCGGGGCCGCGCTGTCACCGCTGATGGGCAGCGCGACCAAGGTGGCCTACCGGATCCTGCTCACCGCGACGAACGTCCGGCTCGGCGTCTGGCTGCCGCACCCCCGGGTGCTGCGCCACGCCCGTGCCTACCTGGACGGCCCCTTCGGGCAGGAGAAGGACAGCTGGTGGACCCGGCCGGTCTGCTTCCTGCTCCTGTGGTACGTGCTCCCGCATCCGCGCTGGTACGCCAGCGAAGGGCGCAAAGATAGGGCCGAACGCCGCGAGGCCCGGCTGTGGGCCCACGTGCTCCAGGCCCGGGCGGACGCTGCGGCAGGCCGTCGGCAGCGCCTCGGCGCCCTGATCTGCTGGCGGATCATGCAGCCCACCATGGGGCTGCTGTGGGCCGAGGCGGCCGGCCACACCAGCTACCGTGCCACCTGGATCAACGTCACCGACGGCGGTCACTACGACAACCTGGGCCTGGTCGAGGCGCTGCGCCGCCAGGAAACAGCTCAGGTCCTCGTGCTGGACGCGAGCGGCGACCAGGTCGACACCTGGTCCACCCTGGGTGGCTCGATGTCCCTGGCCCGGATCGACGTGAGCGTGGAAATCGACCTCAAGCCCAGCGACATGATCGACGAAAAGGGCCCGGACCTGGCCGTCGGCGAAGTGACCCGTCCCTGGGCCGCCGGCTCGTTCCGGCGGCTGGAGACTGACTCCACGGGCAAGCTGTGGGTCTGCAAGCTCGGCTGGTGGAAAGGCGCGCCCTGGGACGTCGTAGCCTATGCCAGGAACCACCGGGCCTATCCCTGCGAGCCCACCCTGCAGCAGCTGTACGACGGGTCCGAGTTCGAGGCCTACCGCGAGCTGGGGGACCAGGCCGTGGCCGCCGCCACCAGCGACGGCCAGCTGCCCAACCTCCCACCCCGCCTCGCCGGCCCGCGGATCCCGGCCAGCTCAGCCTGGCCGGGACTCCCGATACAGGTCGCGCAGCAGAGCGATCTCAGCGCCGTGGTGCAGTAGCTCCTGGTTGACCCACCACACCAGGTCGATGAACTTCTCCTCGGGGTCGCCGCCGTGCGGGTACGTACTGCGCCCCACCGTGTCCAGGTCCGCCCCGCCGGTGGCGAGCAGGGCACCACGCCAGGCGTCCGCGCCGAACTCGAACGCGGCCAGAGCCCCGCACGCTTCTCCGGAAGTCTCAAAGTCGGGCCGGGTCATGAGGTGGCGGCCGACGGTATGGTCGGCGCGCAAGGTCAGCATCTCGCTGAGGTGGCTGAGCCGCCAGGCCAGCGTGGTGAACGGCGGTGGCCACGGGTGCGGATACGGCGCGGCGTCGCGGCCCCACTCGCCCCGCCCGGTCAGCTCGGTGGCCCGGGGCCCGGGCCCGTCTGCTCGCCGCCGTACCGACCAGCAGCCGGGCACCGGCTCCCATAGGTACTCGTCGTCGCTCAGCGGGCTGACCGGGGTCCGCTCGCCGTCGCCGCTGTTCATGAACGGGCCGTTCAGCCGGGTGGACAGCCGCTGCCGGGCGAAGTCGAACTGCTCCAGCAACGGGACCAGCCGGGCGGGAATCGCCATGGCGCCGGTTTATCAGACCGAGCGAACCCCGGGCGGGAACGCGGCCGTGATCCGGTCGACCACCAGCTGAGCCGTCTCGGCGCAGGCGGTGGTGCCGCCGTTGGCGTACTCCTTGACCCCGTCGCCGACGTTCCACAGGTTCGGGATCGGGGTGGCCGGGGCCAGGTCGAACCCGGCCACCGCCCGCTGCGGCGGCCAGTCGTCCCGGGTCACCACGGTGGACAGCACCCGGGCCCGGGCCCCGAAGCCGGGGATCACGTCGTCGATGTCGGCGAACAACTGGTCGGTCTCGGCCGCCTCGTCGAAGTCACCCACCGACGGCTGCGGCACCCCGGCGGCCACGTAGAGGTGCCAGCCGTCCGGCGCCATCTCCGGGCACAGGTCGGTGAAGTTGGCCATGTAGGCCAGCCGCCGGGTGACCGCGAAGCTGAGCATGCCGGGCACGTCGATCAGCCGTTCCTGGCTGGCGAAGTTGACCGCGATCATCGCGGCCGGCCGGTCGGCCCGCTTGACGTCGGCCAGGTAGTCGGGACCGAAGGCGTCCGGCCCGGTCAGCCGGACGGTCGCGGCCGGCCCGATGTCGCTGACCACGAACCGGGCCCGGACCACTTCAGGCTCACCAGCCGCCCCGTCGCCGCCGGAACTCCGCAGTACCGCCTGGCTCACCTGCCCGTCCACCACCGACAGCGACTCGACCTCGGTGCTCAGCCGGACCTCACCGCCGTGCCGGGTCACCACCTCGGCCAGCGCCCGCCACAGCCCGATCGTCCCTTCCGGGTGGAAGCCGAACCGCTTGAACGCGCTCTTGCGGGTGAAGTAGGTCAGGAACACCCGGGCCGGCAGTTCCTCGGCGCTGACCGCGAACACCGAGCCGCACATGTTGCGGAAGATGCCCTGCACGGAGTCGTTGCGGGTGAACTTCCGCACCCAGTCCGCGGTGGACAGCTCGTCCTCCGGCAGCCCGCTGTCCGACCGGGCCGCGCCCAGCCCGGACAGCAGCTTGGCCCCCTGCCGGGTCAGCTTGGACAGCAGGAACCCCCAGCCGCCCCCGGTGACGTCGACGTCCTTGCCGCCGATCCGGTACAGCAGCGGCGGGTGCGGCTCGCGGATGTCGAACGTCGCCCCGACCTCGCGGCAGGTCTGCTCGGTGATCCCGCCGGTCTCGATGACGATCGCGCCGTTGTTGACCTTGAACCCGTCGATGTCGTCGGTGGAGGCCCGTCCGCCCAACTTGTCCAGCCGCTCCACCACCAGCGTCCGGTACCCCCGGTGGGCCAACCGGGCCGCGGTGAACAGGCCGCCCGCGCCCGCGCCGATGACCAGCGCGTCCCACTGCTCAGCCGCGGGTGAGGTCATCCCCGCTCACCGCCGACCAGGGACACGAACGAAACGCAGCTGCCGGGTCGCCCGCCCAGATTGTGGGTCATGGCCAGCCGGGGATGATCCAGCTGCCGGTCACCCGCCTCGCCGCGGAATTGCAGCCAGGCCTCGTACAGCATCCGCAGCCCGCTGGCCCCGACCGGATGGCCGAACGACTTCAGCCCGCCGTCCGGGTTGATCGGCAGCCGGCCCGCCAGCTCGAAGTCACCGGCCAGGATGTCCTTCCAGGCCTGGCCGCGGTCGCTGAACCCCATGTCCTCCATCAGCACCAGCTCGGTGGGGGTGAAGCAGTCGTGCACCTCGGCCAGCGAGATCTGCCGCCGCGGATCGGTCACCCCGGCCTGGGCGTAGGCGTCCTCCACCGACCGGACCACTTCGGGGAACGTCGTGTAGTCGTAGTCCGGGTCCAGCGCGCCCATGGCCGGCCCGGCGATCAGCGAGAGCGCCTTCACGTACACCGGCCGGTCGGTGTACCGCGGCGCGTCCTCGGCCCGGACGATCAGCGCCGCCGCGGCGCCATCAGACACCCCAGAGCAGTCGAACACGCCCAGCCGCCCGGCGACCTTCGGGGCGGCCTCGATCTTCTCCTTCGGTACCTCCACGCGGAACTGAGCCTTTGCGTTCCGGGCTCCGTTGACGTGGTTCTTCCACGCCACGTGGGTCATGGCCGCGCGCATGTCGGCCGGGTCCACGCCGTACCGGGCACAGTAGGCCGGGTCGAGCATGGAGAACGCGGCCGGGGCGGTCATGGACAGCTCAGAGGCGGTGCCGTCGCCTGGCGGGTCACCCCGCAGCAAGCCGGAGAACCCGGAGTCCTTGAGCTTTTCCACCCCGGTCGCCATCACCACGTCGTAGGCGCCGGAGGCCACCGCGTAGCAGGCGTTGCGGAACGACTCCGAGCCGCTGGCGCAGTAGTTCTCCACCCGGGTGACCGGCTTGTACCCGGTGGCCAGCGCCTTGCTCAAGGTCAGCCCGGACTGCCCCGACCCCAATGTCCCGAGCCAGTAAGCATCAACGTCCAGTTCGGGATAGGGAGCCAGACACTCGCCCACCGCGTCGATCAAGAGATCTTCGGCCGACCGGCTCCAGTGCTCGCCGAACGCCGTACACCCCATCCCGATGATGGCGACGCGGTCGGCAATACCGTGACTGCTCATGACACGACCCGAGCCTTCCAGAAGTAGTTGTGCACGCCGCCCGCCGTGAACAGGCGGCGGAACACCAGCTCCACCCGTGACCCGACCGCCAGCCGGTCCGGGTCGGCGTCGGCCACCTCCAGCGCGTACCGGCCGCCGCCGTCGAAGTTGACCACCGCATCGACCAGGGGCGGAGCGGGGGAGTAGGCCAGCCGGTCCACGGTGTAGGTGGCCACGGTCCCGGCCGTGCTGGCCAGCCGGGCCGCGTCCATCTGGTCGACCGCGCCGCAGCGGTGGCACACCCGGGCCGGGGGCAGGTGCACGAAGCCGCACTCGGTGCAGCGGGACCCGGTGAAGCTGAACTTCCAGTCCCCGGCCCGCGCGCTGGGCGGGGCGGCCGGGCGGTCCGGTTCCGGCCGCCGCGGCGGTTCCCGTTCCAGCAGGCCGCGCCAGCTCAGGTAGCTGGCGTAGGGGACCGGCCGGCCCGCCTTCAGCTGCGCGTCGACCGTCACGGGCTGACGCCGGCCCGGCAGCCGGTCCGTGGTCCGCAGCACCAGGGCGTCACAGCCGTCGGCTGCGCTGAGGACCAGGATCGTCTGACCCGGTTCGGCCGAGTCGAGCACGGCCGCCAGCGCCACCCCGGCGTCCGCCGTACCCGCGTGTCCCACCGGTGAAAACGTCGTCGACACCGTCCCAGTGACCAGCGCCTTCCCGCGCCGGGGGACAGCGGCGTTGGGGGAGACCAGCACCACGTGGTCGGCTGCGGCCAGGCCCCCCTCTTTCAACGCTGCGGCCGCCGTGTCCCGGATCAGCGGCGCGTACTGCTCATAGCCGAAGCGCTCTTCCCACACCTGGGCGAACGCCCGCTCAGGCGGGCGCCACCGGTCCAGCACCTCGGCGGTTCGCGCAGCCCGTCCGATCACGTAGGCGATCGCACCGTCCGCACCGTCCGCGCCGTCACCCGCATCCCGCGCGTCACCCCCGTCACTCGCGACCTCACCGGCACCGAACACGAACGCCGCCGCTGCGTCCCCGCCGCCGCGCTCGTCCGCCGCCGCGAGGAGCTGGCGGCGCGGCTGGCGGCCGG
>CAXUJF010000398.1:0-5949 GCA_964250865.1 uncultured Streptosporangiaceae bacterium
GCGGTTGGGTCATTCCCGTGTAATTTCCTTATTATCAGTGACTGACGCAACCGTGCGTCCGTGATGGAGGAATAGCCCATGCATGTGTTCGTCACCGGCGGGACCGGCCAGACCGGGCCCGCGATCGTCTCCGAGCTGATCGGCTCCGGCCACACCGTCGCCGGCCTGGCGCGCTCGGACGCCTCCGCGGCCCGGCTGCAGGCGCTCGGCGCGAGGCCGCTACGCGGCTCGGTGGACGACCTCGACGTTCTAGCCACCGGCGCGTCGGCGGCCGACGGGGTTGTGCACATGGCCATCGCCGGCGACTTCAGCGGCCCCGAGGACATCACCCGGCGGGAGGTCGCCGCGATCCAGGCCCTCGGCGAGGCTCTCGTCGGCACCGGCAAGCCCCTGGTCACCACCTCCGGCACGCTGGTGCTCCCCGCCGGCCAGGTCAGCACCGAGCGCGACGCCACCGACCCCCGCTCCATCGGCAGTCACCGCATCCCGGGCGAGCAGGCGTGCCTGAGCTTCGCCCAGCGCGGGGTACGCGCCGTCGTGATCCGGCTGGCCCCCACCGTCCACGGACCGCGCGACCACGGGTTCATCCCCATGCTCATCGCCACCGCCCGCGCGACCGGCGTCTCGGCGTACGTCGGCGACGGCGCGAACCGCTGGCCGGCCGTCCACCGCCTCGACGCGGCCAGCCTCTACCGCCTCGCGCTCGAGAAGGCCCCCGCCGGGCACCCGGTGCACGCCGTCGGCGAGGAGGCCGTCGCCTTCCAGAGCATTGCCGAGAAGATCGGCGACAAGCTCGGCGTCCCGGCTAGCTCGCTCACCGCCCAGGACGCGGGACAGCACTTCGCCAACCCGTTCATGGCCATGGTGTACGGCATCGACGCGCCAGCCTCCAGCCAGCACACCCAGCAGCTGCTCGGCTGGACACCCAGCCACTGGACGCTGCTCGAGGACCTCGAGCACGGCGACTACCTCGACGCGCAAGCCTGAGCGGCGCCCTCAACCATTACGGCGGCCGAGCCCGGCCGGCGCGCACCCCGACGCCCCGCATCCCGACCAGCAGCAGCCAACGACCAGAGAGTAGGCATGCCCATGCCCATTGAGGACCTGCGTCCCAGCATCGACTGGCGCAAGTACCAGACGCTCACGCTAGAGCGGCGCGACCACGGCGTTTTGCTCATCACCATCGCCGCGCCCGAGGGGCATCCCGCTGCCACCCTGGTCCGGCGCCACACGGAGATCAGCTCGATCTGGCGCGACTTCAGTGACGACCCGGAGTTGCGCGTCGCGGTCATAACCGGCCGAGGCGACAAGTTCTGGACGGTCGAGGGCACCGACGGCATCGACGAGATGCTCGCAAACACCGGCAACTACGACCTCACCGTCAATCTCATCCGCGAGGGCCTGGTCAACGCGCACAGCATCATCAACTGCGACAAGCCGATCGTCTCCGCCGTCAACGGCGAGGCCATGGGCTCCGGGCTCGCCACCGCCCTGCTCGCGGACATCAGCGTCGCCTCCACCGACGCGCGGCTGATCGACGGGCACCTCCTGCAGGGGATCGCCGCAGGCGACCACTCGGTGATGATCTGGCCGCTGCTGTGCGGGCTGGCCAAGGCCAAGCTCTACCTCCTCGCCTCCGAGGACCTCACCGGCGAGGTCGCCGAACGCATCGGCCTGGTGAGCCTCGCGGTCCCCCCCGCCGACGTGCTCGATACCGCGCTCGGCATCGCGCACCGGATGGCGGCCGGCCCGCAGCACGCCCTTCGCTGGACCAAGCGCTCGCTCAACCACTGGCTCCGGACCGCGACCCCAGCTTTCGAGGCCTCCCTCGGCTTCGAGGCGCTGAGCTTCTTCGGGCCGGACCTCGTCGAGGCGCTCAGGGCGCAGGTCGAGAACCGCTCCCCGCAGTTCGGTGCACTACCCTGGTAGCGAGTCGGCTGGCGGCCGCCTTCCTGGCGGAAGTGACCCGCCGCCGTGCAGCCAGCAGGACGCGCATGCGGGCACGAGTCGAGCACTACAACGCGCACCGGGCGACGTTCCCGTAAGGCGAACTCCCAGCCGGAACACCTCAGGTCAGAGGGGACGCCCCGAGAGGCCCGCAAGACCTGCCCGGTGAAGATTCCCGCATGGGTGCCCTATACGGGACACCGGACAGACGCCTGCGGGCTCCTCCGCAACGCCATGCAAAAGGGTCCTCCGCAGCACCCTGTCTTTTACCGATGGGTCGAGACGGGCAGCAGTCAGACCGTGACTGAGGCCCGTCCGCAGTCGACGCCTGCGGACGCCCAAGCCAAGAAGACGTGCACAGAACAGCCTGGATCTGCGCGGCTCAGCTGGCGACCGCCGAGGCAGCCCCGGCCGCTCCTAACGGCGGGTCGGAGGCGCTATGTCAGGTGCTTTCCCGGTCAGCATGGGCGTGTGGTTCCCCCTGTACCTCAGCTGGTCGCGCTTGCGCGGGCAGTTCCGGTACTTCCTCGCCAAGGAACTGGCCGGCCACCCGGATCACGGTGGATGCGGCTGGGTGAAGTGGTATGCCAGAGCTGACCGTGGCACGGATACCGCGCCTGAGGATTGTGGCCATTGCCTGGCGGGTGACTTGGCGGTTGAGCTCGTTCGTATTGCGCGCATTGATCCCTTCGCTGACCGCAATCATCGTGGAGACCGGAAGGCGGACGCGGAAGGGGCGTTCTGGTGCTTCGGTTCGCAACTGCGCTGAGAGATCGGAAAGGACCAGGTACGTGCTGGTGTATTCGTCCAGGATCTGTCTGGCCTTCGTTTCCGCCGCCGGCCGGGCCAGTCCCATCCGGCGCAGCAAGGCGGGCATCTGCCGGACCGCGTCCTCGGGGCTGCTCGCCTCGGCCATGGCGGTGAAAGCGATGACCGCGACCGCTGAGAGCAGCGGTTCGGGAAGCGGGCATGATCCCAGGTCGCTGACGGAGGCCGGCCGCGGCTCGGCCAGCAAGCGTTTACGGGTCTTGGCGCCCAGGCCCATACCTATCAGGGCCGACTCGACGATGAAGCTGGCCTCCTCGGGCATTGAACCGTCAGGTGCGGTCGCAGCGACCCCGAGGATCCGGCAGACGCTCCGGGCCATCTCGCGTTGCCCACTGCGGTCCTGGAGCCGGCGCAGGCCCTGCGTCCCTCCGGTCACGAGCAGGTACGCGAGCGTACCCCCCAGGAGAGCGCCGGCCCTTACGGTCAGCTCCTCGCGGCTTTGCCGGGACGGCGACGCGCCGATCCGCCGCTGGAGCCACGTCCGGTTAGCCTCGTTCCAGCGCTGGGCGACGATGGCCGTCACCAGCGCCCCGCCGGCCGCCGCTAGCCCGGCGGCATCCTCTTGCGAGCGGGCGGAGCCGGCCGGGTAGGCGGGCAACCGGTCAGCTGCGCTGTCAGTGTGGTCTTCGCCTGGAGAAATTGCTTCCACTAACGGCCCCCTAGCCGACGATTTGGCGTTCCTGGCCAGATCTACCCGCCGCTGCATGCACTCATGACGCTTTTTGCGGGGCAGTGTCCACCCACGCGGCAACATGCGTGGCGGCGGAGCGGCGGCGCGCCCAGGACCAGCCCGGGACCCTTGCGGCCGATGCTCATGCAGACGTGATCGTGCCGGGGTGGCGATCCGCTGGAGGACATCGGGCTGCTCGCAGATCCAGCCGCGCACATGGCGCTGGGTCATCCAGGCCGGTGCCGTCGTCCGGTAGCGCTGACACGTAACCCCGCGCAGCCTCCGCGCCCATCGCGGAATATACGGATGTTTGTCTCCGCAAACCAGACCGGAAAACTAGCGAAGATCACCCGCACATCGCCGAATACGGACGGCCGGACCCTGGCATCGACTCGCCACGGGCCGGCGTCCCCTCGAAGACCTCGTTTTTCCGTGGGGGACGGCACCCGCCTGTTGAGCTGATATCGGTCTCCGGGGTGCCTGGCGTGTTCAGAGCAGTTTCAGTTTTGGTATTGCCAGTAGGTTTTTGTTCAGTCATCATCCTTCTTGACATCGTTGTCGGCAGCTGGCAGTGCGATAGTGGGCGGCGCCGGCCGGGCACTAGCGAAGGACCTCGCATGGACTTCTTTCACCTCTGGCGAGCCCACCGGCACGTCGACCGCCTGGCCAGGTGGCGTTCCGCAACCGTCCTCGGCACCACAGCCAGCGCAGCGCTGGCCGGATCCCTGTTCCTGCCGGGTAGCGCCGCCATCGCCGCCCCGGCGTCCCCGGCTACGCACGCCGCCGCGGCGCCGGTCTTCAATCCCGCCTCCCTGGTCAACCCGTTCATCGGGACTACCAACAGCGGCGATGACTTCCCTGGTGCTGACGCGCCGTTCGGCATGGTGCAGTGGAGCCCGGACACCCCGTCCCGGCCGCCCGGCGGCGGTTACGAATACAACGACTCCTCGATCACCGGGTTCAGCCTCACCCACCTGTCCGGGCCCGGCTGCGGGGCTGTCGGCGACGTTCCGGTCCTGCCAACCGTGGGATCGGTGAGCACCTCGGCCACCGACTCGTTCTCGCACGCCAGCGAGTCGGCCAGCGCCGGGTCCTACCAGGTCGCCCTGAACAACGGGGTCACGACTGCGCTGACCGCGACCGCCCACACCGGGATGGCGCAGTTCACCTTCCCCTCGACCACTCAAGCGAACCTGATCTTCAAGCTGGACGGCAGCCAGAACGGCGACTCCGCGACCAGCTTCACGGTCGTCAGTAACACCGAGGTTCAGGGCTCGGTGACCTCCGCCAACTTCTGCGGGGCCAGCCCGCCCTGGACCGTGCACTTCGACATGCAGTTCAGCCAGCCGTTCGCGACCAACGGCACGTTCGACTCAGCGGGGATCCAGGCCGGCGCCCGGCAGCTGACCGAGAAGCAGACCAAGGCCAAGGTCACGCCGAAGACCGTCTCCCCCAGTACGCCCGAGCGGCCCAACCACCCCGTCTACCACGGGGCGCTGCCAGCAAAGGACGCGACCGCCACCCCGGCCCTCACCGGCCCCGACGGTGCCTACCTGACCTTCAACACCAGCAGCAACCAGACCGTGCTGGCCAAGGTCGGGATCTCGTTCGTCTCCACCGCCAACGCGGTGAACAACCTGAACACCGAAAACGCTGGCTTCAACTTCGCCGCCACCCGGAGCGCCACCCAGACGGCGTGGAACAACCTGCTGGGCAAGGTCGGCGTCAGTGGCGGTACCGCCGCCCAGCAGGCTATTTTCTACACCGCCCTGTACCACTCGCTGCTGCACCCCAACGTGTACTCCGACGACAACGGGCAGTACGTGGGCGAGGACGGCCACGTGCACACGGTGGACTCCGGGCACGGCGCCTTCTACACCAACTTTTCCGGCTGGGACATCTACCGGACCCAGGCGCAGCTGGAGGCGCTGGTCGACCCCGCGGTGGCCAGCGACACCGCACAGTCCATGCTGGACGACTACGCCCAGGGCGGCGTTCTGCCCAAGTGGCTGCTGAACGACGGCGAGAACCAGACCATGGTCGGCGACCCGGCCGACCCGATCATCGCCGACTACTATGCGTTCGGCGCGAGGAACTTCAACACGTCGACGGCGCTGTCGGACATGGTCGCCGAGGCCACGACGGCCAACGACAACCGCCCCGGCCTGAACTACCTCAACGCGCCCGGCTACATGCCGCATGACGGCACCTACAACACCTGCTGTAACTTCTACGGCCCGGTGTCCACCACCCTGGAGTACAACACCGCCGACTTCGCCATCTCGGCGTTCGCCGGGGCGCTGGGCAACACCGGCGACCAGGCCACGTTCCTGAACCGGGCGCAGAACTGGCGCAACGTACTCAACCCCAACAGCGGCTTCGTCCAGCCCCGCAACGCCAACGGCAGCTGGGTCGGCGGATTCGATCCCACCAGCGGCACCGACATGGTCGAGGCGACCTCGTGGATCTACACCGGCATGGTCCCGTTCGACCTGGCCGGGCTG
>CAXUJF010000399.1:0-1879 GCA_964250865.1 uncultured Streptosporangiaceae bacterium
GTCGAACCGCCGACCTTCCGCTTTTCAGGATTAGGAACGACCGTCTACAGAGGTGCATAACTGGCCATCTGCGCCGCTCATGAACGGTCCTGGCCCTACGCGGACTGCCGTAGACGTAGATGAATGAGACCCAAACTGAGACCTTCTGGCAAGACGGCAGTCTCTCGATCCAGGCCGCGCGCGGACCGGCCGTTTCTCAAGTTTGGTTGCCGTTGACATCCACAGACGGCAACAGCGCCGCGGCCCGTGACGGGTCACCTGCGGTCTGCGCAGCCAGGCAGTGAACCCGGCGACGTCTTCAAGCCGGACTTCCCACCTTCCAGTCCCTGCCCGGGCCAGGAAGGTGAACCAGTCCTTAAGGTCGTGAGCGTATGGCTTGACAGTGTTCGGTGACCGCTCGATGCCGGTCAGATACGCCAGTCACCGCCCGACCGGACCGACCGGGGCGTCATCATCCCCCAGCACCATCTACGACTCGGCTCCACTGACAGGTGACCTCGTCCTCTTGTGCTCAACGTGGAAGACAACCCTTCCCGTGCTCTAGACAACGAGCGTTTACGAACCAGCGAAGCTGTGTGCGAATCGGACGTTCAGCTCGCAGTCGTGACCGTTAGCCGCTTGCCAGACGGTATTTCCAACTCACCATCGCCGCCAGTTTTCACCTGGACGCCATCGCAGGCTGTCGGGGAGTTTCTGGCCGATCAGCTGTGCGGTAGGAGGTCGCGTCGTGAACGTGCAGGAATCTCCCCGTCTCCGGCTCAGGCCGGTCAGAGATGACTATCCCGCTGGTTTTACTGGTGGTTTACTTTGGAATGTCCGCTGGGTCTGCGCAGGAGTTACGAACGGTCGACTGGCCAGAAGGGGTGAGCTGCCTAGCTTGCGTCCGGGCGTCGGCATCGAGTGCCACGGCTCGGATGCACTCGGCGATCGCGAGGGACAGGAGGCTTAACCCTTCATGAACGGGACGCGGGTCGGGCTGATCTGCGGCTACCTAGACCCGGTTCGGGACGGAGTGGCCGACTATACGCGTCAGCTCGCCGTCCGCCTCCGCCCCGCCGGGTTCGAACCGCTCCTTGTTACGACGCATGAGTGGGCACGGGCGGCTGGGAAGGGTGCCACCGGTGTCACTGAACGATGGGACGTCAGGAGTGTCGCGGCGGCCGCCCGGGCCTTGCGTCGCTTGAACCTCGACCTGGTCCACGTGCAGTTCGCCCCATCGGTCTTCGGCTCCTCGCGCGCGATAGGCCTGCTGCCCCTCTTCATGCCGGAACGCATCCCCCTCATCGTGACGCTGCACGAGTATGGCGTGTGGTCTGGGCACGGCCGCGGCCGCCGGGTGCGCACCGCGCTGTGGTCAGCGGCCGAACGGTGTGGGTATGCCGACCGCGAGACGCTGCTGCTGGCGCCCCGGGCCGCTGGCCTGCTGGTTCCTTCGCCGGAGCACCTGGATGTGCTGCGGGCCCGCTTTCCCCGCCATGCGCCGGCCGCCCTCGAGGTGCCGATCGGCGTCAACGTCGAGATCGCGGCCGGTGATCGCGCCCAAGCCCGGGCCGACGTACGGCGCGAACTCGGTGCGGCACCCGACGCTCCCCTCGTCGTGTTCTTCGGCTTCCTGCATCCCGAGAAAGCCCTCGAGCGGCTCATCGCTGCGGTGGCCGCCGTACGAGCTCTGCGGCCGGGGACACAGCTCCTGCTAATCGGTGGCGCGGAAAGTCACTCCGTCCCCAACGCCGCCGCACGAGAACTGCGCCGGCAACTGGATCAGGCCGCCGTGGCGTGCGGCGTGCCGGATCACGTCCACTTCACCGGCTACCTGCCGGGCGCCGAGGTCTCCCAGCTACTGCAGGCCGCCGACGTCGCGGCGTTCCCGTTCAACGCC
>CAXUJF010000399.1:1889-5940 GCA_964250865.1 uncultured Streptosporangiaceae bacterium
CCCCCCCCCCCCCCCCCCCCCCCGCCGGGGCCGCCCCGGCCCCCCCCCCGCCCCGGCGCCCGGGGGCCCCCCCCCCCCCCCCCGGCCCGGGGGGGGGGCCCCACCGAGGCCGAGGGCGTGCTCCGGGTGCCGCCGCGCGACACCGCGGCGTTGACCGATGCGCTGAGCCGGGTGCTCAGCGATCGTGTCCTGCGCGCCCGGCTGGCCGCGGCGGGTCAGGCGCTAGCGGCCAGCCATAGCTGGGATGCCATTGCGGCCATGCACGCCGAGGTGTACACCCGGGCCCTGGCCTCCCGCCGAGGCGGCAGGTCCTGGATAAAGCCAGTACAACCGGCCAGAGCTAGGTCCTGGCCGCCGGTGGAAGGAGACACGGATGTCACTGCGTGAATGGTTGGCACAGGGCGCCGAGGAGCTCGCGGCCGCGCTTCGCCGGGGCGCCCCGGCAGGCGGCCGCCCGCCGGGAGCGAGGCCGACCGAAGACTCGTCGCTGTTCCGCCCCCTCGTATACGGCGATCCTGCGCGCCTGCACATTTCCCCCACCGCGGTCGTCAACAACGCGCTTTTCAATCTTTCGTCGGGGGATATCACCGTAGCCGGGCACGCCTTCTTCGGCCACAACGTCTCGGTCCTCACCGGCACCCACGACTGGACCACGTTCGGTGCGGAGCGCCAGGTCGCCGTGGAGGAGTCGGGCCGCGACGTCGTCATCGAAGAAGGCGTCTGGGTATCCAGCAGTGCCATCATCGTCGGGCCCTGCCGCATCGGAGCACACGCGGTGGTCGGTGTGGGATCGCTGGTGCTGCGGGACGTCGAGCCCTACACGGTGGTCGCCGGCAACCCGGCCCATGTCTTGCGGACAATCCCAAGACCCGGGGAGACCGAGGCGGAGAAAATGGATCCGCAAGCCGGCGCCGCGGGAGCGGTGACGGCCGGGTGAACTCGGCATCGGCGGGCGGCCAGAGATTGACGTCGGCCGAGCGCATCGAGGCGCTTGAGGTGCGGGTGCGCGCTCTCGCCCGTGAGCTGGCCGAAACCTCGCAGCGGATAGTGGGACTCGAGACCGAGCTGCGTGCTATGGACGGCAGCGGCCCGCGTTTCGCTGCGCTCTATGCCGACTTCACCAACCGCTTCCGGGGGTCGGCAGCCGAGGTCACCACGAAACTGGCGGGATACCTGCCCGACGTTCGCCGGCTCGTCAGCACTCGTGCTGGAGCCGGCGCGACGGACACCCGAGTCGTGGACGTGGGCGCTGGGCGTGGTGAATGGTTGACGCTGCTGCGGGACTCCGGCGTGGCCGCTTCGGGCGTCGATGCCAATCCCGCTTTCGTCGAGGCCGGACGGGCGCGTGGTCTCGATCTGGTCCACGACGAAGCCGTTGCGCACCTGGAGGGCCTACCGCCAGACTCGATTGACCTGGTCACTGCGTTTCACCTCATCGAGCACCTCGATGCGGAAAGGCTGCTCGCTCTGCTGGCCGCGGCCTGGCACGCCTTGCGTCCCGGGGGCTGTGTGCTGCTCGAGACGCCCAACCCGAGTAACCTGCGCATGGCGGCGTGTGACTTCTACAACGATCCGACACACCGCTCACCGCTTCCGCCCGCCCTGACGGAGTACCTCGTATCTGCGTCCGGCTTCGGCGAGATCGAGGTGCGGCCCTTGCATCCCAGCCCATCCCCCCTCGAGCCCGGCGGCCTTGGCGCCGGGCAGGTCGAGCAGCTGGTGGCACTCACGCTGTACGGACCCCAGGACTACGCCGTCCTCGGCTACAAGCCACAGCCGGCGGACCGAACGTGAGCGTGCCAGGCCTGCAGGTGCGCGCGCGGCGTGTCCTGTATCTCGACGGCTACACCGTCGCGCCGGAGCAGATCGAGGTCACCGGCGTCGCACCGTCTAGCGACGCGATCGGCTATGGGATCACGGCCTCGACGGCAATCCGCAACGGGCTGCGGGCCGGGGGCTGGCATATTGTCCGACCCGAAATCACCGTCCCATACGACCGCGACCAGCGCGCTGCGCGGCTCCGGTGGCTGCTGTCATCGTACGACGGGGTGCTCGACGTCTTGAGCGAGTCGCCGCCCGATGCCGTCTTCTCCTTTCACGCCTTTTCCGCCTTTCCCGTCGAGATCCGGCGCATCATGCTCGACCTCGGGCTTGAGCTGCCGCTGGTCGGCTACACGCACGGCAGCCACTGGGATCCGACCGACGCCTTTCGGTTCGAGGCCTATCCCCGGATGGAGCTCCTCGATCTGGCCAATTTGCACGTCCTGGATTGCGTCTTCCTCGTCTCGGACTACATGCGGGCAACGCTGCGGCGCACCATCTCCGCCTTCAACGCGCCGCTGGCCAGGTCCCTGGACGCCAGATGCGAGGTCGTCGGCCTTCCGCTCGACGTCGAGCGCATCGACGCGTGCCGTACCGACGAGCACTCGGCACGCGTGACGGTCGTCTTCAACCATGCCCCGGTCGCGAGCAAGAACCCGGAGCTGTTCGTGCGCGTGATGCGCCGGGTCCTGCCGCGGTATGACGTGCAAGTGCTGTTCACGCGCCGCTTCCCGCCGACGCAGCCAGGCGGGGCGGCCGTAGCGGCGCTCGCGGCGGACTTCCCAGAGCAGGTACTGCTAGGGAACAACATGCCGCTGCCGGACTACTACCGGGCGCTGTGGATGGCAGAGCTGCAGGTCTCCACCGCGACCCACGAGAGTTTGGGCGTCTCGACGCTGGAGGCAATGCACACCGGCACCTGCTGCATCGTGCCGCGCATCGGCAGCTATCCGGAGATCACCGGCGAGCACCAAGACGCGCTGTACGACCCGGGAGCGGCCCAGCTGGAGGAACGGCTGACCTACTTCCTTGAGCATCCGGCACAGCGGCAGGCCGTGGCGGCCGACCTGCAGCGGGCAGCCGCCCGTTACACGCCCGCCGTCGTCGTCCGGCGGATTGCCGACGTGCTGGACGCTCTAGTGTTGCGACCATCGCAAGGATCCAAAGCACACAACGATGCGCCTACGCCCTGAGGGAGACGGGACCGCCCGGCAGGCAGGCAGGAAACACGGGTACACGCAGGGCCTCATCTGGCTGGCCTCAGTTCATGGTTCTCTGCGCGCCCAGTCCGCGGCCAAATGTCATTCCTTACGGATGATGCCTGTCCTCAAGATCTGCTGGCGGGGACGAGGACGGCCGAGAAGTTGATGTCGGGCGTGTTCATAATGTCATGATCGGTGCTCGATCTCGGCGGCCACGTTAAGCCTGCGTTCAGCCCCGACGACCCCGACCGCGCTTCGCCCGGACCTAGAGTCGCCACGGCGGGATCATGCGGTAACTCCGGCACGATAACTGCTGTTGCAGTATTAACCGTCTGCCGCCACCCACCCTGCTCGGCGATGGTGTGGATCTACTGGCCCGCGCCCTGCTCCCCACGACCGCGGAAGCGCCTATCGTCCGCTTGCTCCGTGGCCCCAAATTGAGACCCTAGCATCCCAAAACGCTCGGACCGCGAGTATTGTCCGGGCGTTTTCCCTGGTCACGGGTGGTGGTCAGGGGCGGGGTCGAACCGCCGACCTTCCGCTTTTCAGGCGGACGCTCGTACCAACTGAGCTACCTGACCGAAGGGGCTGCCGGTACCGCCGCTCTCGCGGTACCGCCGCTATCCCCAGAGCGGTCCTGACGGGATTTGAACCCGCGACCTTCACCTTGACAGGGTGACGAGCACTCCGAGCTGCTCTACAGGACCTTGCGTCTTACTTCTACCACCATACCCGGCAGGTACCCCCAACGGGATTCGAACCCGTGCTGCCGCCTTGAAAGGGCGGTGTCCTAGGCCACTAGACGATGGGGGCCCGGCGACTCGCACCGCCGTTCCCGTGGCGTCCGCCGTCGGGGACTGGCCCAGCATAGGGGACAGAAGCTCAACCAGCAAAACGCTACGGCCGCTAGTTTACCGGGACCCCGGAGCGGCTCGCGGCCGCTAACTCACGATCGGCGACCGGTCATGCTTGGGTTGAGCGCGGCCGGGTAACACTGCAGGTCACGGGGGGCGGGACGGGGAATATTC
>CAXUJF010000400.1:0-4045 GCA_964250865.1 uncultured Streptosporangiaceae bacterium
CCGGGGGGGGGCGGGCCCCTGCCGGGGGGGGCGCCGGCCCCCGCCCACCGCGGCCGCCTCCAGGGGCGGCTGCTCCTCCGCGGTCCCAGCCAGCCGGTCAGCGACCCGCTCGAGCCAGGAGCCCGCAGCCAGCGACGTTACGATCGAGAGCATCACGAGGCTGACGAAGAAGGTCTCGTTGATGATGCCCGCCGCGTAGGCGGTCGAGGCGAGCACGATCCCCGGACCGCCGCGGGCGTTCATCGCGACCGCCAGGCTGGCCGACATGAACTTGTCCTCACGGGCCAGGCGGCTGCCCAGGTACACGCTGGCCGCCTTCGCGGCACAGGCAAACGCGAGGAACCCGATAAAGAAGAGCACGTCGAAATGATGGATCAAGTCAAGCTGAAGCCCGATGATGGCAAAATAAATGGGGATGAAAAACCCGAATGAGATACCTGGGATAGCGTCGCTTTCGGGAACGATTTCATCATTTTGAGCGATCGCGATCGTGATGCCGGCGACGAAGGCGCCGTAGAGCGGCACCAGCCCGAGCGCCAATGCCCCCGCGGACAGCAGGAGCATCCACAGCAGCTGGAGGGCCACCGGACTCCGCTGCCGCAGCGGATTGGCCCGCATGCCGGCCAGGGCCCAGTAGATACGGCCGCCCACGGTGAAGGCGACGCCGAGGAACAGCACTGCGACCAGCGTGTGGAAGATCGCGTTCTGGGTCACCCCGTGAAGATCCAGCGCGGACGGGAGACCGAATGCCGAGCTGCCGGCTGGCTGCACCAGCCCGACCGCGACCGCCAGGACGATGTACAGCACGATGTCTTCGATCACGGCCACGGACAGCACGATGCGGGAAAAGCGGGTACCCAGCAACCCGGCGTCGTGCATGATGCGCGAGATCACGGGGATGCTGGTCACCGCCACGGCCATCCCGAACACCAGCACGACCGCCGTCTTGTTGTGGTCGGTACCGATGAAGCTCCCGACGCCCAGGGCCGCCACCAGACCAAGGCCCGCCGCGAACGGTACGACGAGCCCGAAGGACGCGATCAGCCCGATCGTCCGGACTGCGTTCCGCTGCAGGAGCCGCCGCATCTCGGCGCCCGCGGCGAACATGAGCAGCAGCAGCCCGATCTGATAGACCGCACCGAGAGCGGCCGCCGACGAGCCGGTCTTCGGGAAAATCCAGTGCTCAACGGCCGGGGAGACGACTCCCAGCACGGTCGGGCCGAGCACTAGGCCACCGATGATCTCGCCAATTGCTGGCGGCTGCCGAAACCGCGCGAACAGGGCACCGAAACCATGTGCCGCGAGAAGCAGAACCGCGAGTGCAATTAGCAACCGCGCAAGATCCACATCTGCGAAAGACATGTGTCCCCCCACGAACCCAGGCATTTGCGGGATGCTTTTCGTGTTTTTATAGCATTTATTAGTAAATGTCAACGCCCGCACACGGTCGTAACATTGCGGAAACCGAACGCTGCCGGCCCCGGCATCCTGAAGAAAAGCAGGGATCCGAAATATCCCAGACCAGGACAAAATGGAAGGGCCCCCGCAGCCCACCGGGCGGCCGGCTAACCCCGAAGACCTCCGAGAAGGATTCGGACCTTGCCCTTGGCGTCCGGACGGCCGTTACCGCGGCCTGAGGCGGCCCGCGGATTTCGCGACCTTTGATCTGCGGCATACCGGCAACCAGATCGTGCCCGGCCGCCGCAGCTACCCGCTGGACGCGAGGCAGGATCCTGAGCACCTGCGGCAGTCCTGCCACTGGCCGGCGTCCCGCCGGCGCCCGAACATGGGAGCAAGGGCCCAAGCGGCGCGATCAGCACCAGGCCCCCCATGCGGAAGACGGGAGTTTTTATGATCGTCCATACGCTGATTTTCTCGTTTGGCGACGGCCGCACCCAGCTGAGCAGGACATCGCTCGTCTCATTCGAGCGTGGTGAGCAGCAGCGCAGCCCTTATGGCGCCGTCTGGGCCAACACTGAGCCGTTCACGCCCGTTGCCGCTGCGTAAGCGCGAACTCGAAAGGACCGTCATGCCCGTCACCCGCCAGCAGGCCGTCGTCACCGTGTCGGCTGCCCTGGACCTCATCCACGCCGCGATCGCCGAAGGCGACCGCATCGGGGTTCCCGTCTCGGCCTGCGTGGTCGACACCTCCATGTTCCTGGTCGCCTTCGCCCGGTCAGACGGCGCTACGCCGCACAGCGCGGACACCAGCCGGGCCAAGGCGAACGCCGCCGCATCCACCCGCCGCCCGACCGGCTCGATCGGCGAGGACCTCGCCCTGCCGCTGGCGGTGGCCACCGGCGGCCGGCTGACCAACATCCGCGGAGGCGCACCGATCCGGTTCGGCGATACGCACGCCGGCGGTCTGGGTATCGCGGGCGGTACTCCGCTGCAGGACGCCGAGGTCGCCGAGGCCGCGCTCGCCCGCGTGGGTGCGGAAGCAATTCCCCGAGCCCAGTAGCGGGGCGGCACCACAACAGAGTGGCATTCCACCCGAGGCTGGCTAGTGCGCGTCGGGCGATGCCTGCGCATCCGGCTGGTGGCCCCGGTAGGCGGCCCGGTAGGCGGTGGGCGTGGTCCCGGCGTCGCGGGCTAGGTGCAGGCGCAGGTTCGCGGCGCTGCCCAGGCCGGTGCGGGCGGCGACCTCCTCGACCGGCAGGTCGCTGACCTCCAGCAGCCGCCGGGCCTCGCGTACCCGGGCGGCGGTGATCCAGCGCAGCGGCGCGATCCCGGTCTCGGCGACGAAGCGCCGGGAAAAGGTGCGCGGCGCCCAGCCCGCATGGCGGGCCAGGACCGAGACGGTCAGCGGCTCGGATATGTGCTCCAGCGCCCACTCACACGTTCCCGCCAGGCTCTGCCCCAGCGGCGGCACGGGACGCTCCAGCCACTGGGCCTGCCCCCCGTCACGGTGCGGGGCTACCACCATGTGGCGGGCCACGCCGACCGCCGCATCGCTGCCGTAATCGGCCCGCACCAGCTGCACGCACAAGTCGATGCCGGCGGCCAGCCCGGCGCTGGTCAGTACATCCCCCTCATCCACCCACAGCACATCCGGGTCGACCCGCACCGCTGGATAACGGGCCGCCAGCTGGCTGGCGTACTGCCAGTGCGTCGCGGCCCGGCGGTGATCCAGCAGCCCGGCCGCAGCCAGGGCGAACGCCCCGGTACACACCGACACCACCCGGACGCCGCGCGCAGCCGCCAGGCGCAGCGCCGCACCGACCTCCTCGCCAGGATCATCCAGCGGCATGAAACCCGGCACCACCACCGTGTCCGCCACCTCCAGAGCCCCCAGGTCATGCTCGGCGACCACGGCATATCCCGCCGTGGAGGCCACCAGCCCGGGGGTGGGCGAGCACACGGTAAAGCGGTAGTGCGATGCCTGCCTGCGGTCTCCGAAAACCTGCGCCGGGATGGCCAGGTCAAAGGCCTCCACCGTCGGCAAAGCGAGCGCGACCACAGAATGCACAAGCAAAAGACTACGATGTCGCGCGGCCCGGCCACCGACGCGAGGGCGGCGGCGCTGGGGTCCCATGCCGTCACTGCTCCTTGGGAAGTCCCCTCCCCGTTCATTGGCGGCCGTGAAGTCGTTACGCTGCGGCGCGTGGGAGTATTGCGCCGCTTGGCGCAGAACCTTGGGCTGGTTCACCGGGATGACGGCACTTTGCGTCCGACGGGCATGAGACCGCCACCTGATTCACCGCCCGTGCCGCCAGCTAGTTCCGCAGCGCGGGTGGCACGCCGGCTGGCCCAGGGCCTCGGGCTGGTTTATCAAGACGATGGCACGTGGCGTCCGGTGGGTCAGAGACCGCCACCGCCGGCATCGCAGCCGCCGCCCGCAAACTCATCGGACGATCCGCCGAACTGACGAGATTCGCCGGGTGCGTCTCGGCCTGGACTTGGCTTGAACTTGCCAGGTCCAAGCCTCGCAAGACGGCGAAGCCAGCGGGCACGCGGAGGGCGGGAAATTGCCGTGCGACTGGCGAGGATGGTAAATCACCGGCGCCCCGAGAAGGATTCGAACCTTCGACCTACCGCTTAGGAG
>CAXUJF010000400.1:4145-5935 GCA_964250865.1 uncultured Streptosporangiaceae bacterium
ACCGGCGCCCCGAGAAGGATTCGAACCTTCGACCTACCGCTTAGGAGGCGGTCGCTCTATCCCCTGAGCTATCGGGGCCAGGGACGACGTGCCCGCCAAGCTTAACCGGTCCCTGCTGGCGCTGCGATTGAGACGATGAGGCATCGTAAGCTTGGGGGTTACCGGTACGGCAGGAGGAACTGGGCGTGCAAGTCCGGGACGTGATGACAGAGGCGACGGTCACCGACACGCCGACCGACAACCTCCGCACCGCCGCTGAGCGCATGTGGCGGGAGCAGACCGGCTCGCTGCTGGTCACGCAGGACGGCCGCCTGATCGGGATCATCACCGAGCGGGACGTGCTGCGGGCGGTGGCGCTGGGAGCCGACCCGGACCGGGCCACGGTGGACGAGGCGATGACGGTGGACGTGTTCACGGTCGGGCCGGACATGCAGCTGCACGTGGCGGCGCGGGAGATGGCGGCCCGGTGGATCCGGCACCTGCCGGTGCTGGAGAGCGGCCAGCTGCTCGGCGTGGTCAGCATGCGCGACATCACCGGGGTGTTCGGCGCACTCGGCGCCGGGGACAGCGAGATCGACATCGAGCACGAATTCGACCAGCTGGTCCGCAAGCGCCGCCTGGCCCGGATCGAGGGCGAAGTCGACTAGGGCCTACCCCCGCCCCGTAGACCCGCACACCTCACCAGCCTTACCGGCTTCAAGGCGTTCGAGCTGGTCACCGGCTAAAGCCGGATCCGGGTGGGAACCGGGCGGTGTCAGAGCTAGCTAATCAGGGAAGATCGAACGGCAACCGCAGGCCGTCCAGAGCGTGCGCGCAGACGTCGTCCGGCTGGGCCTGCGGCAGCGCCGCGATAATCCCGGCGACCAGGTCGCGCAGCCGCGACACGTTGGCCTCGAACACCTCGAACACCTCGGCCTGGGTCACGCCCTCGCCCGCTTCGATGCCCGCGTCCAGGTCGGTGACCAGGGCCAGCGGGATGTAGCACAGCGCCAGTTCCCGGGCCAGTACGGCCTCCGGGTATCCGGTCATGCCCACCAGCGTCCAGCCCTGGGCGGCGAACCAGCGGGATTCGGCCCGGGTGGAGAACCGCTGGCCTTCGATGACGACCAGGGTGCCGGTCGGTACCGGAGGCCAGCCCGCCTCGGTCGCCAACGCGATGGCCCGTTCCCGGCCGGAGGCGCAGTACGGGTCGGCGAACGAGACGTGGACGGCGTTGCGGTCGTAGAACGTGTTCTCGCGGCTCCGGGTCCGGTCCACCAGCTGGTCGGGAACGATGAGCGTGCCGGGCCCGAAGTCGGGGGTCAGGGAGCCGACCGCGCTCGGGGCGACGACCTGGCGGACACCGAGGGAGCGCAGGGCCCACAGGTTGGCCCGGTAGGGGATCCGGTGGGGCGGGAAGCGATGGTCGCGGCCGTGCCGGGGCACGAACGCGACCCGGCGGCCATTCACCTCGCCAACCGTGATCGGGTCGCTGGGCGGCCCGAACGGGGTGTCAGTCTTGACCTCTTCGGCCTGGTCCAGGAACTGGTAGAAGCCAGAGCCCCCGATGACCCCGATGTCGGCTACAGGCGGCATCGCCGTCAGGCGACCTTCTCGCTGGTGGAGCCGGAGGATCTGCCGGACGAGCTGGAACTGGAGCCGGAGTCCTTGCTGGAGCTGGTGCCCGAGCTGCCGGACTTGGCGCTGCTCTTATCACCGGAAGAGCTCTCGGACTTGCTGGCCGAGCTGTCGGACTTGCTGCCGGAGTCGGCCTTCTCCTTGCCGCCGTCCTTGCCCACCCCGTCCTGGCC
>CAXUJF010000401.1:0-5921 GCA_964250865.1 uncultured Streptosporangiaceae bacterium
ACCGAGGGGCTCTTGCTGGTCGATGTGCCTGGCACCCACTCCGGAGGGCCGGGATGATCAGCCAGGCACTGCTCAACGTCTGCACCGGACGAGCTGACCAGGGTGCGGCGAGTGGTTGTTCATGATCGTCCGGGTCCTACAACCCGGCTCACAACTGGGCCAGCCACATCCGCCGCGACTAGCCAGGAAATCGTGTGCGCATAGCGAACCACGAGCGCCCCTTGCGTCCTGGCCCTTACTGCGATTGCGCGGGTCGGTCTGATGATCTTCTGGCCGTTGGTGGTTGCGCTCCTCGATTCATGTGCATCGACAGACCAGACGACTGGTCTGTTCCTGGCGAAGGTGACCGGTCTGCGAAGTACTATTAAGGGTGATGGCATCGACCACGCCGACCCGAGACACGCGTCAGGCGTTGCTTGCTAGCGCGCAGCAGATCATGTCCCGCAAGGGATTTGCGGCCGTCGGCCTGAGCGAGGTGCTAGAAGAGGCAGGGGTCCCTAAAGGATCCTTCTACCATTACTTCAGCTCCAAAGATGCCTTCGGCGAGGCGATGATGCAGAATTACTTCGTCGAGTACCTCGCTGACATGGATGGCATCCTCGCCGAGCCGAACGCGACCGCGGCTCAGCGGCTCATGAACTACTTTGACTACTGGCGCACGACCCAGAGCCTTGATGACTGCCAGGGCAAATGCTTGGCGGTCAAGCTCGGCGCGGAGGTCTCTGATCTGTCAGAGTCGATGCGCAGCGCGCTCAAGCAGGGTGTCACGGCAATCATCGACCGGATCGAGGCCACGATCCGCAATGGCAAAGACGATGGGTCGCTCGACATCGATACCGATCCTCGGGCAACCGCCGAGGTCCTCTATGACCTGTGGCTCGGCGCCAGTGTCATTACCAAGATCAACCGCAGCACGGCACCACTAGACACCGCGATAGCAGCCACCCGGCAGCTGCTGCACCTGTAGCCGCCTGTTGCGCCGGCTGGGATGCGGGCCAGGCCTGTCCCCAGGAGACGCGCGTGGGTGGACAGCGACCTCAGCGGCGGATAAGCCGTAAACCGCAGCTGATCGTGTTCGCAACGCGGCCTCGCCGCCTCTGCCGGGTCGGCGGTGGTTCTTCGGCTTCCCCTGTGGGTGAGGGATGCCCGCCACCCGGGGCGGGCGGTGTGACCCCAGCGCCGTGCCGGGCGTCCCTTTTGGCAACGCGATCCACGTCGCCGAGGTGGGTTTGGCCCCGACGCCCAAGGCTGTGCAGATCAAGCAGGGTTGACCGTCATGCTGCCTACCGGGCCCGGCTGCGGGCGGCCGACAGGAAGGCAGCGGCGACGTCGTGGTCCTCCCCGGCGTTGCCTGCGCTGACGCCGATCGCGGCCGCTGGCTCTCCGGACTTGTTGAGCAACGGAACCCGCCGGGGAAGGTGACGAGGCTTCCGTTGGTGTGCTCGTGCCGTAGAGCGGCGCCCCGGGCCGCGACAGCTCGCCGACGGCCCCGGCGGGGAGCTTGAACATTATCGCGGTCATCGTCTTGCGTTAGGCCATGTCGATCGAATCCAGGATCCACGACCCGAGCGCGGCACAGATCGGCGACGTCTGGGGTTAGCATCCTGGCGACTCGGGACGCTGAGTGCGCTCTCCGCGCTGCTATGTTATATTTCTAGACGACCGGTCTACTAGAAGGGCATCATGAAGATCCTCATCGTCCTCACCTCACACGACACGCTCGGCAACACCGGCCGCAAGACCGGCTTTTGGCTTGAAGAGCTCGCCGCGCCGTATTACGAGCTGCGCGACGCCGGCGCTGAGCTCGTGCTCGCCTCCCCCAAGGGCGGCCAGCCGCCGCTTGACCCCAAGAGCAACGAGCCTGACTTTCAGACCGACCAGACACGGCGGTTTGAGGCTGACCCCGACGCCAAGGCCGCCCTGGCCAGCACCGTGCGCCTGGACTCGGTCTCCGCCGAGGACTTCGACGCGGTCTTCTATCCCGGCGGGCATGGTCCCCTGTGGGATCTGGCCGAGGACGAAAACTCCGCACATCTGATCGAGGCGACCCTGCGGGCCGGCAAGCCCGTGGCGCTCGTCTGCCACGCGCCCGGCGTCCTGCGCCACGTCGTCAACGAAGACGGCACCCCGCTGGTCGAAAACAAGCAGGTCACCGGCTTTGCCAACACCGAGGAGGACGCCATGGGACTGACCAACGTCGTCCCGTTCCTGGTCGAAGACACGCTCAAGGTACAAGGCGGCATCTACAGCAAAACGACCGACTGGGGATCCCACGTCGTCCAGGACGGCCTACTGATCACCGGTCAAAACCCCGGCTCCTCACGCGTCGCCGCCATCATCCTCATCAACCAGCTCAACACGATCAACGCCTGAACCCTCACGCCTTGTGAACGCCAGGCTCGGTTAGCCGGCAAGCCCAGATAACGGGTACCGACAGGGCCGCACTGCGCGAGGCCGGTCACCCGCGGCGCGACCGATCAGGTCGATCCCTTCAACGGGGCGCCGACCGGCCCGCGCAGTGCGGGACCGATCAGATAAGGAAAGAGACAGGAGTCAACTAGTCGGCCTCAAGTCCGCCGAGCGGGTCATCAAGGCGGCGACCGGCCCGGCGGAGAAGATCAGCCAGCTGATGAACGTTGCGGCTGTCGACAGCGGCGCGCGGCTCGTCGCCTTCGCGCGGATGGTCGACGGTTACCGGGTCTGTCAGTCCTCGACGGTGTAACCCTGACACGCGAGGAGACATCTGTGATGGATGTGACAACGGGCCAGGGCAGGAGCCGGCTGAGCTGTCGGCGGCGGACGAGCCGCTGCTGAAGGAGCGCCGCGCCATCCCGGGAGCCGCGGCAAGTCGCGCTATCGGCAACTGCGCGTTCAGGCGTCTCGGGCGGAGCGCACCGTCCACCGGGCGGCGTTCGCGCTCGACAGAAGAAATGCTACTCGACACGAGAAAAGGATACGGACCACATGGCTAGCGCAGCGAAGTTGCGGAAAGTGCTCATCACCGGGGCTGGTACTGGTTTTGGGCATGAAGTCGCCATGCGATTGGCGGAGAAGGGCTTTGACGTCATCGCCTCAGTGGAGATCTACGCGCAGGTCCAGACCCTCAAGCGTCAAGCGGCCGAGCGAGGAGTGAGGCTGCAGGTCGAGAAGCTCGATGTCACCAACGACGGGGACCGCCGGAAGGCTCTGGCGTGGAACGTCGAGATCCTAGTGAACAACGCCGGCGTCGGGGAGGGCGGCTCGACTGTCGACATTCCCGCGTTTAACATCCGCAATGAGTTCGAGGTCAACGTCACCGGGCCGCTGCTCCTGACTCAGGGGATCGCTAAGCAGATGGTCAAGCGCGGGGAGGGGCGGATCATCTGGGTCTCGTCGCGAGAGGGCCTGAACGTCAATCCCTTCACCGGCATCTACTCCGCCTCCAAGCATGCCCTTGAGGCGATCGCGGAGAGCATGAAGGACGAGCTTCAGGAGTTCGGGATCGAGGTCGCGACGATCAACCCGGGGCCATTTTTGACCGGCTTCAATGACCGCATCTTCCAGACCTGGGAGAGCTGGGAGGACGACCCGTCCGAGCGGCTTTTCGACTACTCGCAGCTGGCGTTTCCCCGGGCGCAATTCAACCCTGAGCCGGTATACGCGACGATGACTGCGGTCGCCGCGGGCGAAATCGACACCTACCGCAACCTCGAGCCCAAGTCGATGATCGAGGAGACCAAGCGCCTCACCGAAGCTCCGTGGAACAAGAAGACCACAGACGGGCTGGGGACTCGACCGGACGCTATCCAGAACGCGTTCGACATGGAGCCCGAAACTCTACGGTCCGACGAGGCTCCGATCCCAACGTGACCCCGGCGGATCGCGCAGAGAGCGACCGCACCCCCCGGTCGGCCAGGAGATCTGGGCGGACGGCCTGCAGGCGCTGTTTCATCTAGCCGAGGCCATCACCGAGGCGATGACCGCCACCGGAGGGATGCGCGTCACCGAGGGGATGGGTGCGGCCGGCGCGGATCGGGGCGATGGACCGGCCGGCACCGACTTCACCGTGTCATCCGGCCGGGTTTGCCATCGGAGCGCCCGGTAAGCCGGGACGCGTCCGCGACCCAGAAGGCAGGTCAGGTTGCTGACCGGATGGGCCTGCTGTGGCCGGGGCTTATGGGCCGGTTCGGGCCGCCAGCGGCATCCCGTTCAGCTTCGAGGGCGTCTTCTGCGTCGCAAGGTCCACTGGGTGGGCCGCCGCGGCTACCCGGACCTGAACCTCGTCGGCACCGGCGAGGCCAGCGGCAGCTCATCAGAGCGGAACCAGTTGGGACCGCCGAACGCACCGGTGATGCCGGCGCGGGTGGTGCGGACGTTCGGTGTCTCCGCGGTGACCATGTGGCGACCTCTTGCGCTACGCGGCGGTCTCGAATCCGCGCTTGATGGTCAGGTTGTCCTCGACGATGTGGTGCCTGGTGATGAACCCGCCGGAGACGGTGAGGTAGAGCACGAACTCCACCCGGTAGCTGGCCCCGTTCGCGCGCAGGGTCTGGCCCAGCGCGCCGACGACTGCGGCGTCGGCGCCGTCTACGAGGACGGCTGTGATTTCCGCGGTCGACTCGCTGGGCACGGTGTGCTCAGCGACCGTGCGGTAGTGGTCCTCGACGTCGGCACGCGTGGAGCGGTGCCGGATCCAGGGCACGGTGCCCCCGTGCTCGTCTTCCGGCCAGGCCAGCTCCCAGGCCACGTGCTCGGCGTACAGCTCAGCGATCTTGGCGGGATCGCCCGCCGCGACACGCTCGAGCAGGTTCTCGACCACGGCCCGGGTCTCTTCCGGCTGCGCCACGGTAACTACCTCATAATTTCATTCGGCCCGACTTCAATACCGATCGGTACTGAAGTGACCCTAGCATGTCAGAGACCGATCGGTACAGAACTGATAAGGTTAGCCCATGGCCAGCCGGGAGAGCACGCGCGTTGGGCGACCAAGGGGCTTCAATGCCGACGGCGCCCTCGACCGGGCGATGCGGGTCTTCTGGCAACAGGGCTACGAGGGCGCCAGCCTGACCGACCTGACAGGTGCGATGGGGATCAGCCGTACCAGCATGTATGCGGCTTTCGGCACCAAAGACGACCTGTTTCGCCGGGCGCTCGAGCGCTACACCGAGGGCCCGGCCGCCTACGGCGCGCGCGCCCTGCAAGAACCGACCGCCGAACAGGTGGCGACCGCGTTCCTCAATGGCTCGGTTGACGCCAGCACCAGCCCAGGCTGCCCCGCTGGCTGCCTCGGCGTGCAGGGCTCCCTGGCCGCCGGCGCCACTGCCCGCGCCGCTCAAGATGCCCTCGTCGCCTGGCGCGAGGAGGGTGTCTCCCGCCTTCGCCAACGGTTCCAGCAGGCAAGCGACGAGGGTGATCTGCCCTCCGGTACCGATCCCGGTCTGCTCGCGCGCTACGTGATGACCGTGTCCAACGGCATCGCCGTCCAAGCCGCAAGCGGCACCGCCCGCGAAGAACTGCAGCAGATCGCCGACGCAGCC
This sequence comes from uncultured Streptosporangiaceae bacterium, assembly GCA_964250865.1. Lineage (GTDB taxonomy): Bacteria > Actinomycetota > Actinomycetes > Streptosporangiales > Streptosporangiaceae > Bog-532. Next base: position 5,517 of record CAXUJF010000401.1, read on the forward strand.
GTCCGGAACTGGCCGCCCGTCTGACCATCGCTCGGAAAGCCCGGAGAAAGCAAACCAGGCCGACAGCGCGAACGCCTAGGACCCGTGGTTTGAGCTATGGCACGGCATGTACCTGCGGCGCCCCAGCGGGTCCGGAACACGCGTGATGCCTGATGTCGGTCTTCCTGAATGCGCGTGACAGCCAGGCGGCATGATCGGGTTGGTCCATCGCCATTTGGTGACCGGGAAGTGCGCTCGTACGGCTGAGATCATCACGGCGGTGGCCAGTACCACGCCGAGCGCCGTGAGCTCCGCGCCGAGAGCCTGCCGTGATTGCCCGGGGGTGAGCACGAGGACCGACATCAGGAGCAGGGTCCCGGCGAACCGTGTCATGGGCTGCCGCCCATCCGGCTCGTGAACTCATCC
>CAXUJF010000402.1:0-5899 GCA_964250865.1 uncultured Streptosporangiaceae bacterium
CCCTCCGCAAGGAGCAGATCGACGACCCCGACACCAACGGCACCACGCGCTAATCAGCGCAGCGGGATCCGGCCCACGTGGCCGGGTCCCGTGGCACGTCACCGCTGAGTCATCTTCACCATGAGGAGTTCCATGAGCAGCAATCGCAACACTGTCATCCGGTCCCTGCACGACCTGGGGGTGGCGGCCTGGTTCGGCGGTTCCCTGATGGGAGCCGTGGGCCTGAACGGGGCCTCGAAGGACGTCAGCAACCCGCTGGAGCGGGCGAAGATCGCGTCGTCGGGCTGGGCCCGGTGGGCGCCGTTCTCCGCCGCTGCGATCGGTATCCACGTGGTGGGCGGGATCGGGCTGGTGCTGGCCCACCAGGACCGGGTCCGCAACCAGGCCGGCGTCGGGGCCAACAGCGCGGTCAAGACCGTGCTGACCGCGGCCGCGCTCGGCACCACCGCCTACAGCGGGGTGCTCGGCGCGAAGCTGGCCAAGACCGCCGGGGACGACACCTACACCGAAGGTGGCACCACTCCCGGTGAAGCCACTCCCGACGATGTGGCCGCGATCCAGCAGCGGCTCCGGATCCTGCAGTGGGCCACCCCGGTCCTCACCGGCGTGCTCATCGTGCTCGGCGCCCAGCAGGGCGAGCAGCAGCGTCCCCAGGAGCGGATCCGGGGCTGGCTGAAGAACGCCAGCTGACCCCAGCCTCCGGCCGCCGGTGGCCTGCTTCGGGCAGGCCACCGGCATCTTCATTACCGGCGAGGGCATCCCCGGCGGGTGCGTTTGAAGGCGGCATCGCGGGGGAGCAGCAGGTCACGGCATTCTTGTGTCGTGCCGTTCCTGGACCCCGGCGGCTCCGCGGTCACCTGGCCGCGTCCAACGCTTGAGGAGTCCCACGGTGTCAGCTGTGCCCGTATCCCGGGGTGAACCCTTCCCCCAGTTCCAGTCCGCCGACCGCGGCAGTGAGTATGCGATGTTGTCCCGGCAGGTTCGGCAGGCGGACCTGCTGGCCCGGCGGCCGTTCTACTACTGGTGGAAAATCACCCTCACCGCCGCGGCGCTGGCCATCGGCTGGGTCGCGTTCGTCCTGATCGGCGACTCCTGGTGGCAGCTGGGCCTGGCTGCGTTCCTGGCCGTGGTCTTCGGCCAGATCGGCTTCCTCGGTCACGACGCCGGGCACCGGCAGGTGTTCGCCACCCACCGGGCCAACTACGTCCTCGGCGTCTTGTGCGGCAACCTGGGGATCGGGCTCAGCTACGGCTGGTGGACGAGCAAGCACAGCCGGCACCACGCTCACCCCAACACCGAGGGTGTCGACCCGGACGTCATGATCGGTCCGCTGGCGTTCTCCGGCACCCGAGCACGGGCCGGTCGCGGTATCCAGCGGCTCCTGTTCCGCTACCAGGCCTACCTCCTGGTGCCCCTGCTGTTCCTCGAAGGGGCCAGCCTGCACCTATCCAGCATCAGCGCGCTGCTCCGGCAGGCCAGCCAGCGCGGGGAAAGCCGCAAGACCAGTGGCCGTCACTGGGCCTGGGAAGCCGGGCTGCTGGTCCTGCACGTCGGCGGTTACCTCGGCGTGGTCTTCCTGGTCTTGTCACCGGTCCGGGCGGTGGTTTTCATCCTGGTCCAGCAGGGCCTGTTCGGGTTCTACCTGGGCTGCTCGTTCGCGCCGAACCACAAGGGCATGCCCGTGCTCGCGGCCGACGACAAGATTGGCTTCCTGCGGCAGCAGGTGCTCACCTCCCGCAACGTCCGCGGCGGCCGCCTCACGGACTTCGCCCTCGGGGGGCTGAACTACCAGATCGAGCACCACCTGTTCCCGTCCATGCCCCGGCCCAGCCTGCGGCGGGCTCAGCCGCTCGTGGCGGCCTTCTGCGCCGAGCATGGCCTGTCGTACTGCGAGGCCACCTTGCTCGGCTCGTACGGCCAAGCGCTCCGGCACCTCAACGAGGTCGGCAAGCTGACCCGCCCGGAGTCACCGGCTCGGCTGAACGTCCAGTCCGCACCGTGAGGGCGCCTGCGGCCACTGGGCCGCGGTCATACGCCTGCGTCCGGCCGGGCACCGCCCGGATTGGCCCGCTGGTTGACGATCAGCCGGCTCAGGATGACCACGCCGCCCGCGGCCACCAGCCCGGTCGCGGTCATCCCGCTGGCCCACAGCGATCTGGGCCAGGCCGGGACCCGCTCGGTCGCTGGCATCTCCTGGCCGAGAGCAGACCGGGTGAAGATCGCGAACCCGGAGTCGAGGCGGAAGTCCTCGGCCAGCAGCGACCGCTCCATCTGCCGCAGCAGCAGTGGCTGGCTGCCGGGCAGCCGGACGATGCCCTTCCAGCACAGCTGGACCGCGCGGGACGGCCAGCGGCGCAGACCTGCTCTCGCTTCCTGCGGCGCGGCCTGCAACCGGTCATCGCGAGCGGCGGGCGGCCCGCTCACCGCCTTCACCGGACCGTCCTCCGCTCGCGGCCTCGTGGGACGGCCGTATCCACACCTGAACCCGAAACGGGCCGGCCAGCGCACATGCGGGAGATCATCCCGGCGTCCTCCTCGTGGATTGTCACCGGCTCTGTCGCCGGGTCTGGGGCGAGGAGGCACCCACGTAGAGCGGAGCCGCCCGCGCGGTGGCCTCGCTGAGGCGACTACCCCAGGCAGGCCAGGTTAACCTTTGGCCGCTTTGCCCTGGGCGCGTTGGCATTGGACCCCTCCCTATCCTGCGGTGGCTTCGGCCAGGCTGGCGCGTACGGTGATGAGCGATCCGGCGCCCAGCAGAGATATCAGCCGGACGATGACTGACTGCGGTGAGGTCAGTTGCAGCGTACCGTCCGCTCGTTCCGCCATCCGTGCGCCTTCGATCAGCGCGTACAGGCAGGCCAGATCCAGGAAAGCCACGTCCGACAGGTCAACGACCAGGTTCCGCGCCCCGGTCCGCACCCGGTCGGCCAGCAAGTCACGCAGCTGATCGGAGGCCGTAACGTCCCACTCACCGGTCAGCCTGACCAGGTTGTACGAGGGCCCGGCCCACACCGACGCCGCCAGCAGGTCTGCGTCGTCTATCGCCAGCGCCGGACGGCTGCTGGATGTGTTCGTCATCGCCCCTGCCCATCGGGGTATCCATGGACGGACACCACCGAGGTCCGGAGCGGTATATAACCTTGCTGCCGAATCTACGCTGCCAGGCCGCACCCGGCAAGGTGACGGCAGGCTGCCACCCGGCCAGGCGCGGGTCCGGCTCAGGCTTCCGGCCGGTACGGCGCCACGGCCTCCGGGCGTTACCGTTCCTGATGTCTCCCGGGCCGCCGGCGCATGCGAAGGGCGGCGAAGACGAGGGCGCCGAGGAACACCACGATCCCGATGATCAGCAGGTACAGCAGGCCCTTAGCGACCACGCCGATGATGCCGAGTACGATCGCCACGATCACCAGCAGCAGGAACAACGCAATCATCAATCCTCCGTTTCGCGGGAATCTCCGCCGCAGCTCAGCTCGTTGATGTCGGCCCTTGTTCCGGACTGCTACCCAGGCTGAGCAAGCCCTCGCGGAGCCGCTCGGCCACCGTTCCCGCCGGAACCCCCAGCAGCTCAGCAACTTGCCGCCAGGTGTACCCGGAGGAGGCCAGCAGCACGGCCTCACGCTGCGGCTCCGGCAGCGACGCCAGACCACGATGCGCCGACAGCCTCCCCACGGCCCGGTCCTTCGCGACCCGAGGGGTCCCGGAGGGCACGAGGCCGGCCGTGCGGGCGTTATCCACCGCAGCACGGCCCAAAGCGCGGCGCCGCGCCATCGTCATGACCCATTCGAGGCCGCTGCCGTCAGCCGGGCTGAACCGCGACGCGGATCGCCACACCTCCAGCAGCACCCCCGCGGCCACCTGCTCGGCCCGGCCCTGATCGCCGATGATCCGGTGGACCAGCCCGTAGACCGCACCCGAGACCCGATCACAGACGACCGTGAATGCCTCGGTATCACCGCGCGCGACCCGCGGCAGCAGATCATCAAGAGCCGGCCCGGCCGCAGGCTCATCCTTTGTGCGTACCGTCGTCGGCTCCGTGCGTACCGTCGGCGGCTCCGTGCCCGCCGAACGGGAATTTCGCTTCTGCTCAACCGCCATGGCTACTCCACCCCATACCGCACCAGTGAATGACCACAGGCTGCCAGGGTCCGGAACAGCACCGTAACTTGACTATTCAATAATCCTACGAAACTACCCAGCCAGAGCCAGATATTCACGAACACCGCGCCGAACTAATCCGTCCGCCGTCGGCTGCGCCAAACTCGGAACCTGCCGGGACGACACTACGGGTAATCGTCACGCTCCCGTAACTTCCTTTACACCCGATACGAACCGGGTGCACCGTCAGGGTCTGGAGCGGCACACGCCTATCTTGATCATCTTCCCGGGCGCCCGGCGTTGTCAACATCGCAACCGTCGGCCCCCGCCTGGCTCCAGGCTCAGCCGGAGCGGGAACCGCGGACCGCTTGCCAGCCGGCCACGTTCTCTGAACCGTCGGCCACCGTGCCCGCCAGCTCAGCCAGCCGCCGGTTCTGCAGCCGCGCCTGACCGCGCAGCTGCTCGAACGCCTGGCCCATGTCCAGACTCAGCCGCTCGGCCAGGACCCCCTTGGCCTGCTCGATCACGACCCGCGAGTTCAGCGCGCCCTGCAGCTGCTCGGCCAGCACTTCCTGGTGCCGGAGGTTGCGCTCCTGCAGCAACCCGATCGTGGCTACGTCGGCCAGCGCCTGCCCGACCCGCAGCCCGGTTTCATCGAGCCGGCCCGGCGTCTGCGTGAACAGGTTCATCGCCCCGATCACCTCATCACGCAGTCGCATCGGCAGCGCCTGCACCGACGCGAACCCGGCCTCCATCGCGGCCGGCGCGAACGATGGCCACCGCCTGCTCGCCGCGGCCAGGTCCGGCTCGGCCACCGGCACCCCCGTCTGGAAGCACTCCAGACACGGTCCCTGGTCGTGCTGCAGCTGGAACAACTCCACCAGCCGCGCCTGCTCACTCGACGACGCGATCACCCGCAGCGAGCCGCGCTGATCGGTCAGCATGAGCCCGGCCGCGTCCACGTCCAGCAGCTGCACGGCCCGGTCCGCCAGCCCGTGCAGGAAGTCCACCACGTCAAAGTCGGCGACCAGCGTGTCCGCCAGCTCGACGAACGTCGCCGCCAGCATCTGTTCGCGATTTTGACCCAAGCTGCTCATGCCGCCCACTTCCGCGTCGTTACTGCATCAACCATAGGACTGCACCGCATCGACATAAGAGCGCACCCGGGGTGCCATCACGTGGCTGGCTTGCCGGTCTCATCGACATCCAGCCGCAGCTGCCGGGACACCACCGCCGCTGCCACCTCATCCAGCGTCTGGTCGTGTGAAAACGCGTACCCGCGCAGCAGCGCCAGCGCCTCCTCCAGCCCCGTCCCGCGCTGCGCGGACACCATCCCCGTGGCCTGATAGACCCGGGCGTGGTCATCGGCCCAGCCGTCCTGGGCCCAGCCGTGCCCATTGACGTCCATCCCGGCCCGGGAGTTCAGCAGCAGCAGCAACGCCGCGTCCGCGCACACCAGCACGTCGGCCAGGGCGCCCGGGCTCAGCGAACCAGGTGTCTCCCGGTACAGCCCCAGCACCCCGACCCGGATCGCCCCCTGCACCAGGGGGAACGCGAACAGCGCCGCCACGCCCGCCGCCGCCCCCTCGGCCGCGAACCCCGGCCACCATGCCCGCCAGCGCGGTGCTTCCAGGTCAGCCACCAGCACCGGGTTCCCTGACCCGAACGCGTCAGTACAGGGCCCCTCGCCCAGGGTGAACTGCAGCTCCTCCAGGTCGGCCGCCCGCCCGTCGGTGGCGTGCACCCGCGCCCGGCGCGCCGGGTCACTCATCACCGACAGCCAGCCACCGTCCCCCCCGCCCCC
>CAXUJF010000403.1:0-404 GCA_964250865.1 uncultured Streptosporangiaceae bacterium
CGGTGGGCCCGGTGACGCCGTGCCCGGGCGGCGGCGGGCGGACCCGGGCGGCCCCGGGCCCGCGGAACCCACCGCGATCCACCCCCGGCGGGGCGCCGAACCCGCCGAACGGCCCGGGCTGGGGGGCGAACCCGCCGGGGGTGAATCGCGGTGGCTTCAGCGGGACCGGGGCCTCCCGGGTCAGCCCGCCGCAGCCCGGGAACGGCTTCACCGGGCCCAACGGCACCAACGGCAGCGCCGACAACGGCGTGCAGGTGCCTGCGCCGCCCGAGAACGGGCACCAGCAGCGGCTGCCGATCTTCGACTCCCTTGAGTCCGACTGGTTCCGCCGCAGCGGCACGACGCACGCCACCACGGCGGCGCCGGCGCCCGACCCCCGCGCCACAACCCCCCCCCCCGCCAGG
>CAXUJF010000403.1:414-5877 GCA_964250865.1 uncultured Streptosporangiaceae bacterium
GCGACGGGGAGCCGCACGTAACTGCACGCGATGGCCGGCGCCGGACGGCGGCGCAACTGCCGCCGAGCCGGCCTGGGCCTCGCCCGCGGACGAGGGGGGGCGGGCGGCCGAGACCGTGGCCGCACCGAGCACGGGTACCACCACCACTGCTGGGCTCCCGCGCCGGGTGCCGCGGGCCAACCTCGTCCCCGGATCGGTGGGCGAGCCGGCCGCGGCGGCCGACGACAGCGGCGCCGGACCCACTCGTTCGGCAGATGAAGTCCGTAGCAGGCTGGCCAGTTTCCAGCGGGGCGTGCGCGAAGCACGTGCGTCCGCACCTAAGACCGAGGAGCCATAGGACGGATGAGATCCCCGCATGAACGGCATATCGTGCTAGACAGAAAGAGACCGCAGGGCAAAGCCCGGGCAGCCGGGCGGCTAGGGGGAGACCAGTGAGCACTCCGGGTCGACCGACGCAGGACCTGGGCTGGCTGATCACCAACTTCGTCGAACGGGTTCCCGACGTCGCGCACGCGGTGGTGGTGTCGTCCGACGGGCTGCCGCTCGCGTTCTCGGCCGGGTTCCCGCAGGAGCGAGCCGACCAGCTCGCCGCCGTCACCTCCGGCCTGACCAGCCTGACTCAGGGCGCCTCGCGCGTCTTCGAGGGCGGCGCGGTCGTCCAGACCGTGGTGGAGATGCAGCGTGGGGTCCTGGTCATCATGGCCATCAGCAACGGCTCCAGCCTCGCGGTCCTGGCCGCATCCACCTGCGACCTGGGCCTGGTCGCCTACGAGATGACGTTGCTGGTCGAGCGGGCCGGCCGGGTCCTCACCCCAGCCACTCGCGGCATGATGCAAGCTTCCATCCCTGGGGACGGCAGACGATGACCGGAGGACACGGTGGCGGGCCCGCCGCGAGGTGACGACCGCCCGCTTCCACCTGGTGCCGCCCGGACGTGGGATAGCCGGTCGGGCCCGTGGGACGAGCGGTCTGGTTCGTGGAACCAAGGTTCGAACGCGTCGTGGGAGGGCGGGCGCCCCACCGGGTCGTGGGACGCCGGGCAGGGAGGCCGCGGGGGATCGCGTTCCAGTGAAGAAGAGGCTGTAGGCCGCCTGGTCCGGCCGTACACGGTCACCGGCGGCCGGACCCAGCCGCGCTATCAGCTTCAGGTTGAGGCTCTGGTCACGGCGACGGTGTACGAGCCGCGGGATCTGTCCGTACTCGCGCCTGAATGCCAGGCCATCTTGCAATTCTGCCGGGACTGGCGATCTGTGGCGGAAATCTCAGCTGTCCTGCGGCTGCCGCTCGGCGTGGCTAGGATTCTCATCGCGGATATGGGAGCCGATGGCCTGGTGCGCATCCACCAGCGGGAGGATGCCGAGGGCCGGCCAGATCTCAATCTGCTCGAAAGGGTGCTTAGTGGACTCCGTAAGATCTAGCGTCGGCGCGCCGCAGGGCGCTGCCGCCGCCATGACCTCGGTCAAGATTGTGGTCGCGGGCGGTTTTGGCGTCGGCAAAACCACGTTCGTCGGCTCGGTCTCGGAAATCACGCCGCTGACCACCGAGGCCATGATGACGGTGGCCAGCACGGACGTGGACGACCTGTCGCACGTGCCGGACAAGAGCACCACCACGGTCGCGATGGACTTCGGCCGGATCACCCTGGAAAAGGACCTGATCCTCTACCTGTTCGGGACGCCCGGCCAGCACCGCTTCTGGTTCATGTGGGATGACCTCATCCAGGGCGCGATCGGCGCCGTGGTGCTGGTCGACACCCGGCGGCTGGCTGACTCCTTCCCGGCGGTGGACTACTTCGAGGCCAGCGGGCTGCCCTTCGTGATCGGCATCAACGGCTTCTACGGCCAGTTCCCGCACCGCTCCAAGGACGTGAGCGAAGCCCTGGCCATCTCGCCCGACGTGCCGGTCATCCCCTGCGACGCCCGTAACCGCGAGTCGACCAAGGCCACGCTGGTCACGCTGGTCGAGCACGCGATGAGCGTCCAGGCCGCCGGCCGCTACTGAGCCCTGACCAAGCTCGCTGCCGTCGGGATCACTGCCGATCCGTAGCTCCTGCTACTACCGATCCGGAGGACTGCCCCCTATGGGGGATCGTTACTACAGCACGAGCACGGCCTTTCTCGAGGCCCTGGCCGAAGCCGGCGTCCGCTACCTGTTCGCCAACCTGGGCAGCGACCATCCGGGCCTGATCGAGGCGCTGGCCCAGGTCCGGGCCGAGGGGCGCCGGGGCGATCTGCCCGAGCTGATCATCTGCCCGCACGAGACCGTGGCCCTGAGCGCGGCCCACGCCTACGCCGCGATCACCCGCGAGCCGCAGGCGGTGCTGGTCCACGTGGACTCGGGCACCCAGAACCTGGGCGGTGCGGTCAACAACGCCTACCGCGGGCGGGTGCCGGCGTTGATCTTCGCCGGTGGCGCCCCGTACACCATCGAGGGTGAGCTGCCGGGCAGCCGGAACGAGTTCATCCACTGGGTCCAGGACGTCCACGACCAGCGCGGCATCGTCCGGGGCTACGTCAAGTACGACAACGAGATCCGCACCGGCCGCAACGTCAAGCAGCTGGTGCACCGGGCGCTCCAGATCTCCGCCACCGAGCCGGCTGGGCCGGTCTACCTGGTCGGCCCGCGCGAGGTGATGGAGGAGGAGCTCGAGCCGTACACGGTCGACCCGGCCAGTTACCGGCCGGTGGAGCCGGCCGCGCTCAGCGCCGACGTCGCCGGGGAGATCGGCCGGGCGCTGGCCCGGGCCCGCCACCCGCTGATCGTCACCGGCTACCTGGGCCGCCACCCGGAGGCCGTGGCTGAACTGACCAGCCTCTGCGACCTGCTGGCCATTCCGGTCATCGAGTCGGCCCCGCACTACGTGAACTTCCCGGCCAGCCACCCGATGCACAACGGCTACCAGTGGACGACCAAGGACCAGAACCCGGTGCTGGCCGAGGCCGACGTGATCCTGGTCGTCGACAGCGACGTGCCGTGGATCCCGGTCACCAGCAAGCCGTCCCGCGACGCCGAGATCTACAGCATCGACATCGACCCGCTGAAGTCGGGGGTGCCGATGTGGCACATCCCGGCCCGGCGGTTCGCCGCCGCGGATTCCCGGCTGGCGCTGCCGCAGATCGCCGCCTACGTGCGCGACCACCACCTGGTCGACGAGGCCCCGGTGGAGGAGCGCCGGGCCGACGTGACCGCCCGCCACGACCTGCAGCGGGCCGAGCGGGACGCTCAAGAGGTCCCGGACAACGGCGTGATCACCCCGCAGTACCTGACCGCCTGCGTCCGCGACGCCCTGGCCGACGACGACCCGCTGTTCCTGTCCGAGGCCATCACCAACTATGAGGTCGTGGCCGAGCACCTGCGGGTCAACCGCCCCGGCGGCCTGATCAGCAGCGGCGGCGGCTCGCTCGGCTGGGCCGGCGGGGGAGCGGTCGGGGCCAAGCTGGCCGCGCCCGACCGCACGATCGTCTGCATGGTCGGTGACGGCAGCTACCTGTTCGGCGTGCCGTCCTCGGCCCAGTGGGTCGCGCGCCGGTATAAGACGCCTGCGCTGACGGTCATCTTCAACAACGGCGGCTGGCGGGCGCCGAAGTTCTCGGCCCTGGCCGTCCACCCCAAGGGCGCCGCGGCCGAGAACGACGACTTCAACGTGAGCTTCGAGCCCGCGCCGGACTACCCGGGGATCGCCGCCGCCGCCGCTGACGCCTACGCCGCCAACGTCACCGACCCGGCCGAGCTGCCCCGCGTCCTGCGCGAAGCCCTGGCCGAGGTCCACGGTGGCCGGTCCGCCGTCGTCGCTGCCTACCTCCCGGGCGTCTGAGATACTCTTTCCCGGGTCCGGGGGCGGTAGCTCAGCCGGTTAGAGCAGCGGACTCATAATCCGCCGGTCGTGGGTTCGAGCCCCACCCGCCCCACCAGGAGTCGTCCAGGGCGGCGCGGTGCTGGACAGAGTTGTGCCGCGCGGCCCGGGCCTGGCTGGCTTCGATGACCAGCCTGGCCGCGCGCCCGGCGGTTGGCTTGCGCGCCACGCGCTCGGCCACCAGTGCCCGGACCAGGGCACCGTCGCCGGAGCCCGCCGCCGCGGCCAGCAGCGTGAGGTCGATCGCGTCGCGCTGAGCGTGGCTGCCGCCGAAGACGCTCTGACCTGCCCGCCTCTCCTTTCGCGCCCTCAGCCCTCAGCTCTCGGCCAGGCCGGACGAGACCCGGCCAGCGGCAGGAACAGGTCGTCCACGATCTGGGTGATGACCTCGGGCGCGGCCGGTTCCATGGTCATCATGACCTCGACCTGGCCAACCCCTGCACCTACCCCGCCAGCTGACGAACCTGGCGCACCCGCCCGGCAGTTCCCCAGGCTTTGTCGGCGGTCAGGACATCGGCGTCCAGCCGTTCGCCTAGAGCCAGGCACAGTCGATCGGCCAGGGACAGTCCCTCACTCGGGGTCCATCTGCGGGCGGCCCATTCTGCATCCTCGACAGTTACCGCCTCGACCTGCATGCCATAGCTAGTCAGGAGAGCCCGGGACAAGTCCCAGTCTCGGCCGTGCGCGCGTATCTTCTGTGCGACCTCGGACCAGTTGGCGGCCCCGCAGACGCCCCCACTTTTCAGGGCCTGCTCGACCTCGATTGCTCCACGCTGGCCTTGCAGGAAGATCAGCAGAGCGGACGCATCGAAGACGTTCATGCCGCGTCTTCGGCGGCCTCAGCACGACGTTCGGCGAGTAGCTCACCGACCAGGTCCAGGCCGGCCAGATCCGCCCGCACGAGTTCCTGGAGCTGTGAGCGGGTGAGCAGCACGAGTCCTTGCGGGGTCTCCATAAGCACCAGCGGGGTGCCTTCGGCCAGTCCTGCCCGTTCCCTCAGGCCAGCGGGGATCACCAGTCGTCCTCGGTCGCCCATCGTTACCTGATACGTCCCACTCACATCGTGAGCGTACCACCATGCATATCGATGTGGGACGTAAGCGATTTCGGTTGCCGGGTTCTACTGCGGGTCGCGGAGGGCCTGCATGGCGTCCTCGAACTCGCGCAGCCGAGCCTGCAGCCGCCCGGCCGCGCCGGGGTCGCCCGCCTGGGAGGCCGACCGCACCGCGTCCAGGCCGTTGATGGCGTCGTCCACCCTGGCCCGCTCGTACTCGCCCGGAGCACCTGCGCGTAGTGACTGCAGGACCCGGGTCAGGTCGTCGGCCCGGGCTTGCACGTCGGCCCAGCGGGTCCCGGCGCTCGGGTCCCGGTACTGGCTCGCCTGAGTCGCCGCCTGCACCGCCTGGAACAGGCCCGATCCACGGGTGTAGGCGGCCGCCGCCCTCGTCTGCCAGGCCCGGCGCCGGGCCGTCCGGCCCCGCGCCACCGAGCTGATCACGGCGATCACCACGATCGCGGCGATCACGGCCAGCGCGATCCACAGGTAGACCAGGTTGAACGATCCCGATCCGGACGTCGGGGAGCCGCTGGCCGACGGGGACGGCGACGTG
>CAXUJF010000404.1:0-5858 GCA_964250865.1 uncultured Streptosporangiaceae bacterium
CTTGATCCCGTCCTGGATGAAGAACACCGGGATGTTGTTGCCGACCAGGTCGAAGGTGCCCTCACTGGTGTAGAACTTCACCGCGAACCCGCGGGTGTCGCGCACCGTGTCGGCTGAGCCGCGCGAGCCCAGCACGGTGGAGAAGCGCACGAATACGTCGGTCTGCTGGCCCTTTTCGGCCAGGAACCCGGCCTTGGTCACCGAGCCGGCGGTGCCATAGGACTCGAAGATGCCGTGCGCCGCCGCCCCGCGGGCGTGGACCACCCGTTCGGGGATGCGCTCGTGGTCAAAGTGGGTGATCTTCTCCCGCAGGTGGAAGTCTTCCAGCAGGCTCGGCCCGCGCTCGCCCGCCTTCAGCGAGTGATCGGTGTCGGGCAGCCGCAGGCCGTTAGCGGTGGTCAGGAACTCACCCGCCTCTTCCTGCACCACCGCGGGTGATCCGGCGCCGGTGACGGGGGCCGGGGCGGCTTCAGAGGACGTGGCGCGGCCGTTTGCACGTGGTGAAGGCATGACTCTCCTGGTGTCGCAGGTCAGGCGATTGTCTTCACCTAGCCATGACCCTACAAGCTGACGGCGCCGGCCCGAGCCACGTTGAGGCGGTCTCTGCAGTCGGCACGCGGTTGCCCTGCGCGCCGGCATGCGAGTCTCGGCGCCGACTGGTCGTTCCTGTTTCCGGAGGAAGCTCTCAGCTGACGGAGACATGTGACGACGTGCCGGGGGCGGGCGCTCATTATTTCCCGCCGGCCGTTGGCACTGATGCGCGGGACGGTCGACCGGACCGTCCCGGCTGTGGCGAACACCGGTGTTGCTGCTGTTACGGCCCACAGCGCCCCGGTGGCGGGACCGCACGCCCGGCCGGCTGGCATCCGGCCCCCTGGGCACCCGGCGCTCCTATGGCCGATCTCCTGCCGGTTCATCAATTACAGGCGGGACGCCGCGTTCCATCGGACTCGGCGCCTGCCCCGCGTACCGCACCTGAGATGCTGCCGGGGGACACGCGCCCGCAATCACCTCGGTCTGTGGAGCGTAAGCTGGCCAGGCCGAACAGCACCTTCACCGACGTGTCCGCTGCGCGCATCTGATGAACCTGCGGCCTTTACGGTGCGTAACAGGGCCGGGTGACGGTCCGGCTTAGCTCTTGGGTTTACGTATGACGGGTCTAGACCATCGGTCTACCTCGCCGGGTGAGCGGGATGCGGCAGCGCAGTGCTAGGGCGCATGCACCGGCCCGACGCCGGACGGGACCATTTTGGATAAGCCCCAAAGCGCTGGATCGGCGCACGCGAGCAAACCTGGAGCAAACATGGGGGCAAACCGAACACATAAAGAATGGCCTCGAGCGGTAAAACCCCAGTTCGGTACGGGTGCGCCGCTAAGGACTCGAACCCCGAACCCGCAGATTAATAGTCCACTGGCCTTGAGGTGCGTGGCTGGGCTCTGACCCGGCGCGCGAGCATGCCCAGGTCGGCGTTCGAGCCATGCAACCCAGCGGACCGCAGTGAGCGGCGGGAGACAGCCTGTCCTGAGGCGATTACCGTCGCCGCTGCCGCCTGAAGGTCGGCAATCCAAACGCGTGCCGGTAGCCGGGCACTGCTGTCCGGCGCGAGGCGGGGGAGCGGGCATTCCTGGCTCCCTAGGGCATGGTCTATGATCGGCCCGTCCGCCTTCACTTCCGCAATCTGCCGGACTGGGTGACGAGTGGTGCACCCGGCTGAGTCGCCGCGGAGCAAATGAGCTAGCGCGGACCCCATGCCCAAGACCAGGACCGGCGGGCAGGCCACGACAGTGGTGACCTCCCATGGCGCCCGCTCCACTCTGGCCTGGGCCAGTAGGTGGTAGGCGACCTGTCCGGCCATGCCCAGCATTAGTGCGGCGATGGCGGATCGGCGCGCGAACTGGCGGGTCCGGTCGCTGATCACCGGGCTACTGGTCAGCCACACCCGCAGGGCGAACGCCGCATACGCCTCGACCCCGATCGGCAGCGTCACTGCAGTGTCTAGCTGCAGCGAGTCCCAGATCCCCGGCAGCGGATGGATCTCCCCGAAGCCGGTCATCTGCCCGATCCCGACCCACCCGGACCACACGGCCACCGCGGCCGGTGCCGCGAGGACCAGCAGCGGCCACGACCGGACCGCGCGTCGCCGTGGCGAAACCACCTCGGTCTGGTCCTGGGATGGTCCGCTGTGGCCCGCGGACCATCATCTCGGTCCGGTCCATCAGGGACCAGGCCGTCGCAGGAATGTGCCTCAGCTGCCTCATCACCAAGCTGACCAACGCCGGAACCGGGGGCGGTGACGTCTGAAACGGTGCTTGTCATCAGCGTTTCCTCCGCCCCGGTCAGTACAGGTCGCCGCGGCGCTGCTTGGCCTGGACGGCTCGGCGGACCTGCATGTCCTTGGCGTATAGGTCGAGCATGGCCCGGTCCTCCCAACCCATCAGCCGCATCAGGTCCCCCTCTGCGCCTCCGCCTTCCAGCCAGTCGTTGGCGAACGTGTGCCGGAACTTGTGCGGGCTGACGTCCGGGTCATACCCGGCTTCCTCGGCTCGCCGGATCAGCATCCGGTACAGCCCTGACCCGCCCAGCGCCCCCCGGTTCCGCGTCCCGAGCCAAAGCGCCGGGGAAGCGGCCTGCCGGTGCCCCTGCCGTGCCCGTAGATACGCCACGATCGCCCGGGCCGTGGCCGGTGCCAGCGCCACGATCCGCCCCTCGGTGGCCGCCCGGGCGCCCTTCAGCGGCACCACCCGCACGAACGGCTGCGCGATCACATCCACCGGCAGATCAGTGGTCTGCAGCTGAACCAGCTCGGTCCGCCGCACTCCTTCGGTCAGGACCCGGATGATGGCGTGGTCCCGGGCGTCCACGAACCGCCGGGCCTTCCCGCCGCCGGTGGCCTCGAGCAGGTCGGTGATGAACGACCCGGCCAGCGTCAAGGGCCGGTTCTTGGCCGGGCTGTACCGCTGCAGCTCCCCGGTGTACGGGTGCGGGTGATCGTGTTCACGCTCGAGCCAGGTGAACAGGTGCCGAAGATTACGCTGCTTGGTGTTGGTCCCGCCCTGGCCGTGCGCCGCGTAGTAGGCGGCGAAGAACCGGTTCAGCATCGCCGTGTCGCAGCCGGAGAACTCCGCCTCGATGCCCTCGGCGCTCATCCAGGCGTCCAGGGCGATGGCCGCGTCGGCGTAGGCGGCGATGGTTATCCGGCTGGAACGGCCGCTTGTCCCGGCTGGTCCGGGGTGGAGAGCCAGTCCCGGAACTCGCTGATCATCAGCCGCCGCCGCTGCGCTGCGGTCAGCTCCGGCGGACGCTCCGCCTCCAGCCGCACCCCAGCCGACGCCGGACCCGGCTGATCATTGAAGCTGAACGGCTCCAGTTCGTTCACGACCCGCAGCGGGCTCTTCCGGCCCACCGGGCGCCCGCGGGAAACAGTTGATGCTGACATGCCAGACGCTCCTCCGACCGGGGAGCTACGCACACTGTGAAGCCGCCAGGCTATGTGCGCAGCACCGGGATGCTTGGACACAGCACCTGGACCCCGAAGACGCCGCACAAAGAAGTAGCAGGTCAGCGCGTTAAAAGGTGCCCCCAGCAGGACTCGAACCTGCGCACACGGCTCCGGAGGCCGTGTCTCCCTGGACACCGTGTCGAGTTGGCGATCCCGGCCCTGGACCCGACGCGCCGCCTGCGCACGCGCGGGCCTCCTCTGGTTCTTAATCCTCACAAATAGGGATCATGAGGCCCGCGTTTGCTACTTCGGCCCGGCGACACGCAGACAATCAGGCCAGCAGATCCCCGCCATCCGAGCCCACACCCCGATTAATCACACGCTCACTTCGCGAAGCGGCGGGTCCGGGCGCTGATCGCCTGGTCGCGGGCCAGCCATGCGCGCAGCGCGTATGCCGCTTCGGCCTTTACGCCGACACGCAATACGATGGCGGTGTCCAGGTGCAGTGAGGGCCAGATGCCCGATAGCGCGGAGACCAGTCCGAACGCGCTCTTCGCCGCGATGCTAACCCACTCGGACTATACCTCCGCCGCGGTCGGAGCAGCCAGGACCGGCAGCGGCCAGGACCGGACGGTCCGGTCCGGCCGGGCAGCCGTGGAGGGTCAGTCCGCGGCTGATCCGGCGGTCCACCCGGACCAGTAGGGCCCGGTCCGCGGCGCGAGACACGTCCAGCGTGCCGGCATCCATGCCGGTTACCACCCCTCGTTTGAGGCGAGCGGGTGCGGCTCGCCGGTCAGCGCGGCCAGTGCGGCGGCAACTTCGGTGAGGCTGGCGCGGACGTAGGTCGCGGTGGCGCCGGTTTCGCCGCCGGAGTCGGTGTGGCCGGCGTAGGCCCGGGCGACGGCGTAGCCGAAGTTCCGCTCGACCCAGGTCAGGGTGGTGTGACGGATCCAGTGGGTGCTGATCTGCTGGGTGCGGACCCAGGGCAGCTGGCGGCCCAGGCGGGTCCACAGGTGGTCATAGCGGCGCGAGGTGATCGGCCGCCCGTTCGCGTACCGCAGCAGCTGCCCGTTCGGAGGGGCGTGCCGCTCCCGGCCGTGCTCGACGAGTCGGCTCATCAAGGTGGGGGAGACCGGCTGCCAGCGGACCGTCTCGCCCTTCTCCCGCAGCCGGATCAGGCACTGGTCCGGGTCCAGATCATCTGGGCGCAGGGCCAGGGCGCCGCCGCGGCGGCAGGCGGTCTCGGTGTGCAGCCGCAGCAGCAGCGTGTCCAGCGCCGGGTCATCGCCCGTGACCGCGGCGACCTCGTTGATCTGGGCCAGCCGGGTATCGGGCACCGCCCGCCGGGTGGTCGGCAGGCGCCGCGGCTTGGGCACCTTCCGCGCCGGGTTGTCTGCCTCATTAATGAGCCCGTCGTCCACGGCGCGCCTGTACAGGCAGCGCAGCGCGGCCACTAGGTGCTCTTCGGCGCTGCGGCCGCCGCGGGCGTTGCGCCGGGTCACCACGTGGGTCTTGATGTAGGCCATCAGCTGCCGGATCTCCGACGGCGTCGGCTCGTCCAGCCGGCGGCCGCCCCGGTGCTCGACGACTCGGTTCCAGTAGGAGCCGTACGCCCGCCGGGTGCCGGCGCTGACCGCGGCTGACACCACCGGGATGTACTCGGCGAAGGTCGGCACCTCCGGGCGGTCTTGCGGGTTGGCAGTCAGGTCGGCTGGGGTAAGGCCCATCCGCTCCAGCAGCACCAGCGCCGCCTCCACCACCGCCTGCCGGGACGCCTCGGGGTGCGCGGCAGTCATGGCCGCCTCCCCTCACCGGCGGGGGCCGGGGCGTGCGTCTGCAATGCCTGGTCCACCACCGCGAAGGAGTACGCGGCCAGCATGTCCTCGCCGGGCGAGGCTGCCAGCAACACGTGATCACCCGCCCGCAGCCCGCAGCGGCGCCGCAGCGCGGCCGGGATCACCACATACGGCCGGGACGGCACGGTGACCATGCCGGACGCGTCACGGCGCGCGATCATTACCCCGGCCTCGGCGGTCACGGTGAGCCGGTCCCCGGGCTGCCAGCCCAGCGCGGCGATGGTCACCCGGTCCGCGACCCGGCCGGAGGCGTCGATCCGGCCGAAGCCGTAGACCACGTCCGGGCGGCCCGGCGGGCTGGCCAGCGGCATCGGCCGGCGCGTGCCGGAATTGCCCTGGCTGCGGCGACCGGGCCTGCCTGGAATAACGGGGGGAACAGACTGCGCAGTCATGGCTGCCTGCCGGGCAGGAGGCGGCTGCGCGGCCTCGGGCCGGGGCGGCGGCGAGAACCGGCCGCCCGGCGCGTGTTCAAGTGCTGGTCGTTTTGGGGAAATCGCACCAGTATTAGTGTCCGAGGGGGGACTTGAACCCCCATGCCCTTTTGGGGCACTAGCACCTCAAG
>CAXUJF010000405.1:0-5827 GCA_964250865.1 uncultured Streptosporangiaceae bacterium
GCCTGGCGCGCCCCGGAATGGGCAGCGCCCGCGGGTCGGCTGCGCAGCCGCGCCGGGTCAGGTCCTCGCAGGTGGCGGGGTCCGGGGCGGAGATGGCCAGGGTGAAATACATGCCGCGCGGGTCAGGGCATGCCCGGCAGTGAGAACCGCGCCACCGAGCTTGCGGGCGGCAGATCCTCGGTCATCAGCCGGTACCAGGCCGGGAACACCGTGCGCGGGTTGTAGGTCTCCATGGCCTCGGCCTTGGCGATGGCCCCGGCCTCCCGCCACTTCTCCTCGGTGTCCAGCGCGGCGATGGCCGCGGCCATGTCGGCCGTGGTCTGGTGGATCCACCGGGTGTCGTAGACGGTCTCCGCACCCGGCCAGGGCCGGACCACCGGCACCGCACCGGACACCATGCCTTCTACCGGGGCGACGTGGAAGCTCTCGTCGTCGCTGGTGGACAGGACGAACCCGACCCGGCGCAGCCAGGCCGGGACGTCCCGGCCGGCCTGGTCGAACACCACCGCCCCGCGCAGCAGCGGAGACCGCTGGATCCGGTGCAGCGCCGCCGCGTAGTGACCGCGTTCCTCCGGCTTCTGCCAGATCCACCAGTGATCCCAGGGCATGCCGGACTTGATGTTGAGCAGGTACCGCTCGTCGTCGCGGCGCAGCTCCTCCAGCACATCCAGGGCCAGGTCGAGCCGCTTACGGGACGGCACGATGCCGATGAGGCCGAGATTGAACCGGGCCCCGTCCAGCTTGGGCCGGTCGAGCTGGCTGACCTGCACCGTGTTCGGCACGGACACGATCTTCTTGGCCGGCCAGCCCGTCTTCTCCACAGTGAGCTGCGCGTAGTACTTGTCCACGCACACCACCTGGTCGACGTTCTTGATCAAGACCTGGTACGGGTAGCGCGCGAACAGCTCGAACCGGTGCAGCCGGACGATGAGCCGGGTGCCCTTGCGCTTGTTGTGGCTGTACCAGATGGCATTCGGCCCGCACCACTCGCAGACGACCACGTCGGCCCAGTCCAGCATCCGCTGGCTGGCCGCCTCATCGTGCTCACCGAGCGAGATCCAGTGGTCGGTCCGCACCTCCAGGCCGGGCTGCTGGCTCAGGTAGTCCAGCAGCGGCGTGATGAACTTCAGGTCGTGCCCGGCCACCGCCACCTTGACCGTCTTGGTGCCGGGGGAGACGTCAATCCGCGGGAAGGCGTCGTCCAGGTAGCGGCGGACCCGCCCCGACGCCTTGTCCAGCGTGTACCCGGCGGCCGCGGCCGAGGTCCGGCTGGCGGCCAGCTTGACCACGGCCGGGTCGGCGGCCGCGCTCTCGCCGATGGCCACCACGTCGTCCAGGTCCTTGGCGAACATCGGGTAGTCGGCGCCGAGCAGGTCCTCGTGCATGGGGGTCCGGTTCAAGATGACCGGCAGCCCGAGCAGGCCGAACTCCAGCACCTTGGTCGACAGCTCCAGGCTGGCGTCCAGGGACGGGTGCCGCCAGCCGAGCCCGATATCGGCTCCGGCGGCGATCCGCATCGCGCCCTCGCGGGAGTGGCCGCCGTGCCACACCACCCCGTTGGCCGGCACCGCCGGTGCGGCGGCCGTGCCGTCAGAACCGGCGACGGCGGGCGGCTCGCCCAGCGCGTCGCGCATCCGGCGGTGGTAACCGGGGTCGTCCGGGTCGTTGTGGATCTTGTCGCCGACCATGTGCAGCTCGGCCCGGACCCCGCGCTTGGCCAGCAGCGCGGGCAGCTGCGTCATCTCGTAGGTGTTCCACCGGGGCGCGAACTTGCCCGTGTACACCAGCCGGAGCACCCCGCTGGGCTCGGCCGGTGTCCCGGTCGCCTCGGGCACGGGCGGCACCACCGGCGGGAACAGCACGCACTTGCCGCAGGCCTCGGGCACGCTGCCCTCCAGGAAGCAGCGCAGCTCCTCGGTCTGGCACAGCACGTACGCCGACGCACGGGCCACACCGGCCAGCCAGCTCACCGCGTCCGGGGTCATGGCCGGGATGGACTGCGGGATGTCGGTCAGGTAGGCCCACAGCCGGCCACGGAAGTCGTCGTCCGTGACGACCTGATCGACCAGCCGCCGGCCGCGCAGCACCACGATGTCGTGGCGGCCGTCACCGCTGGCGCGTTCTGCGTCCACCGCGCTGAGGACCTCGGACGCCTGCTTCGGAGTCAGCCCGTTGACCCCGATGCCGGCCAGCAGCTGCTCCTCGGCGGGCCGCCGGATGGTGACGCCCGGCTCGGCCTCCAGCGGAGTCAGCAGCCGGTCGGTCCGGACCGGGGCCTTCAGCACCAGGGTGACCGTGCAGCCCGCCCGGGCCAGCGCCAGCACCATGGACTGGACCCAGATCGCCGAGCCGTCGATCAGGTTCAGGTTGACGTCCCCGTACACCAGGGCCGACCGCGCCGACATCACACGTGCTCCTTTTCGTTGGCCGGTCCGCTGGCTGGCGCAGTGGTTTGCGCAGTGGCTTGCGCAGTGGCTTGCCCTGGGGTTGACTCGCTGGCGGGCGACACCGCGAACAGTCGCAGGCCCCGCCGGGTCCAGGCCGACTGGGGTGGCGCCCCGTCGCGGAACAGTTCGGTCCGGGCCACGGCCGGGTCCAGGGCCTCGGTGAACACGTAGTCCGCCCCGGTCACGTAGCCGACCGCGTCGGCGCGCGAGCACTCCAGCGCGCACACCAGCTCCAGCAGCCAGGACGGCGGGTAGCTGGTGCCCGGCTGGCAGACCGCGGCCCACGGCGAGGTGGCCCGCCGCGCGGCGGCGGCCAGGCCATCGCCGGTCACCACGGTGACCGTGACGCCCTCGGTGGCCAGCCGGTCCAGGGCCCTGGCCGACCCGGCGGCCGCGCCGCTGCGCCACACCACGACCTCGGCCGGCCGCAGCCGCTGGCCCAGCAGGCTATCGGCCAGGATCTTCGCGTCGGCCGCATCGCGCAGCCCGGCCAGCACTGCCACCCGGCGGCCCGGCACCGGCCGCGCCCAGGCCCACCTGGCGGGCCAGCCCGGCCAGCCGCACCGGCGTGGCGTGGGTCTCGAACAGGCCGTGCAGGACCGCCTTGATCTCGGTCATGCTGCGCGGCCCGGCCGCGGCGGCCGCGGCCAGCTCCGGGCCCGACGTCTCGGTCACCTGGACCACCCTCGCCCCGCAGGCCTCCTGCTCGCGAGCCTGTTCCGCGGTCGCGGCCAGGAACACCCCGTGCTCCCGGTAGACCGCGGGCGCGGTCCGCCACGTGGGCCGGCCGATGACCCGGACCGGAGTCCCCGGGCTGCCGTGCCCCTCGGTCAGCTCGTCCAGCAGACGCTTGGTGGCCGGTCCCTCGCGCTGGTCGCGTTCGGCCGCGTACACCGGGGCCTGGTCCCGCCCCTCCGGCAGGTCGACGGGGTTGAACCGGGCCAGCTGCACGCCCAGGCCGCCGTCCACCACCGTGTCGCAGTAACCGCCCAGCCAGTCCAGGTAGGGCATCAGGTAGGAGGGCGCGTTACGCAGGAAGATGACCGGCTTGCCCAGCGCGCGGGCCAGGTCGATCAGGTCAGCCAGCCGCCGCCCCCGGTCGGTGGCGGCCGGGTCGCCCGCGTGCGCCCACGCGCCCCCGGGCAGCAGGGCCGCCGCCTCGATCAGGACCAGGTCGGCGCCGGAGCCTTCCAGCACGAACGGCGCGTCGTGCGGCAGCAGCTGCTCGGCGGTGGTGTCCGGGGCCAGCGCGGCGCAGCTCGCGTCGGTCAGCACGCCCGCCACGACCAGCCCGTCGCCCAGGTCCTGGTTGTCGGCCCGGGTGGCCGAGGACCAGGCCAGGCCGGGCACGGTGTAGCCGGCCAGGAACCGGTCACCGGCCGCGCCCGCCCCCGCGTCCTCCAGGATCTTGGCCCAGCGGGCCTCGTCCTCGGAGCGGAAACCGCCGTCCATGGCGCTCGCCGCCGACCGCACCGCGCGGCCTTCCCGCCACATTTTGTACAGGTGCCTGGGCAGCCGCGGCCCGCCGATCCACGGGCGCTTGGCCGCCGCCACGATGACCTGGCCCAGCTGCAGGGTGGCGGAGCGCTTCATCGCCATCAGCTGCGATTCGGCCGTGGCCAGCTGCCGGTGCGTGTCGCGCAGCGCCCGGGCCAGCCGGTCCCGCTCCGCGGCCAGCGCGATCCCGCTCGCCGTGGTGGCGGGATCGCTGACCTCGCCGGAGCTGGCCTCGCCGGTGCCGTCCTCGTCTGGCTCGTCCAGGTCCGGGGCGTACACGGTCAGGGCCAGATCGGCCTTCTCGTCGTTCTCGGTCATGGTTGGGGAAGGTCTCCTCAGCCGTCGCGGGCAAGCCAGTCAGTGATGATCCGCCCGATGCGCGGTCCGGCGTGGCCGTCCCACAGCGGCGGCAGTTCGCCGGTGTAAGGCCCGTCGTCACACGCCTTCAGCACGGCCGAGGCCAGTTCGGCGGACGTGATGAGCCTATTGCTGCCGTGGGTGATCGTGATGGGCCGTTCGGTATTCGGGCGCACGGTCAGGCACGGAACCCGCAGCAGCGTGGTCTCCTCCTGCACCCCGCCGGAGTCGGTGGCCACCGCGGCCGCGCCGCGCACCAGGCCCATGAACTCCAGGTATCCCAGCGGGGGCACGGCGTGGACGCCCGGGTGTGAGCTGAGCCCGGCCGCCTCCAGCACGGCCCGGCCCCGCGGATGCACCGGGATGACCACGTCGATCACGGCGGCGATCTCGTGCAGCGCCCGGACCAGGCCGCCGGCGATCTCCGGGTCGTCGACGTTGGCCGGGCGGTGCAGCGTGGCCACCACGTACCGCTCCGGCAGGGCCAGCTCGGCCCGGACCGCAGCGGTGTCGAACCGGTCCAGGTTGGCCATCAGCGTGTCGATCATCGGGTTGCCGACCAGGTGGATGGCGTCCACCGGGCGCCCCTCGTTGGCCAGGTAGCCGATCGCCTCGGGCGAGGTCGCGAACAGCAGCGACGACAGCTGGTCGGTGACCCGCCGGTTGATCTCCTCCGGCATCGTCTCGTCAAAGCTGCGCAGGCCGGCCTCCACGTGGGCCATGGGGATGTGCAGCTTGGCCGCGACCAGGCCCGCGGCCACGGTCGAGTTCACGTCCCCGTACACCACCACCAGGCCGGGCGGGTGCTCGGTGAAGTCCTGCTCCAGGCCGGTCATGGCCGCCGCCGTCTGCTGGGCGTGGCTGCCCGAGCCCACCCCCAGGTTGACGTCCGGCTCGGGCAGGCCGAGCTGGACGAAGAACACGTCCGACAGGCGCTCGTCGTAGTGCTGGCCGGTGTGGACCACGCGCTGCCGGTTCCCGAGCGCGGCCAGCGCCCGGATCACTGGAGCGGCCTTGACGAAGTTCGGCCGGGCCCCGAGCACATGGGTGATGGGTGCAAGCATTGCCTGGTGTTCCGTCCTTTGCGTGGTGTGGGCAAGTATCATTCGCCGACGTGACGTCGCGATCCTCTCACCGCGCCCAGCCGGCCGGCCGCCCTCATCAGCTCCGGGTGTCGCCACGCGTCCTGGCCCTGGCGGCGTCGGTCATGTGGCGGCACGTCACCGAAGATCCTGTCCGCGCCCTGCTGCTGGGCTGGCGCGTGCTACCAGGCAGGGTACGCCCGTGGCTGAAGTGGGCGGGTCCCTATGGCCGGGCCACCGTGGCCTGGGGTTCCGGTGACCGCAAACAGGCCCTGGCCCTGTTGCACACCACGCCGCGGCGGCTGGCCGCGTTCGCGCTGGCCGTCGACCGGCCGGACGAGGCCCGGCGGGCCCTGGACCGGATGCCCACCGATGACCCGGCCCGGGCCCTGCTGCTGGCCCGGCTGGCCGGCCGGGCGGGCCGGCTGCGGGCCGGGGTGGCCG
>CAXUJF010000406.1:0-5825 GCA_964250865.1 uncultured Streptosporangiaceae bacterium
GGGGTAGGATTTGAACCTACGACCTCTGGGTTATGAGCACTACGACGCCCGTCTCAGCTGTTGCACTAGGGCTCTTGAGAACGCTTAGCGCTGGGCAAATGTCCTGCCGACATCGCCGCACATCGGCCGCGGTCTCCTACGTACCGGCCCGTCTCGCGACGTCTCGTGCACAAACCCGTGCGCACGACCGACCGGCCGACCAGGTGATCAGTCTCGTGATCCAGCGGTGAGGCCATGCTGAGCGGGACCGACCTCGGAAATCTCGATCGAGCGTGCGTTATAGCATCAAATGCATATAGCATGTCATGCATGAGTGGACTGTATGCCGTCGAGGTCGAGCCGGAGGTTCGATCTTGGCTAGCCGGGCTGAGCGACCGCGATTTTGGCCGGGTCGACTTTCTGGTCGGCCTGCTGGCCGAACAAGCCGAAACGCTGAGCGAGCCCTACACCCGGCATCTCGGCGGAAAGGTCCGCGAGCTGCGGTTTCACTTACTCGCTCAGCAGACCCGGGTCACCTACTGGCTAAGACCAGGCCGTCGCGCCATCCTGCTGACCGTTTTCCGCAAGACGCGCAGCGCCGAGACCGCCGAAGTCAGCCGCGCCCTGCAAGCCCAGAAGATCTGCGAGGCCGAGCACAGGCCAGCACACGTCACGTTCGACCGGGAGGTGCCCTGATATGACCACCGACCACAGCTCCTACGACGACCTGGCCCGCGAACGCCGGGACAGCGCTGAATACCGCGAAGGCTACGCCGAAGCACAACGGGCTTTTCTCATCGGCCAAGCCGTCCGTGAGCGTCGCTTGGCCCTCGGGCTGTCCCAGACGGAACTAGCCGCCAGAGCTGGAATGACGCAACCCGCCCTGTCCCGGCTTGAGGCAGGGGGCGTCACCCCCACCATCCCGCTGCTCGACCGGATCTCCAGGGCGCTGGACGCCGATCTCATCGTCCAGATCTCGCCCCACGCTGCCTGATACTTCGCCTCACGCTCCGCAATCGTCTTGGACCACGGACCCAGCGTTTGCCTGCGGACTACCGGTTATACCGATTAGCGTGCGCACTGTCGCCAGTGTCCGAGGCGCACCGAACGCCGATTTAGTACGTCTCATGGCCGGGGCGGCCCGCAGTGATTTCCATGCGCAGAAAGGTCAGTTTTGCGCCGTGACGGTCAGCGCGTTCCGGCCGGGGGCTGGCGGCGCTGGCGGTAGGCGGCAGCGCGGGCTTTGCCGCCGCAGGCGGTGCTGGAGCACCAGCGGCGGCGGCCGGGGCGGCTGGTGTCCAGGAACAGCAGACCGCATTCGGGGCTGGCGCACTCGCGCAGCCGGCGGGCGTCCGCGGTGGCGAGCAGGCTGATGGCATCGCGTGCTATCGCGCTCAGGGCGCTGGATGCCGGGTCGGGCCCGGACGCGGCCAGCACCACCGCACCTCGGTCCATGTGTGGCACCGGCGTTGGTGCCGCCGCTGCGCGGTTGATGATCTCCTCGTCGGCCCGGGATGGCGGCTGCCCGCTGATGACCGCTGTGGCGGCGCGGTAGATCGCTTCGCGCACTGCCCGCGCTGTTTCCAGGTCGGCGGGGGTCACCGGGACGGCATCGCTGGCGACGGCGGCTTCGGCGTACCAGCGGGTGAGATGGGCTGGGGTGAGCAGCCGCTCGAAGCTGCGGCGCCACCGCTCGCCGACGGTCGCGCAGAACGCCAGGCACAGCCGGCCCGACCGGAAGATGAACCGCAGTTCCCCCTCCAGCGGCCCGCTGCCGGGTGTTGCCAGGGACTTCACGTCACGAGTATAACTTGTGACATGACGCCTCAGCCAGGCCGGATCAAGGAGTTCCTGCTGAGCCGCGGGGCCGGCGAGATGCCCCACCCCGGCGGAACCTTGTATGACCATCTGCTCAGCGTCGCCGCGCTGCTCGCGGAATGGGAAGCAGACCCGGACCTGCAGGTGGCCGGGCTGTGCCACGCCTGCTACGGCACGGACGGCTACCCTGATGCGCTGCTCGGGCCGGACGAACGCCCGGTCCTCGCCGCGCTGGCCGGCACGCGGGCTGAGTCGCTGGTGTACCTGTATGGCAGCTGCGACCGGGCCGCGGTGTACCCGGCCCTGGGCAGCCCCGGGCCGGTGCCCTTCCGGGACCGGTTCACCGGCCGCACGCGCACGCCGCCGGAGCGGGATATCCGCGCCTTCACCGAGCTGACCGCCGCCAACGAGCTCGATGTACTGCGGCACAACGCCGACCTGGCCAGACAGCATGGCGCCGGGCTCGGGCAGCTGTTCGCCGGCGCCCGCCCCCGGCTCACCAGTGCCGCCTGGCAGGCCTGGAGCGGCCAGCGCCTCCCTGACCCCCCCGGCGGCCCAAACCCGGCACCGCCGGTGCCACCGGTCGCCATCACCGGCCTGGACCACCTGGTGCTGACCGTCACCGACCTCGATCAGGCCGCCGGGTTTTACCAGCGGGTGCTGGGGATGCGCCCGGTCACCTTCGGCGCCGGGCGCCGGGCCCTGGAGTTCGGCCCCTGCAAGATCAACCTGCACCAGGCCGGGCAGGAACTCACCCCGCACGCCGCCCGTCCTGCCCCGGGCAGCGCCGACCTGTGCCTGATCACCGCCACCCCGCCCGGGCAGGTCCTGGCCCACCTGGAAGCCGAGCAAGTCAGCGTCGAGGAAGGCCCGGCCGCCCGCACCGGCGCCCGGGGCCCCATCACCAGCATCTACATCCGCGACCCCGACGGGAACCTCATCGAGATCGCCAGCTACCCCGCCAGGCCAGCCACCCAGCAGGCCAGCTAAACCATGGCCCGCATCGACTATGGCGAGGCCGCAGCCAGCGCCTTCCAGGCGTCCCGCGAGCTGCCACCAGATGCGCTCAGCGAATGGCGGTCTGCGATCGCCCGCCACCTGGCTCCCCGGCCGGGCATGCGGATACTTGACCTCGGCGCTGGTACTGGCACCTGGGCCACCACCCTGGCCAGCTGGTACGACATCAGCGTCGTGGCGGTTGAGCCATCCGCTGCCATGCGCGGCCGCTCCCGATGGCGGAACATGGTCGCCGGGCACGCCACCTCCCTGCCGCTCGCCTCCGCCACCATCGACGGCGCCTGGCTGTCCACCGTCATCCACCACCTGCCCGACCTTCCCGCCGCAGCCGGTGAGCTCCGCCGGGTGCTCCGGCCCGGCGCTCCCGTGCTCATCCGCAACGCGTTCCCCGGCCGCCACCACGGCATCGGGCTGTTCCGCTACTGGCCCGAGGCCATCGCAGCCCTGGACACCTTCCCCAGCGTCACCAGCGTGCGCACAGCCTTCGCCGCAGCAGGCTTCACCTACGTGACCCTGCAACCCGTTCGCCAGGTGACCGCCCCCTCACTGGCAGCCATCGCCGCCACCGCGCGGCGCGAATCCCACACCCCGCTCATGCTCATCACCGACAGCGCTTATGAAGCAGGCCTGGCCAGGCTCCGCGCAGCCGCCACCACCCAGCAAGGCCCCGTCATCGATACCCTCGACCTGCTCGTCCTGCGAGCCAACCGCGCCACCGCAACCGCACGTCCCCCGGCCAGTCCAGTCTCCGGGCAAACCGCAGAATGACCATTCGGGCCCAGTGTGTAAATGACCGCGAAAATAGCTCGTGCCGTCAGCCGCTACGGCACGTTTTCTCTCTGATTCAATTACTTGTAGCGCTCGACGGCGCAGGTCATTACCACGATTCATTCTTGGGTCCTCCCAGGCGTTGCTACGTCTCTTCGTATCATCGCAGCATCGCTCACGTTGGGATGGTGTACTGCAAATCAGGGGAGGCCGTCGGAGGGATCGAGATCACCACGCGGACGGGTTTGCTGGCTGCTGTGTAGCCGGCCCTGACGTGCTCGGCGACGGGACTTGGAGAACCTTGTCACAAGGCGGCAGGCATGAGGCACCGATTCACTAACAGACAGACGGTCGTCTGTGCCCTGAAAAGGCCCTAGGCGATACCCGGACGCTGACAAGGGCACGTATCGGGCATGCTCGGGCCTGGAAGCTAGCCCGACTTTCTCTCTACCATGGATAACCGCGAAATAGTCTGACCTGAAAAGACATATGCAATCAGCCTGACTTGGGCGCACATTGAGCAAGCTCGCCGAACGGTATCGGCTGGTGCAGCTGACCAGCCAGGAGCAAAACCCCATCGCCCAGATGACCCTAATCTGTGCCGGATTCAAGAGCAGCGTCTAACGCTAGTTGATCGCGCCGAACGGCGGTTCGCGATCGTTGGCCGCATCTACGCCGGACAATCGCATGGGCGAAGATCTAGGCTGCGGCTGGTCTGGCCGCGGTTGGCGGCCAGACCAGTTCTTGGAGCTATCTCGCGGCTCCGGCGATGTAGGTGGCGACTATGTAATTGGCGTGGCGGTCGAGGCTGGTGCGGGCCCGGTCGTAGCGCATGGTGGTACGCGGGTCGGCGTGAGAGGCGGCTTCCTGCACGTCGCGGAGCGGGACTCCGGCGTCGAGGGCGGCGGTGATGAACGCGTGCCGCAGCGTGTGCGGGCTGACCTGCTTGGTGGTCCCGGCGCGGCGGGTGACGCGGCGGACGATCCGCGCGGCGCCGTGCCGATCCAGCCGTTTCCCATCGGCGGCTAGGAACAGCGGGCCTTCCGTGCGTTCGCCGATGGCCAGGTCGATGGCGCGGCCGGTGCGCGGGGCGAGCGGGATGGTGACGACCTTGCCGCCCTTGCGGGTGATGACCAGGGTCCGGTGGCCGCGCTCGGGGCCCAGGTGCTCGATGTCCGTGCCAGTGGCCTCGGAGACCAGAAGGCCATTGGGCGCGAGCAGGGAGATCAGCGCGTGCTCGGCCGGCGGCCCGAGCCCCGCAGCGACCAGGAGGGCGCCGGCCTCGTTGCGGTCCAGGGCGGTGGCGTGCGACTCGTAATCGAGCCTTGGCCGGCGGACGTGCGCGGCGGGCGAGTGGTCGAGGAGTTCCTCTTCGACGGCGTACTTGTAGAACCCGGCAATGGTGGACAGGCGGCGGGTGACGGTCGCGCGGGCCCGCCCGCGCGTCTCCAGTTCCCGGGCGAAGGTCTCGATGTCGGCGCGGCGGACCGGGAACAGCGGCAGCGACCGAGCGCGGCACCAGCTTGTGAACTGGCGCAGGTCGAGGGTGTAGGCCTCGCGAGTCAGGCCGCGGTATCCGGCTAAATAGCCCGCGAGCGCGAGCCGCTCGGCGTCGGTGAACGCCGGCTGGACGGGGACGAGCAGTGGAAGCAGTTGCGGCGGCCATCAGGGCACCTCCAGGGACAGCCGGGACCCGGGAGGCTGGGCGTCACAGGTCCCAGCGGTGAATGATGCCCGCAACGTACGCCGCCAGCGGAGACTTGGCTACATAGCAATCTGTCAGTGCGACGCGGCCTCGACCCCAAACACTGCATGCCCCATACCGCCGAATAGGTGTGCGGGCGATGGCTCATCCGGCGGCCGCCCCCGATGCGCCGATCAGCCAGATCTGCGTGCTCGCTGGCGGCTGGGGCTGTTGCGGCTTGCTAATTGCTGGCAGCGCGGCGACGCGGGAATGCCCGAAGCCGTTCGGCTTGCGGTCCGAAATTAGACAACAGGAACATAAGTTACACCGTTATTGACTTGGCAGTCCCGGCTTGGGCGTCCACTCGATCAGGACGATGGTGGCGTCGTCGTGGAGCGGGCCGTGCTGGTGATCAGTGATCGTCTGGCTGAGGTGACGGAGCATCTCCGGGGCGGGCGTGCCTGACTGGCTGTGGCGGATGACGAACTCGGTGAGCAGCCCAAGGCCGAACTGGGTGCCGTCGGCGGCGCGGGCCTCGGTAACGCCGTCGGTGTAGAGC
>CAXUJF010000407.1:0-5809 GCA_964250865.1 uncultured Streptosporangiaceae bacterium
GTGACGGCGACCGCCGCGTCGGCGCCCTGGCGCAGCACCGGCCAGGCCGCGGCCGAGACCGTGCCGCAGTTGAGGCCGGCCATGACCGTGTTCGCGGTGCGGACGGCGACGGGCTCGCCCGCGTGCAGGCTGGCCAGCAGGCCCGCGGCGGTATCGGGTTCGACCGCCAGCACGGCCGGGTGCGGCCGGCCCGGCTGCCGGTGGTGCGTGACCACCGCCTGGGCCAGGGACCCCACGCCCACCGGCGTCACCACCAGCCCGGGGGCCTGGCCCAGCTGATCGTCGATCTCGGCCAGCAGGGTCTGGTAACCGGCCACGATCCAGGCCGGGACCTGCTCGTAACCGGGCCAGGCCGTGTCCTGGACCAGGGCGTGGTCCGGGTGGGCGGCCGCGAGCGCGGCGGCCCGCCGGACGGCTTCGTCGTAGTCGCCGTCGACCCGCACGACCTCGGCGCCTTCGCCCTCGATGAGCGCGGCCGTCCGGGGCAGCATGGCCGCGGGCACGAACACGATGGCCCGCACGCCGAAGTGGGCCGCCATCCGGGCCACCGCGCGGCCGTGGTTACCGTCGGTCCCGGTGACCAGCGTCGCCCCCGGACGGCGCGCCAGCACCTGGTGGCAGGCCCAGGAGGCGCCGAGGACCTTGAACGCCGGCAGGCCCAGCCGGGACGACTCGTCCTTGACCAGGACCCGCCCCACCTCCAGCTCGGCGGCCAGCTCAGGCACTGACACCAGCGGGGTGGGCGCGTACCCGGGCAGCGACTGGTGGAACGCGCGTGCCCCTCCCGGCCCCGAAGGCCCGGCTGCGAGCACGGTCCAGGAGCGGGTGTCCGGGGCGGCGTACCAGGCGGTCATGACATCACTCTGCGGGCCACGACTCAGCGTAAGCCCGTGGCGGCGAATGCGGCCCAGCGATCATATGTACCTTGACGGTTACGTAACCAGATGGGTACGTTAAAGCCATGGAAGCTGCCCTGCGGGCGCTGGCGGACGAGAGCCGCCTGACCCTGGTCGAGGCCCTGGCCCGCGGGCCGGTCACGGCGGGCGAGCTGGCGGCGTTGCTGCCGATCGCCCGGCCGGGGGTTTCGCGGCACCTGCGGGTACTGCGCGAGGCCGGGCTGGTCGAGGTCCGCCAGGAGGCGCAACGGCGGGTCTACAGCCTGCGCCCGGAGCCGCTGGCCGAGATCGATGACTGGCTGGGGCGGTACCGGGGCCTGTGGGAACAGCGGCTGGACGCCCTGCACACCGAGATAGCCCGGGGCAAACGCGAACGAGGGAGCACCACATGACCGATCACCGCATCCTGGGCCGCCTGCGCTCGGCCGACGGCCACGGCGTCGTGCGGATCGAGGACCGCTACGACACCGGCATCGATGACCTGTGGTCGGCGCTCATCGACCCGGACCGCCTGGCTCGCTGGTACGGCCGGGTCGAGGGCGACCTCCGCCTGGGCGGGGAGTTCCGCCTGTTCGTCGACGGCTCGGGCTGGGACGGCGCCGGCCAGGTGGAAGCGTGCGAGCCGCCGCGGCGGCTGCAGGTGCGGACCAAGGATATGACCGAGCCCTACGAGGAGGTCATCGAGGCCACGCTGACCCCGGACGGTGACCAGACCATCCTGGTCATCGAGGCTCAGGGGATGCCGCTGGACAAGGCGGCCTTCTACGGAGCCGGCTGGCAGCTCCACGCCGAGGACCTCGCCGCCTACCTGGCCGGCCGGGAGCGCGCCGACGCCGAGAAGCGGTTTGGCGAGCTCGTCCCGTCCTATCAGGCGCAGGCGGCCAAGATCAGTTAGCCCGCAGCCGGGACCGATACCTGCCCCGGTCCAGTCGGGCGCCTGACATGCTGGGGCCGTGGATGAAGCGCTGATGCCGGTACGTGACCTCACTGATTCCGGCCAGAACCAGGCGGTGCTCGACGCAGCTACCGAGCTGATCAAAGACGAAGCGGCGGTGGCGCAGGTCACGGACCGCCACGGTCCGGCGGTGGCGGCCGAAGCGGTGGCTGCGGCTCGCTCGCGGCGGCGGCTGAGCGAGCTCACCGGGCCGATCCACCTGACCGTGGTCTGGGCCATGTACGGCGAGACGGGCCGCATCGTCCCCAGCAGCGTGCACCCGCACGGGGAGGACTTCCTGCGGGCCAAGGTCCGCCAGCTCGACTGGCTGACCGCCGGTCTGCCCGACGTGACGTGGAGCATCATCGCCTGCGACGACGGCTGCCCGGACCAGCCCAGCAGCGCCGATCTCATGACCGAGATCGCGGCCGCCGAGGGCTACCCGCAGGAAGGCCACCGCAGTGTGACGGTGCTCAGGCTGGCCGAGGTGATCGCGGGTGACGTCCCGATCAGCCCGGCGTTCGACCGGTTGACCTCGACCGACGAGTCGCGTAAGGGCGGTTCCATCCTGGCCGCACTGGCCGCCGCCGTCCGGACCGGCCCGCCGTGGGCGGATGGCGCCGGCCGGAACATCGTCGCCTATACCGACGCCGACCTGTCCGCGAACCTGGCTCAGCTGGGCTCGCTGGCGGCACCGGTGGTGGCCAGCGGCACGGTCATCGGTGCCCTCGGGCAGCGTTACGGGCTGGCCGGCGCGGTGCTGATCCGGCCGGACGGCCCGGTCACCGAACCGCGGAGCACCGGCGGCAAACCGGACAAGATCATCGTGCTGTTCCGCCACTTCGTCCGGGCCATGCTCATTCCGCCGCTGGCCCAGGTGCTCGACACTCAGGCCGGCTTCAAGGCCTTCGACGCGACGGCGCTCGGCCCGGCGCTCGGGCAGATGTCATCGTTCAACGAGACCTTTGACGTCCAGTTGCTCATCCATCTGGCTCAGCTCTACGGGCCGCAGGCCCTGGCCGTCGAGCCCATCGTGTTCACCGAGGACTTCGCGGCGACGAAGTTCCCTTCGGTCGACCCCGGCCCGCGCCACCTGGCGATGATCCACCAGATCGTGGAGGTCTACGACCAGTTTGTCGCACCGGTCGACCCGGTCAGCGGCGCGGCGGCCGCCCTGCTTGCCCTGGTCAGGACGCTCGACCTCGACGGCTACGTGACCCTGATTGAGCAGCTGCGCGCCGAGGATCGGGGCAACCCGACCTTGTTTGACCGGCGCTGGCCGGTGTCGCACCTGCGCGACATCGTGTCCGGCTGACCCGTGGCGGCCGTCGTCTCCAGTGCCGGCCGGACCGGTCGGCCGGGCACCGCGGCAAGGTCCGGAGTCAGGTCACTCGACCTTCAGGCCGGCCTCTTTGGCCAGCCCGGTGAGGTAGCTCAGCGCGGTCAGGTACTCGTCCTCGAAGCCCTCGGTCGCTACATCGTTTCCGTGGTAGGCGCCATGCGTGTGCCGGGGGCCGCGCGAGACCCCGGGAATGTCCTCGAATTCGAGCGAGATGACACCGTCGAAGCCGGTGTCCGCCAGCGCCGCCATCAGGTGCTGCCAGTTGATCTTGCCCATGCCGGGACGCCAGTGCACGTTGGTCTCACCGTCGTTGTCCGAGAAGTGGCAGTGCAGCACCCGGTCGCCCAGCCGGTACACCGTGACGTGCGGCAGGTCGCCCATCGGGAACAGGTGGCTGGGGTCCACGTTGACGCCCAGCGCGGGGGAATCCACCGCATCGAGCAGGCGTAGCAGGCCTTCGGTGTTGGCGCCGTACCGGAACGGGTGCGGCTCCATGCTGTAGCGGATGCCGCCGTCCTCGGCCGCCTGGGCGCACTCGCGCAGCGCCGCGACGTAGTCCTCGTAATTTTGCCGCCAGTCCAGGCCGGGCGGTACTTCCTGGGAGAACGTCTGCACGAGCGGCCGGTCGGCCAGCTGCGGGAACGGCATCGCGAACGGGAAGTGCACGACCGTGTTGATGATCGGCGACCCGAACGCCACCGTCTTCTCGACGCCCCGCTTGAAGAGGTCGACCGACGCCGCGCGAAGGGCCGGGTCCGGGTGCGACAGGTTCGGCGTCTTGACGACGAACTGGGACAGGACCATTCCTTCCCCGTCCAGGATCGCGCGCAGCTCCCGTACCGTCTGATCGGTGTAGTACTCGGTGAAGGCGTCGTCGTCCCAGGCGATGAGTTCCGTCGCCCGGAATCCGGCGCGCCCTATGCGCTTGATCGTGTCGTCGTAGGGCTTCTCCCACTTCCACGGCCAGATGGACGCTCCGAAACGCATCGCTCGGCACCTCCGCTGCTTCGCCAATAGTGTTCGCTTGGATACAATTGAAAGGTAGCAGTTGACTCACTTTTCGTGAAGACCTGCCGTACCAGCGAAAGGCGGATGATGAGCAGCAGCGCGGCTGGTGCTTGCGGCAGACGAAGCATGCGGGCGGAGGGATTTCCGGAGCCATGGACCTGGTGCCAGGGCTCAGGATCCGGCGATGTCGATCGCGGCCGCCTGCACCTGGGCCGTCAGCTCGTCCCCGGGCGGCAGGGCCCGCTCGCAGCGGACCACCGTTTCCCGCAGCAGTTCCCGGGCATCGCCCATCCGGCCGACCTCGTTGAGGGCCAGGGCCAGCTGCAGCGAGGTGCTCAGCGTGTAGGGGTTGTCCGGCCCCAGCGTGCGCTCATAGCCGTCCCGGGCCTGCTCGTAGGAGTACACGGCGACGGCCATCTTGCCCTGGGCGCGGTAGGCCGCGCCGAGCTTGCTGTGGACCTCGAGCGTCTGCAGGTCGTCGCGCCCGAGTTCCTTCTCCCGGCCGGACAGCACCTTCTTATAGGCGGAGATCGCGTCCTTGATCCGGCCGTCGGCCACGCTGGCGTCGCCCAGGCCTTGCCGGGTGACCAGCGTCTGAGCGTGCCGGGCCCCCTGGGCGCGCTCGCGGCCGGCCACCGTGCTCCGGTACAGGTCGGCCGCCTCGGCGGTCTGCCCGATGGCCAGGTACGCGGCGGCCAGCTCGTCCCGGGCGCCCAGCGTGTCCAGGTTGTCCGGGCCGTAGACCCGTTCGGTGTCCGCCGCGAGCTGTTCCAGCACGCCGACCGCGTCCCGGAGCTGGCCCGCGGCGACCAGGGCGTGCCCCAGGTCGCGCCGGGCGGCCAGCACGTCGCGGTGGTCCCGGCCCAGGGTGCGGGCCCGGCGGTCCAGGACCCACTGCACCCACCGGACGGCATCGGTGGTCCGGCCGGCGGCCAGGTACGCGGCGATCAGCTTCTGCACCGTGGTCAGGGTGTCCGGGTGGTCGGCCCCGAGCAGCCGTTCGCTGACCGACGCCAGGTCGCGCCAGTAGTCGGCGGCCGGACCGGTCAGCTTGCCGCTGTCCAGGCTCTCGCCCACGCGCATCAGCACCGGGTGGCAACCGCCCGCCCAGAGCAGGTCGCCGGCCGCGCGCCACAGGCTGGACGCGCAGGCCCGCAGGCTTTCGGCCAGCCAGGCGGCCGGCTCCTCGGCCGGCCACACTTCCATCAGCGCGTCCGCCACCGATCGGGCCGACTGCTCCAGCATCCCCTCCGGCATGGTGGCGCGCAGCGCGCCTTGCAGCACGGTGCTCATCCTGACCATGGGCGGGGTGGTGGTCCGGTCGATGGTCACCAGGCCAGATCGTTCCAGCATCAGCAGGGTCCGGCCCGCGCCGTCCCGTTCCGGGCGGGCGCCGCCGCCGTAGTTGGCCAGGTAGTCGCGGGCGGCCGGGGCGGTCAGCACGCCCGCGGGGATGGCGTGCCCGTCGAGCAGCGCCACCAGGGCCAGCAGCGCCTGGGCCGGCACCTCCGGTGACAGCCAGTCGGCCTGTTCGAAGCAGAACGTCCAGGTGACGGCGGCGGCCGGGGGGGGGGGGGGGGGGGGGCGGCGGGGGGGGGGGCGCCCCCCCCCCCCCCCCCCCAGCGAGAA
>CAXUJF010000408.1:0-5806 GCA_964250865.1 uncultured Streptosporangiaceae bacterium
CCGCTGGACGCTCCGTGGCGCGGCCCTGGCGCCGGCGCCGGGGACCGCAGCGCGGTGTGCGAGGCCGAGGTCGGCTCGTCGGAGGTGAGGTCGTCGTTGGCGGTGCCGATAGACCCCGTTTGCGGGCTGCGCTGGTAGCCCGCGATCAGGGCCATGGCTGAGTCGGGCAGGTAGGTATGACCGTCGGCTGCCGCGGTGGAGCCCTCGACGAACGAACCCAGGCCAGCCAGCAGCTTGGCCGACGTGGGCCGGTCCCGGGGGCTGTGGGCCAGGCAGGCGTTGATCAGCCCGGCCAGGTCCGGCGGCAGCCCGGTCAGGTCCGGCGGTTCGGTGGCCAGCTTGACCAGGACGTCCATCACGGTGTCGCCGTGGTACGGCGCGTGCCCGGTGGCGGCGTACAGCAGCGTGGCCCCGAGCGAGTACACGTCGCTGGCCAGCGACGCATGCTGGGAGTCCCGGGCCTGTTCGGGGGCCATGTAGCCTGGGGTGCCGACCGCGCCGCGGGTCACGGTCAGCGCGACCCGCTCGGCCGCCCGGGCCACGCCGAAGTCGATCACCCGGGGACCGTCCGGCGCCACCAGCACGTTGGACGGCTTGAGATCGCGGTGCACCAGGCCGGCCAGGTGGATGGACTCCAGCGCCTCGGCACAGCCGGCCGCCAGCCACCGCACGGTCGGCACCGGCAGCGGCCCGGTCGCTTTGACCAGCTTGCTCAGCGACGGCGCCGGGACGTAGGCGGTGGCCAGCCAGGGCACGTCGGCCTCGGCGTCCGCCGCCACCACGGCCGCGGTGAACACGCCGCTGACCCGCCGGGCCGCCGCCACCTCACGGCCGAACCGGGCCCGGAAACCGGGCTCCTCGGCCAGTTCGATCTTGATCGTCTTGACCGCAACCAGCCGGCCCGCGGTGGATCGGCCCAGGTAGACCTGACCCATGGCGCCGGCGCCCAGCCGGCCGAGCAGCGTGTACGGCCCGATCTGTTCCGGGTCCCAACGGCGCAGCGACTCCAGCGTTGGCTGCGACACAATCATTGGCCTCCCATGGCCCGTCCCCGGCGACTCTCTAATAATGGGGTAATTTCCGGGCTTAAGAGGTTGTTTCGGGGAGACAGAACCGTCAGTTCCCGTCCGGGGGATGACCCCCTGCCCCCCAACTTCCCGCGACGGTAATTACCGTAATTTCGGCCACTCGCCCGGGCACAAGGCCCGGGGCTCGCTAGGCCGAATAGGTCGACTCGCCACCCCCTCGGTGGTGCGAGCTAGGGCGGCTGGCTGTGAGCTGGGGATTGAAGAGCTTATTAAAATGATTCGATTTTTTAACGGTGCTGGCGGTGGGCTGAGGTTACTTTTTCCATGGCGAAATGAATGGGGGCGTGAACAATTGGTGCCGGATACGTCGGTAGTAGCGGTGCTGGGGGTCGGCGCGGATGCGGTGCCGCCCGGGCTGCGGCTGAATTGGCCGGGATGCGAGATCCGGCTCGTCTCGTCCGGGGCGCAGCTGGCCCAGGATGCCGCCGACGCCGACGTTGTGTTCCTGTGGGAGCGTGTCGGCTGGCTGCGTGAGCACTGGGGCTGGAGCCGTCGGCTGCGCTGGGTCGCCGCCCCGACGGCCGGGGTCGACTGGCTGCTGTTTCCTGAGCTCATCGACAGTGATGTGGTCCTCACCAACGCGGCCGGCGTATTCGATGAAGCCATGGCCGGCTACACGCTGGCGCTGGTCGCCGCGATCTGCGCGGACCTGGCCGCGACCCTGCGGTTCCAGGCCCAGCGTCAATGGCGGCACCGGGAGACGAAACTGCTTTCCGGCAGCCGCGCGGTCATTCTGGGCGCGGGCGGAATTGGCCGCTCGATCTACCGGGCCCTGAACCGGGCCGGGCTGTCGGTCCGCTGCGTCGCCCGCCAGCACAGAAATGACGGGGAGCTGGGTGAGATAACGTCGCTGGCCGAGCTGCCCCTTCTGCTGCCCGCGGCGGATTTCGTCATTCTGGCGCTGCCATTGACCAAATCCACCCGGGCCGTCATCGGGCCGGCCGAACTGGACCTGATGGACCCGGCCGCCTGGCTCATCAACGTGGGCCGGGGCGCGCTGGTCGCCGAGGTTGCGCTGGTGTCCGCGCTGACGGCCGGCGCGATCGGCGGCGCGGCGCTGGACGTGTTCGCCCAGGAGCCGCTGCCACCGGACGCGCCGTGGTGGGACCGGCCCAACGTGATCGTGTCCCCGCACATGTCCGGGGACTTCGTCGGCTGGCAACAGGCGGTGGGTGGCCTGTTCACCGATCAGCTGCGCCGTTACCGGGCTGGCCAGCCCCTGCTCAACGTGGTGGACAAGAAGCTGGGCTACGTCGCCCGCCCCTAACGTCAGCGCAGCCCGGCGAACAGGTCGGTCTCGGGGATGGGGGCACCCGTGGTGTCGCGGGTCCGGATGAAGGACTCGAACCCGAAGGTCTCCTCGGCCAGTTCGGGCGGGAGCTTGGCGAACCAGGACTCCTGGATCTGGCTGACGTGGGCCATCAGGGCCTCGCGCTTGCGGCTGAGCATGGGGCGGATGTCGACCGTGGTGGTGATGGCGGCCTCGGTCGCGGCGGCCTGCTCGCGCTGGGAGTCGGTGAGTTCCATGTCGGGGAACTCGACGCCGGCCTCGCGCAGGGCGTCGCGGAGCTTGGTCCAGCTGCTGCCCCGGATGGTGGACAGGTACAGCTTGGCCGGGATGCCGGTCTCCGCCACCGCGGCCTGGGCCATCTGGCTGGCGTACACGTGGTCGGGGTGCTGGTACAGGCCCTTGTCGTCGTAGGTGATGACCACCTGCGGGCGGTAGTGCTCGATCAGCGCCGCGATCCGGCCGGTGACCTCGGCCGGCGGCACGTTACAGAACGCGTCGGGCCGGTTCTTGTAGTCCCATTCCGGCATGCCCGAGTCGTGGTAGCCGAGCAGTTCCAGGTCACTGACCCCGAGCAGCTTGGTGGCCTGGCGCAGCTCGGCCAGCCGGATCTGGGCCACGGTGGCCTCGTCGTGCCCGTCCTGGCCCGGCTTGATACCACCCGGCGCGTCGCCGAACTCGCCGTTGGTGCAGGTCACCACGACGGTGCGGATGCCCTCAGCGGAGTAGGTGGCCAGCACGCCGCCGGTGCTGGAGGATTCATCGTCGGGGTGCGCGTGCACGGCCATCAGGGTCAGCGAGTCTGCCATGATCCCAGCCTGCCCGATACACGGCCGTTACGTGTAACTGGTTACCGAGTCCGGCTCACGAGCCGGCCCGTTCGCGGAGCCATTCGAGGGCCTTGCGGGCCTGCCGCTGGGCCGTGCGGGCCTCCCGGGACCGGCGTTTCGCGTCCGCCAGCGCGTCCTGGGCGTCTTCCAATTGCTCCTCCAGCTGGCGGACGGTGTATGCCCGGTCCGCTTCGGCCGTCTGCGCGCTGTCGGCCACGCGGTCGGCTTCGGCCAAAGTCTGTTCGGCCTCGTCGATGGCCCGGCGCTGGCGCTCCCGCTCAGCCTGTTCGCGGGCGGCCCGCTCGCGATCGGCCTGCTCCTGGGCGGCCCGTTTGGCCTCAGCCCTCGTCTGGCCGGTCCCCTTCTGGCCGGCCCCTTTCTGGCCAGCCCCTTTCTGGCCAGCACCGCGCGGCCGGGGGCTCGGGGCAGGCGGCGCGCTCGGCTCGGCGTCATTGTCGTCATCGGCCTCTTCGGCGTTAGCCAGGCCGAAGCCGAAGCCGGCCGGCTGGACCGACTTGGCCAGCTGGGCCTGCCCGACCCTCGCCGCCACCTCCGGGTCGGCCAGGGCCGCGCTCAGCGTGCCGGTCACCTCCTGCTGCAGCGCGTCCGGGGGGTCGGTGACGCCGGCTCCGTCCAGGGCCTGCCGGGTCAGGTCGCCGAGCAGCTTCCGGCGGGTCTGGGACAGTTCCCGGAGCTTGCCCCCGTCCAGCGCGCTTTCCGCGGCCCGCAGTTCGTCGCCCAGCCCGCCGCGCCGGGCGCCCGCGTCCGGGTCGGCCCGGGGCAGCGGGTTGCCGCCCACCGCCGCCCGGGGCGGGCGGGGCCCCGCCCCGGTCGCCCGGGCCGCGGCTTGGTCTCCGTCCGCGCGGGCCTGCGCCACCAGGTCACTGCGCCGGTCGGTGAACTCGGCGGGGTCGGCCGCGTACAGCTGGTCGGCGGCCGCCTGCACCCGGTCATTGTTGGCCACACCGATATCGTTCCCCGTCCCGCCGCATCATGATCACACCTCGTCATGATGATCACACCTCAGTTGAACGATCAACCAGGCGGCGCACGGCCGGACAAATCGGGCTCGTGGTTCAAAGTGAGAGAACCGGCAGGTCATGGCGGGGGTACGCATGCCATAGGCCCGCATATGCGGGGCGGTGGAGGTCTGCCAAGCAAAGGAGCAGCGATGACCGCTGTCGACTCAAGCGCCAACGAAGGACAACCCGGCTCCGTTGAGGTCACCGAAGCCGAGGAGCTGACCGAACAAGCCGCGGTCGGCCCATTGTTTGGCGATCCGCTCATGCTGGGCCTACCGACCTTCATCGCCGGTGCCACGGCCCTCGCGCTGGTACTGGTCGGGGTGGTCCCCGCCACCGCGACCGGCGCGTCCCTGCCGATCATCCTGGCCGCGACCGCGGTCGGCCTGATCATCTCCACGATCTGGGCCGCGGCGCTCGGGCAGAACGCGGTGGCCGCCGTACTCGGCATCTTCGCCGGCTTCTGGTTCAGCTACGCCATCCTGGTGCTGGGACTCACCCACAACTGGTTCGGCATCACCGCAGCGGCCGCGCAATCGACCCAGGAGCTGTTCCTGGTCTCCTGGCTGGTGGTCATCGTGATGCTGACGCTGGCCACGCTGCGGCTGCCGTCCGCGTACACCGCGCTGTTCTTCGTGGTCGACGTGGCCCTGCTGCTGGTGTTCCTGGGCGTCAACGAGGGCTCCACCGGGCTGCTCAAGGCGGGCGGCTACGCGGTGTTCGCATTCACGGCGATCGGCGTCTACCTGTTCTTCGGCGCAGCCTCGCTGGCCACCGGCGGGCCGGCGATGCCACTGGGCAAGCCGCTGCTGCGCGGCTGACCGGTTGCACTGACCGGTTGCGCGGGCCCGGGCCGGGGGAGGCCGGCCCTGCTCCGCCCGACTGGCATCATCGAGCCATGACCGTAGTGAAGATCAACGCGATTGACGTGCCCGCCGACAGCGGGAACGAACTGGCCCACCGGTTCGCCGCCCGCGCGGGTGCCGTCGATGACCAGGACGGCTTCGAAGGGTTCGAACTGCTCAAGCCGGCCGACGACCGCACCACCTGGCTGGTGGTGACCCGGTGGCGGGACGAGGAATCGTTCGAGGCCTGGGTCCACTCCCCCGCGTTCGCGCACGGGCACCGGTCCGCGGCCGAACGGGGCGGTGGTGCGGCGCCGCCCGCGGTCGGTACCCACAGCGAGCTGTGGTCCTACGAGATCGCCGGCGGCTCCGCCACGGGCTAGCTGGCTCCCGCTAACTGGCCCGCCCGGTCGGCCCGTGCACCAGGTCGCCGTAGGCGCGGAACAGGTCCTCGCTGGCCTGGGCAGCCGCGGGCGAGACCTGCCCCAGGCCCAGGAAGCCGTGCACCAGGCCCGGGTGCGGCCGATGGCGGACGTCCGCGCCGCCCGCGGCCATCAGCCGGGCCAGCGCCGCGCCCTCGTCGTACAGCGGGTCGTGCCCGGCGGTCGCGATCACGGTCGGCGGCAGGCCGCTCAGGTCGGCCTGCAGCGGGCTGACCGCCGGGTCGGCCCGGCGGGCCGGGTCGGGGCTCCACTGCTCCCCGAACCAGCGCAGGTCGTCGGATTCCAGCCCC
>CAXUJF010000409.1:0-5802 GCA_964250865.1 uncultured Streptosporangiaceae bacterium
CCGACCCCGGGCCGATCGCCGCGGACGACGGAATCGGGAACTGGCAGACCCGGCACACGACCTGTGGCCCCAGCCCCAGCGCGCTCAGCAACGGCGGTATCCCGAGATACCCCGCCACCACGAGCAGAACGAGCCCGGCGCCCGCCAGGGCCAGCCGCCCGTGCCATCGGTAACGCGGCCGCACCGGGGCGACCGCGGTAGCTGGGAGCGCCGGCCTCACCCGGGACAGACCCCCGAGGACCACGGTCTCGGCGGCCGACCCGGGCTCCTCGCCGCGGATGTACACCCGGGCCCCGCCGGCACCGGGTCCGGTCAGGTACGTCGGCGTCGCTGGCGTCGGCGTCGGCGGCCACGCCCCGAACACAAGGTCCGCCGCATCGGACCCACCCGGGGCCGCGCCGACCAGGCTGGTGTGCCGTCCCCGGCCCCGCCGTCGTGTCGCCTCGTTCACACGGCGATCGTGCATCACTGAGCAATTTTTCAGAATAACGAGGCTCCTACCATAAGAACTTCGTTAGACGTAGCCCCGCGCCTGCGATGGGCCCGGGCTCTCGGCCTTCAGGTCCGCAACCGGCCCTGGCCTGCTGCGCGCTCGGCCCACTGCCTGAGAGCCCAGCGTCCGGCCGCACCGGCTCGCCGCCGCACCGGCTCGCCGCCGGACCGTTGGTGCCAACGTACGGCTAGTAGCCGGACCGCCGGTGCCAACGTGCCGGTCAGCCGGCCCCGCTACGAGCCGCCCGGCCGGTCGGCCGAGCGCGGATCGGGCTGGTCGATGGTCCAGTGCCGCGCCACCGTGGCCAGCCACAGGTCATCGTCACTGTGCCTGTCGTCACTGTGCCTGTCGTCACTGTGCCCGTCGGCACTCCGCTCGCCGCCACCGGTCCCGCCGGAATCCACCCCCGGCGGAGAATCGCCGTCCCGCGGCTGTGCTAGCCAGGGCCGCGGCTGGCACCGGAACCGGCTGATGGCCCGCTGGCCACCCTCCTGGTCGCCGTACAGCAGGTCGACCATCCAATCGCCGCGGTTTTCAACCGTCTTCCGGGCGTCCGGGTAGCGCGGGTCGGCCAGGTCCCGGATCGCCCCCTGCCAGAATCCGATGTCGCCCACCGGGATGTACATGTCCCGGGTCTGCATGACGAACTCGCTCAGCGCTGGCATCGGCTCGTTAGGCTGCGGTGCCTGGTTCGTCATCAGCCGCCAGCCGTGCAGCACGGCGATCCCGCTGCCCACGTTGCGGAGCGACACCGAAAAGTAGATCACGCTGTCCCGGGGCCCCAGTCTGCCGTCCCCGCCGCCGATCTCGGCCACCGCGGACGCGCCCGGCACCCGGACCCACTTGTTGTCGCCGAAGTTGACCTTGAGTGGCTCGTCGCTCAGCCGCGACGGCATCAGCAGCGGCCGCAGGCTGGTCAGCAACGACTGCTCGGCCGCCCGGGCGGTGCGGTTGCCCGACCGCACCGCCGAGAACGTGGCCACCGCCAGCACCAGCGTGCCCAGCGCGGTGGCCAGGTCCGCGACCGTGGCCCAGGTGTCCGCGCTCACCAGGTCACCAAAGCCACCAGGCCATCCAGGTCACCAGGGTCACCAGCGGCTGTGGACGGACGCGCGGAAGTACTTGTCGTACAGGTTCTCGATCGCGTCCATGGTGGGCTGATCCAGCGGGGGCAGATCGGCCGCGGCGGAGTTCTGCCGGGCCTGCTCCACGTTGCTGGCCCCCGGGATGACCGTGGTCACGCCGGGCTGCTGGATGATCCAGCGCAGCGCGGTCTGGGCTGGGCTGGCTCCGGCCGGCGCCAGCGCGGCGAACTCCCGTGCCGCCTCCACTCCGGTGTCGTAGTCGACGCCGGAGAACGTCTCGCCGACGTCGAACGCCTCACCGTGGCGATTGAAGTTCCGGTGATCGTTGGCCGCGAACTGGGTGCCCCGCCTGACCCGCCCGCACCCCCGGCCCGCCCCCCGCGCCCCCCGGGCGATGCCCCCCCCCCCGGCCGCGGCCGCGGCCGGCAGCACCCGGTCCAGCGGCTTGCGCCGGAACGCGTTGAAGATGATCTGCACGGTGGCCGTGCCGGGCCGCGCGATCGCGGTCAGGGCCTGGTCCGTGGTCTCCACGCTGACCCCGTAGGCCGCGATGCGCTCCTCGCTGACCAAGGTGTCCAGCGCGTCAAGCACCTGGTCGCTGGCGAACACCGCCGTCGGCGGGCAGTGCAGCTGCACTAGGTCCAGCGTGTCCACCCCCAGGTTGACCCGCGACCGGTCCGTCCAGGCCCGGAAGTTCTCCAGCGTGTAGTTCTCCGGTACCTGGTCGACCCGGCGGCCCATCTTGGTCGCCACGGTCAGGCCCTGCCCGGCGTTGCCCGCGATGAACCGGCCGATGATCCGCTCGCTGCGGCCATCCCCGTACACGTCGGCGGTGTCCAGGAATGTGACCCCGG
This sequence comes from uncultured Streptosporangiaceae bacterium, assembly GCA_964250865.1. GTDB lineage: Bacteria > Actinomycetota > Actinomycetes > Streptosporangiales > Streptosporangiaceae > Bog-532. Next base: position 2,433 of record CAXUJF010000409.1, read on the forward strand.
ACTCCACCGCCGCCTGCAGCACATCGAGCGCGTCGCGCTCGCTGACGTCGCCCCAGTCGGCCCCGAGTTGCCAGGTACCGAGCCCGATCACCGAAACGGGCCGATTGGTCCGGCCCAACACCCGCTGTTCCACGATCAGTGATCCTACCGGGTGCGCTCTGGCCGCCTCCGCCGGTGGATGGCGCTCTGGCCGCCTCCGCCGGTGGAAGCCATCCGAAGCCGGTGGAAGATGGACCTGCGATCGATCAAGCGACGACGCCGGGAGGAACACCTGTGAAAGCGGCACGGTATGAGAAGACGGGCCCCGCGCGCGACGTGCTGACCGTGACCGACACCGAGCGGCCCGAACCGGGCCCCGGCGAGGTCCGGGTCCGGGTCCACGCCTCCGGGGTCAACCCGACCGACGTCAAGGCGCGCAGCGGTGCCGTGCCGCGCCCGATCGACGGGTTCCAGATCCCGCACCAGGACGGGGCCGGCGTCATCGACAAGGTCGGCGAGGGTGTGGACCCGGCGCGGAAGGGGCAGCGCGTGTGGCTGTATTTCGCCGCGCACGGACGGCGCTGGGGCACGGTGGCCGAATGGACCGTGGTCCCGGCCGATCTGGCCGTACCGCTGCCCAGCCGCGCGAGCATGGAACTCGGCGCGACCATGGGCGTGCCCGCGCTGACCGCGCACCGCTGCGTCTTCGCCGACGGGCCGGTGACCGGGAAGACCGTGCTGGTCCAGGGCGGGGCGGGTGCGGTCGGGCACTACGCCATCGAGTGGGCCAAGCGCGGCGGGGCCCGGGTCGTGACCACGGTCAGCAGCGAGCAGAAGGCGGAACAGGCCCGTGCCGCCGGGGCCGACCTGGTGGTCAACTACCGCGAGGCTGACGTGGCCGAGCAGGTGCGGCCGTTCGCCGAGCAGGTGGACCGGATCATCGAGGTCGCGCTGACCGCGAACCTGGACGCCGACCTGGCCCTGTCCGGCCCGGAGACGGTGATCGTCACCTACGCCGCCGACGGCCAGAACCCGGTGCTGCCGGTACGCGCCTGCATGGCGGCCAACGTGACGCTGCGGTTCGTATTGCTGTACGGCGTCCCGCCGGCCGCTCTGGCCCAGGGCGCGGCCGACATCACCGCGGCGCTGGAAGACGGGGCCCTGACCCCGCTGACCCCGCACCGGTACCTGCTCGACGACGTCGCCGCCGCGCACGAGGCGGTCGAGAATGGCGTCAGCGGCAAGGTATTCGTCATCCCCGCGCGGGAGGTGTAGCGCTAAGGTCACGCCATTAGTCCGTCGGCCGAAGCACCAGAGTCAATATCAGGCCGAAAAGCCCGCAATTTCACCTGTCGGCGGGTTATGGCGCGATACAGGGTTAGAGTGACGTTATTTCGGCCGGTAGAGACCGGAATTGTTGGTGCCGCCGAAAAACACTTTGGCCCCGAGCCGGTCTTTCCGGCCGTAGCCGCCGCAGGCCCGGCAGCGCCGGTGCGCGTAGCCGTACACGGCGCCGAAGTGCCGCCCCTGTCCCTTGCACACCGGGCAGCGCTTGAGTGGGTGGATGCGCAGGGAAATAAGGTAACCGCCCCCTGCGACCAGGGCAATAAGGACAAGCGCAGCCATAGCCGGACTCTTGAAAGACGCCCCGTGATTTCGTTATACACAGGGTAGACCTGTGCAATCTCAGCTGATAGCGATTTTAATTAGCCAAGCCGTCCGCCATTGCCTCAAATGACGCAACTGCGGGCAGCACCGGCAAATCCGCCCGCCCGGTCCAGCGGCCCGTTCCCGCGGGCCCGGTCCACCGGCCCGGTCCAGCGGCCCGGTCCAGCGGGCCGGGTCGGCCTGGTAACCCGTAGGCGCTCCAGCCCAGTTTGATCGCCAGCCCCACCCCGGCCAGCGCGACGACCACCCGCAGTTCCTCCGGCGGTACCCGGCGGACCACCTTGGGCCCGGTCCACCCACCGATCAGGAAGCCCGCGGCCAGCGGCGCCGCGATGGACCAGCGCACCGGGGCGAACACCGCGAACCCCACGGCAGCCACGAAGTTGGCCAGCCCGCTGATCACGTTCTTGAGCGCGTTCAGCCGGGTCAGGGCCTCGTCGATCATGATCCCGAGCACGGCCAGCAGCAGCACGCCACCGCCCGCGCCGAAGTAACCCACGTACATGGCCGCCGCGAACAGGGCCATCGTCAGCGGGATACTGCGCTCGCCATCGGGCCGGGCCGACAGGCTCTTGACCCGTGGCTGGATCAGCAGCAGCACCGCCGCCCCGCCGATCAGCACCGGCACGACCAGCTCGAAGCTGTGGGCGGGGGAGAGCAGCAGTGCCGCCGCGCCGGCCGCCCCGCCCAGCGCGGTGACCGTCCCGAACCGGCGGACCCGGGTGCCCTGACCGGTCAGCTCCGGCTTGGAGCCGATGGCCGAACCGGCGCCGGTCAGCACGAGCGACACCGTGTTGGTCACGTTCGCGGTCAGCGGCGGCAGGCCCAGCGCCAGCAGAACCGGGTAGGAGACCAGCGACGCCAGGCTGAACACGGTGCTCGCCAGCCCGGCCGCGGTGCCCGCCGCCAACAGGACGAGCGCGTCGGTCAGGGTCACGGAGGCTGCGTCAGGACGGCCCGGCCCAGCGCAACGGCAGCCGGTCGATGCCGTAGATCCCCTCCACGCCGCCCAGCTCCGGCTCTCCGTCCAGGGCCAGCTCCGGCATCCGCGGGGCCAGGAACGTGAGCGCTTCCGCCAGCTCGGCCCGGGCCAGATTGATCCCCAGGCAGAAGTGCGGGCCCGCTCCGAACGTCAGCAGGCCGGCGTCGCGTTCGGCGGTGACGTCGAACTCCTCGCCGCCTGCCTCACGGTTGCCCCGTTCGGCGCACACCGCCACGATCGTCCCGGCCGGGAACGTGACGTCGCGGTACTCGATGTCGTCGGTGCAGATCCGCGCGGTGAACGGGGTGATCGGCTCGAATCGCAGCACTTCCTGGACCGCCCGCGCTACCAGCGAGGGGTCGCTCGCCAGCCGGGCCCACTGCTCCGGGTACGCCGCGAACAGCCGCAGCGCGTGGCCAAGCTGGCTCTGTGTGGTGTCGATCGCCCCCGCTAGCACGTTCACCACCAGGTTCACGCACTCGGCGGGGCCGAGCCGCCCGTCCCCGTCCGCCTCGGCCACCAGCAGCGCGCTGGCCAGGTCGTCCCGCGGCTGTTCCCGCCGTTCGTCCAGCAGCGCGGCCGCGTACGCGCTGACCTCGGCCACGGCCTGCTCGATCTCGGGCACCTGGGACTGCAGCGCTGCGATGTCGAACTGGCGCTGCACCAGGTTCGACCACTGCTGCAGCCGCGGCGCGTCGGCCGCGGGCGCGCCGAGCACGGCGGCGATCGTCAGCGCCGGAT
>CAXUJF010000410.1:0-5771 GCA_964250865.1 uncultured Streptosporangiaceae bacterium
GTGCAGACGCTGGCCGTCGCCGCGCAGACCGGGGTCGACCCGGCCGAGAGCGCCGAGCAGGCCGTAGCCGCGGCCCGGGCGGCGGTGGACGAGCTGGCCAGCGAGTCCGACGACACCCCGGCCGCCACCTACGTGTCCGCCGTCATCGCCGGGGACACGATCACCTTGTGCTGGATGGGGGACAGCCGCGCCTACTGGCTGGACTCCACCCCTGATCCCGAGGCGCACCTGCTGACCCGGGACGACTCGCTGGCCGAGGAGATGGTGGCCCAGGGCCTGCTACACGAGTCCGAGGCGCTGGAATCGCCGCAGGCTCATGTGGTCACCCGCTGGATCGGCGTCGGCGCCCGCGAGGCTTACCCGCACGTCGGGCAGTTCACCCCGCCCGGCCCGGGCGCGCTGATGCTCTGCTCGGACGGCCTGTGGAACTACGACCCCGACGGGGCCAAGCTGGCCGTCATCGCGCTGCCCAGCGCGATGACCGAGCCGGACGTCGCGTCGGCGGCGCTGGTCCGGTACGCGGTGGAGGCGGGTGGCCTGGACAACATCACCGTGGCCATCACCCCGTATCCGCCCGCTCAGCCGGAGTAGCCCGCCGGGCTAGTTCGACCCGAACGTGACCGTGACCTGCTGGAAGCCCAGCGACTTGAGCATGCCGGTCAGCATGGACTGGGTGTTCCTCTGAGCCTGGGAGACCAGCTGGCTGCTTTCGGCCGCGTTCTGGATCTTGGTCTGCGCGGCCTCGTAGACCTTCTGCTGGTTGTTCGGGTTGCCGGAGAAGAAGTCCCCGATCCGGTTGGCCACGCCCTCCTGCTGGGCGTACACGTAGGACTGGTGCACGTTCAGCACCGCGGGCTCCAGCTGGGCCTTGGGCAGTTTCACGGTGACCGCGGTCCGATCCGCGGAAACGGAAATGGCCTGGCCTTTCAGCTGGGAAAAGTCCACGTAGGCGATATCGCTGCCCTGGCCGACAAACAACGTGTCGTGGCCTTCGATGAACGATGGCAGGAAAGAATGGCTCTGCAGGTCGACCACGACTTCGAACGAGCCGGTGGCCGCCTCGTAGCGGCTGAGCTGGCTGATTGATTTCAGCACCACCGGCTGGCTGCGGTCGGTGGTGGTCTCAGCGAACGGGTTCCGTAGCTGCGGCAGCAGGTGCACGGCCGACAGGACCAGCGCCAGCACCACCAGTCCGGCGACCACGCCGACGATCGTGCCCAGCCGGCCGAGCAGGGAGCCACGTTTCTGCAGGACCACGGTGGTATGTTCCCGGGGTCCTGCGTCGGTCACGTCGCGGGAAGATCCGGCCATTAGCTACCTCACGCCATCTCGGCAGTTCCTTTTCTCGGTCAGTGCATAGTTGACTATGCCCGGGCATAACCGAGATATGTTCCGGATGGCCTGGCGAGTGAACCGCAAGACGGGGCGCGAACGGCCATTCCGGCCGCGCCTGGGTGGCTGCCTGCTGTGGATCCTGATCCTGATCGCGATCCTGCTGGTCGCAGCCCTGTTCTTCGGCGGCGTCCGCAAAGGAAATCACTCCGCGCCCGCCCCTCGCCCGGTCCCGGTCAGTGCGGGCCGCGCGCCCTAGGCGTGCTGCTCCTTCGCCGCGTCCTCTAGCCCCAGCAAGCCGATGGACCGTTCCCGCATCTCTATCTTGCGGATCTTCCCGGTCACGGTCATCGGGAACTCCTCGGTCACGTGCACGTACCGGGGGATCTTGTACCGGGCGATCTGGCCGGTGCAGAACTCGCGCACCGCGTCGATCGTGAGCGGGTCGGCGCCGTCCCGCATCCGCACCCACACCATCAGCTCTTCGCCGTACTTCTCGTCCGGCACCCCGATGACCTGCGCGTCCAGCACGTCCGGGTGGGTGTACAGCAGCTCTTCGACTTCGCGCGGGTAGATGTTCTCGCCGCCGCGGATCACCATGTCCTTGATCCGGCCGGTGATGTTCACGTAACCCTCGTCGTCCATCACGCCCAGGTCGCCGGTGTGCATCCAGCGGGCCGCGTCGATGGCCTCGGCCGTCTTGTCCGGCTCTTCCCAGTAGCCGAGCATGACCGAGTAACCGCGGGTGCACAGCTCGCCTGGCTGGCCGCGCGGTACGGTCCGCCCGGTCTCCGGGTCGACGATCTTGACCTCCAGGTGCGGGCCCACCCGGCCCACGGTGGACACCCGGCGGTCGATCGAGTCGTCCGCGCGGGTCTGGGTCGACACCGGCGAGGTCTCGGTCATGCCGTAGCAGATGCTCACCTCGTCCATGTGCATCCGCTCCACGACCTGCTTCATCACCTCGACCGGGCAGGGGGAGCCGGCCATGATGCCGGTGCGCAGACTGGCCAGGTCGTAATCGGCGAAGCCGGGCAGGGCCAGTTCGGCGATGAACATCGTCGGCACGCCGTAGAGCGAGGTGCAGCGCTCGGCCGCGACCGCGCTCAGCGTGGCCGCCGGGTCGAAGGCCGGTGCGGGGATGACCATGGCCGCGCCGTGGCTGGTGGCGGCCAGGTTGCCCATGACCATGCCGAAGCAGTGGTAGAAGGGCACCGGGATGCAGATCCGGTCGGCCTCGGTGTACTGGCACAGCTCGCCCACGAAGAACCCGTTGTTGAGGATGTTGTGGTGGGACAGCGTCGCGCCTTTGGGGAATCCCGTGGTGCCCGAGGTGTACTGGATGTTGATCGGGTCGTCCGCGCTCAGCGTGGTGCTGATCGCCGCCAGCGCGGCCGGATCGGCGCCGCGTTCCGCGCTGGCCACCTCGTCCCACTCGGCGCTGCCGAGCAGGACGACCTGCTCCAGGTCCGGGCAGGACGGCCGGACCTCGTCGATCATCGCCGCGTAGTTGGACGAGCGGTGGGCCGGGGCCGCGATCAGCAGCCGGACCCCGGACTGGCGTAGCACGTACGCCAGTTCCCGGGCTCCGTACGCGGGGTTGATGTTGACCAGGATCGCGCCGATCTTGGCCGTGGCGTACTGGGTCAGCGTCCACTCGGCGCAGTTGGGGGCCCAGATCCCGACCCGGTCGCCCGGGCTGATCTCGCGGCCGAGCAACCCGCGGGCCAGCGCGTCCACGTCAGCGGCCAGCTCGCGGTAGCTCCACCGGCGGCCGGCCGCCACGTCGACCAGGGCTTCCCGGTCGCCGAACCTGCTCGCCGCGGCGTCGAAGTTGTCCCCGATCGTGTCGCCGAGGAGGGCCACCGGGTAGGTGCCGGAGGCGTAACTGCGCCCTGCGGGCAGGCTGGTCTGAGGCATCGACGTCGTTCCTCGTCCGGGTGGGCTACCACAGCTTGTTACTGGCTGGTTAGCACGATCACACCAGCGGGCGAGGGTGTCAACGACGGGCGGGAACTTACTCGGCGGCGCTGGGACCTGCGGCCGGGCTGCCGGCCTGCTGCTTGGCCACCTCGGCCCGGACCTCGTCCATGTCCAGGTCCTGGACGGCCTTGATGACCTGCTCGAGCGCGGGGGCGGGCAGCGCACCGGGCTGGGAGAAGACCAGGATGCCGTCGCGGAACGCCATCAGCGTCGGGATCGAGGTGATCGCGGCGGCGGCGGCCAGCTCCTGCTGGTCCTCGGTGTCGATCTTGCCGAAACGAACGTCCTCGTGCTCCTCGCTCGCGGCCTGGAACACCGGCCCGAACTGCTTGCACGGCCCGCACCATTCGGCCCACCAGTCGACCAGCGTGATGCCGGGCTGGGTCACGGTTTCCTCGAAGGTGTCCTTCGTCAGTTCAATTGTGCTCATGCCGCTATAACGCGCCCAGGCCGCCCAAATTCCATCCCGGGCCGGTCCCGGGGGAAGGGCTGGGCGGCCTTGCGCGTTACTGTGCCTGCGAGAAGTTCGCCTGCCGGAGGAGACGAGGAAGCGATGGCGCTGCCCAACGATGATGCGGCCAAGTTCGGCGATTACGCGCACCCGGGGAAGCTCGTGTCGACCGACTGGCTGGCCGCGCACCTCGACGACCCCGGCCTGGTCGTAGCCGAGTCCGACGAGGACGTACTGCTCTATGAGACCGGCCACATTCCCGGTGCGGTCAAGCTGGACTGGCACACCGAGCTGAACGACCCGGACACCCGCGACTACGTGGACGGCCAGGGCTTCGCCGCTCTGATGTCGGCCAAGGGCATCTCCCGCGACACCACGCTGGTGCTGTACGGCGACCGGAACAACTGGTGGGCCGCATACGCGCTCTGGGTCGCCACCCTGTTCGGCCACCCCGACGTGCGCCTGCTCGACGGCGGCCGGGCCAAGTGGATCGCCGAGGAGCGCCCGCTGACCAGGGAAGCGCCGGACCGCCCGCGCACCGACTACCCGGTGGTCGAGCGGGACGACAGCGGCGTCCGCGCGTTCCGCGAGCAGGTCGTGGACCACCTGGGCCAGCCGATGATCGACGTCCGCTCGCCCGGGGAGTACAGCGGTGAGCTGCTGCACATGCCGGACTACCCGCAGGAAGGCGCGGTGCGCGGCGGCCACATCCCCGGCGCCCGTAACGTCCCGTGGGCCCGGGCCGCGGCCGAGGACGGCACGTTCCGCGGCCGCAAGGAGCTTGAGGACATCTACGGCGGCGAGGCCGGCCTGGACTCCGGTGACGACGTGATCGTCTACTGCCGGATCGGCGAACGGTCCAGCCACACCTGGTTCGTGCTCACCCACCTGCTCGGCTTCGGTCAGGTCCGCAACTACGACGGATCCTGGACCGAGTGGGGCAACAGCGTCCGCGTCCCCATCACCCGCGGCGCCCAGCCGTGACCACCGGCACGCTCAACCCGCGGCTGGCCGAGATCGTCGAGGACTTCAACGCGCTGCCGGGCCAGCAGCGGCTGCAGCTGCTGCTGGAGTTCTCCGACGATCTGCCGCCGCTGCCGGAGCGGTACGCCGGCCACCGGGACCTGCTGGAGCAGGTCCCGGAGTGCCAGACGCCGCTGTTCCTGGCGGTGGAGGTGGCCCCGGACGACACCGTGCACCTGTTCTTCGACGCCCCGCCGGAGGCGCCGACCACCCGCGGCTTCGCCGGCATCCTGCAGGCCGGCCTGGACGGCCTGGGGGCCGACGAGGTGCTGGCCACCCCGTCCGAGTTCACCAGCCAGCTCGGCCTGACCGACCTGGTCAGCCCGCTGCGGCTGCGGGGCATGGCCGCCATGCTGGCCCGGATCAAGCGTCAGATCCGTGCCCGCAGGGCCGCCTCAGCCTGATCTTGGCCGGACAGGCTGACTTGTGCTTACCTAAGTCAGCCCCGTACGGTCTAGCTATGGCAGAGCTCAGTCAGGGGTCCCGGCGCGGCCGGCCGGGTGAGGTCCTGATCATCGTCTGTGCCGGCGTCGTGCTGGCCAGCCTGGACCTCTTCATCGTCAACGTGGCTCTGCCCGCCATCGCGCGGGACCTGGGCAGCCGCAGCCTGGGCGACCTGTCCTGGGTCCTCAACGGCTACGCGATCGTCTACGCCTCGCTGCTCGTGCTGATGGGCCGGCTGGCCGACCGGCACCGGCGCAAGTACGGTTTCCTGCTCGGCGTGGCCGTGTTCACCGCCGCCTCCGCCGCCTGCGGCGCGGCCACCAGCGTGCCCATGCTGATCGCGTTCCGGCTGGTACAGGCGGCCGGCGCCGCCCTGCTCACGCCCACCTCGCTCAGCCTGGTCCTGGCCAGCTATCCGGCGGAGCGGCGCAGCGGTGCGGTCAGGACCTGGACCGCCACCGGCGGCATGGCCGCCGCGCTCGGGCCGGTCATCGGCGGCCTGCTGGTCGCGGTCAGCTGGCGCTGGGTGTTCCTGGTC
>CAXUJF010000411.1:0-5758 GCA_964250865.1 uncultured Streptosporangiaceae bacterium
CTGGCCGACGGCGCACCGGACGAGCCAGCCGGCTCCGACCTGGTCGGGGCGCTGATCAAGGTCCTGGCCGCCTGGGACTGGGCCGACCGCCCGGTGGCGATGGCCACTCTCCCGTCGGCCACCCGGCCGCTGCTGATCGAGAGCCTGGGCCAGGCCCTGGCCGACATCGGCCGGATGCCCTACCTGGGCGCGCTGGCCCACACCGACGGCCCGCCCGGGCCACGGCGGCACAACAGCGCCCAGCGGCTGCGCACGGTGTGGGACGCCTTCACCGTGCCTGAGCCGCTCGGGCAGGCCGTGGCCGCGGCGGGCGGCCCGGTCCTGCTCATCGACGACCGGATCGAATCAGGCTGGACGATGACGGTCGCGGCCAAGCTGCTGCGCGAAGCCGGGGCGCCGGCGGTGCTGCCGCTGGTGCTCGCGGTGACCACCGGCTGAGCTGGGCCCGATACCGGGGCCCGGCCCGTCAGACGTGGCCGGACACCGCGTGCGGCACGTACGGCTCCTCCAGCAGCTTGGCCTCGTCCTCGCTCAGCTCGAGTTGCTCCGCCGCGATGGCGTCCTCCAGGTGGCTGAGCTTGGTCGCGCCCACGATCGGGGCGGTGACCCCGGGCCGCTGCAGCAGCCAGGCCAGCGCGACCTGAGCCGACGGCACGCCCCGGCGCTCGGCCACCTCAGCCACCCGGTCCACCACGTCGAAGTCGGCGTCGGTGTACAGGGTGTCGATGAACGAGTCCGAACCAGCCCGGGTGGTGTGCTGCTGGCCGCCCCGGCTCCGTGACCCGGCCAACACGCCACGGGCCAGCGGGCTCCACGGGATGACCCCGACGCCCATGTCCAGGCACTGCGGGATCATCTCCCGCTCCTCTTCCCGGTACATCAGGTTGTAGTGGTTCTGCATGGCCACGAAGGGCGTCCAGCCGTTCTGCTCAGCCACGTGCTGCGCCTTGGCGAACTGCCAGGCGAACATGCTGCTGGCCCCGATGTACCGGGCCTTGCCGGCCTGCACGACGTCGTGCAGCGCCGCCATCGTCTCCTCGATCGGGGTGCCGTAGTCCCAGCGGTGGATCTGGTAGAGGTCCACATAATCCAGGCCCAGCCGCTGCAGCGAGGCGTCGATCCCGGCCAGGATGTGCTTACGCGACAGGCCGTGGGCGTTCTCGTTCCGGCCCGGCTTGTCGCTGCCGGCCCCGATGGGGTTGAACACCTTGGTCGCCACGACCACTTCGTCCCGGCTGAACAGCTTGCCCAGCAGGCGGCCGGTCGCCACCTCACTGGCCCCGCCCGAGTACGTGTCGGCGGTGTCGTAGAAGGTCACACCGGCGTCGGCGGCGGCCCGGACGATCGGCTCGGCGGTGTCCTCATCCAGCACCCAGGCGCGCTCGCTGTCGTTCCCGTAGCTCATCATGCCCAGGCAGATACGCGACACGCGCAGCCCGGTGGATCCGAGGTTGACGTACTTCACGGTGTTCTCCAATCAGGGAGGTGCCGGGGATCAAGCTTAGTTGCCGGGGCATTTTTGCTGGCCGGCCCCGGTTGTCCGAAGCACGGGGTCGGTACACGGTGTGGTCAAAGCCTCGTTAAAAAATGAAGGGCTTGATCTTTGACCGAGCAGGCGCCCCGCCCGCAGGCCGCGGTCCTGTCCACCGCCCTGATCCGGCTGATGGCCGTGACGTGCGCGGTGACGGTGGCCAATCTGTACTACGCGCAGCCGCTGCTGCACGCCATCGGCAGCACACTGCACGTCTCCCCGGCGTCGGCATCCCTGCTGGTCACCGCGGCTCAGCTCGGTTACGCGGCCGGCTTGCTGCTGGTCGTGCCGATCGGCGACATCGTGCGGCGGCGGCCACTGCTGACCGGGCTGCTGGCGGTGGACACGCTGGCCCTGGCGGCCAGCGCGGTGGCCCCGAACCTGCAGCTGCTGGGCTCGCTGGCGGTGGTCATCGGCGTCACCTCGGTGGTGGTGCAGATGCTGGTCCCGTACGCGGCCACGCTGGCCCCGGACGAGCAGCGCAGCCGCGTCATCGGCACGCTGATGAGCGGCCTGCTGATCGGCATCCTGCTGTCCCGCACGTTCTCCGGTGTCGTCGCCCAGCTGGCCGGCTGGCGGGTGGTGTACGGGGCCGCGGCCGGGTTCATGGCCCTGACCACGATCGCGCTGCGGCTGGCGCTGCCCGGCCACACAAGCGAGCTGTCCGTCAGTTACCGCGACCAGATGCGCGGGGTGCTGGCCGTGGCCCGGTCCGAGCCGGTGCTGCGCTGGCGGTCCCTGATCGGGGCCTGCGGGTTCGCCGCGTTCGGCTGCTTCTGGACCACGGTCACGTTCCTGCTGTCCGGCCCGCAGTACCGCTTCTCCCAGCTCGACATCGGGCTGTTCGCACTGGTCGGGGCGGCCGGAGCGGTCACCGCCGCGTTCGGTGGCCGGCTGCTGGACACCCGGCACGGGCTGCGCTGGAACGCGACGGGGGCCGCGCTGGCGCTGACCGCCGTCTCGTTCCTGCCCATCGGGCTGGGCGGTGCCCACCTGGGCCACTGGAGCCTGATCCTGCTCATCATCGGCGTGCTGCTGATGGACGCCGCCGTCCAGGCCTCGCACGTGATCAGCCAAAGCGTGATCTACGACCTGTTGCCCGCGGCCCGGTCCCGGCTGACCACGATCTACATGACCACGTACTTCATCGGCGGCGCGGCCGGGTCCGCGGCCGGCTCACAGGCCTACGCCCACGGCGGGTGGGCCGCCGCCACGGTGACGGCGGCCGTGTTCCCGGTCCTGGGCCTGTTGGCCTGGCTGGCCGATGGCCGGCACGAGCGGGCCCGGCAGGCTCACGGACCAGCGGTCAGTACGGCCGCCACCGCGTCGAGGGCGCCCGGCACCAGGGCGTAGTAGGCCCAGACCCCGCCGGGTCAGCCCGAGCGGGTCAGGCGACGAACGGCGTCGTGCCGGACTCGCTGACCATCGCGCGCCCGGACGATTCCCAGCCCTGCATCCCGTCGGACACGTTGGTCACGTCCCAGCCGTTGGCCCCGAGCAGCTGGGCGGCCCGGGCCGACCGGCCGCCCGCGCGGCAGATGACGTAGACCGGCTGGTCCTTCGGCACCTGATCGGCGCGGCCACCCAGCTGGCCGAGCGGGATGTGCACCGCCCCCGGCGCGTGGCCGGCCGTCCACTCGTCGTCCTCGCGCACGTCCAGCAGGTAGCTCTCGTCCGGCACCCCGGACGCAGGTACTTGGTTCATTGCGGTCCCTCCCTCGCAAGCCCCCCAGCAGGCGCTGACGCTACCGCAGCGGGACGTTCCGCGCTAACACCCGCATCGGCATGCTCACCGGCCCGGGGCCGCGAACCAGGAGGTGCCGGGGCCCATCAGGTACCGGTCGGCCACGTGGTTGAGCACCCGCCGGCCCTGCCGGAACCGGTCGGCGACCTCGGCCACCACCGACAGCCGGCTGGTCCGCACCGGGGCCAGGGCCAGCGCCGAGCGGTACCACCGGGTACCCAGGTGCTCGAGCAGTTCCAGGTCCGGGGTGGCGGCCAGCTGCTCACGCTCGTTGATGGGCACCTGGGCCGCCCGGAGCAGCCGCGCCGCGTTGACCGGGCCGAACGCCCGCCCGGCGACGTAGTCCGGGAACACCCCGGACAGGAACAGGGCCACGTCACCGAGCAGCCGGTAGATGCCCGGCCGGGACTCGTCCGGCACCGCGTCCAGCAGCCCGGCCAGCCGGACCGGGTCCAGCTCGCTGAACCGCCGGGTCCGCGACCGGCCGCCCACGCTCACCTCGTACCGGCCGCTGGTGACCCGGGTGAACGAGCTGAGCAGTTCGGCCAGGAACAGCCGCCGCTCGGCCGACCCCAGGAAGTCCCGCAACTCCGGCGCGTCGAACACCGGCACCCGCTGCCGCGCCGCCGACCGCTCGGCCACGTACCTGACCTCGGCCAGGTCCGCGGCGGCGCGGTGCACGGCCACCGCGAAGGCCAGGAACGGCGAGACGAGAACGGCCTCCCGGGACGCCAGCGAGCCCGATCCGAAGATGGCCTCGAACACCCGCGGATCGGCCAGCAGCCGCTCCAGCGTGGCCGGATCGCCCGGCGGCCCCGGCGGCCCCGGCTGCTCGGTCACCGCGGCGATGAGCCGCAGGTCCGCCTGGGTGAGCTGCTCCGCGTACCCGTCCCCCACCGACACGCCGTCCATGAGTCAACGCTACGTCGCCGGGTGGCGCTCCGGAAGTCCCGAGTCACCACCGCTCTACTGTATTACTGCATTACTGCAGTAGCTCATCTCTGCGCCCCGGCTGACACCTCGGCCGCCGTTCCCGCCCCCGACCCGCCGGCCGCTTCGTGGATGCCGTAGCGGGCGTAGAGGCGGCGCAGCGGGCCTGGCGCCCACCAGTTGGCCCGGCCGAGCAGGCGCATGGTGGCCGGCACCAGCAGGATGCGGACGATCGTCGCGTCGATCACGAGGGCGACGATCATCCCGACGCCGATCAGCTTGATGAACGTGATGCCGGACGCGGAGAACGCGCCCACCACGATGATCAGCAGGAACGCCAGGCTGGTGATGACCCCGCCGGTCCGCTGCAGCCCGGTCGCGATCGCGGCGGTGTTGTCGCCGGTCAAGTCGTAGTGCTCGCGGATGCGGGACAGCAGGAACACCTCGTAGTCCATGGACAGGCCGAAGATGATGGCCAGGATCAGGATCGGCATGGTGGGATCGATGGTCCCGGTCGGGGTGAACTGGAGCAACCGCGACAGGTGCCCCCACTGGAAGATCCATACGATCACGCCGAACGTGGCCGACAGCGACAGCACGTTCATCACGATCGCCTTGAGTGGCAGCACGACCGAGCCGAAGGCCAGGAACAGCAGCACGAACGTGGACACCACCACCAGCAGGGCCATCCAGGGCAGGGTGGCGCCGAGGCTGGACAGCTCGTCCACCAGCGTGGCCGTGGTCCCGCCGACCAGCACGGTGGCCCGGGCCGGGGCGGGCACGGCCCGGATCCGGTTCACCAGTTGCCGGGCGGCGACCGAGACCGGGTTGGACGTGTACCCGACGTCGATCCGGGCCTGGTCGCCGCGCACCGCGGTCACCTGGGCTCCCTGTGCGCCGGGCACCCGGTCGAGCCGGCTGGTGTAGGCGGCCAGCGCCGAGTGACCGGCCGGGCCAGCGGCCAGGGTGCGCAGCGTGACCACCGCTTCGACCGGGCTGGTCGAGTTGACCGGGAAGTCGCGGTTCAGTGCCTCGGTCACCTGGCGGCCCTGGGCGGTGGCGGGCAGCGCCCGGGCGTCCGTGCCGCCCCAGGAGATGCGCAGGAACGGGAGCCCGAGCGCGAGCAGGCCGAGGGTGATGACCACCACGAACACGACCGGGCGCCGCATCACGCCGTGGGCCAGCCGGGCCCAGCCCCCACCCGGTCCAGGCTCCGCCGCCGGGTCCGCCCCCGAAGATCCGGCGGCGCCGAGGCCCACGGAGCGCCGGATCCGCAGCGCGTTGACCCGGGGCCCGAGCACGGCCAGCAACGCCGGCAGCAGCGTCATCATCGAGGCCAGGGCGACCACGATCCCGACGACCAGCCCGTGACTGTCCAGCAGCGGCCCGCCGGAGCTGCCCGGGTTGACCGCCGCGTCGAACTGGATGAGGCCGGTGCGCTGGCCGGTGTCGGTCTTGGCGCTCCGGTCGACCCCCGACACCACGCCCGAGGTGACGCTGTCGGTCAGGCGGAGGGGGTTGCCGACGGCGACCACCGGCGCGCCGATGTCGGC
>CAXUJF010000412.1:0-5744 GCA_964250865.1 uncultured Streptosporangiaceae bacterium
ACATCAGCCACGAGGGCCTGCGGGTCCTGCTCCGCGAGGAAGGCGTCAGCTTTCAACGGGTAAAGACCTGGAAGACCTCCAAGGACCCGGACTATGCGCCGACCCGGATGCGCTTCGCCCCGGGCGTGCGGCCCTGCCGGGCCGGTCCCGGCGCGGCGCCCCGGGCCACCTGCGATCTGGTGCCCGCTCAATCCGCCTGGCCCGGCTCGAGTTCGCGCATCAGCCACAGCTGGTCGGGATGCCAGTCCTGGCGCTGCCACGATGGATCTGCCCCGAGCGGTACACCCGCGGCCTCCGCCGCCGCTTCGGCCATCGTGAGGGACAGCGGCCCGTCCAGGTCGAAGTGGTAATCGCGGCCATCCCGGAGCGCCACCAATTCCAGGTCATCCGGGCCTGGCTCGGGACCCACCCCGACCACGGACAGGTACACGCCCGCGGCCGCGTCGGTGAACGCCGTCCACCCGCCCGCGAACCGCCATAGCGGCACCTGCACCGGCTCGCCGCCGATCCGCCAGCTGACCTGCGGCCAGCCACGGTAGGCACTGGCCGCCATCTCGGCGCGCCCAACCAGCGCTTTCAGGAAACCTGGCGGCCGGGTCAGCGACAGTACCGGAAGGGTCAAGCTGATCAGCGCGACGGTGCCTTGATGTGCGACGTCCTCCAGTGGTGACCAGCCCCGCTCCGCCGCCTGCGCGTCCGTTGGCACGCTAAAGCTCCTGGGGTTACCGGTGGCCCGCCGCACGAAAGTGGTCACCTGGATCAGCGACCGGCCGTCAGTGCTCTGGTGATCCAGTGCCATCCAGGTCGGTGCGCCGTCGGGCGGGTCACCGAACAGCTCGAGCCACCGCGCACCGGTAAAAGACTCATCCAGCCCGTAGACGGGAAACGGCACCGGCGGCATCAGATAGTCGCGGCCGAAGCGGGAACGGTCAGTCATCGCGCCTCCGGTACCGGCAGCTCGCGGCCCCTCGCCTGTCATCCAGCACATCCACGGTAGCCCGCGATCCCCGCCGCAGCAGACTGGGCCGATCGCGCCGTAGGGTTTCATTATCCGCACGATCATGGCGCGCAGGCCCGTGCCTGTCTGTACGGGGCGCCTCAGCCGTCAGCGCCTGCCCGATGCGCCTGAACCGTCGCCTTCGCACCCCGCCGGCAGCGATCCGCCAGCCAGAAGAACATGCCGCTGGCCCCCAGCATCGAAACAGCACCCAGGGCGAAAGCAATCGCTATCCAGTAACCCGATGACGCCCGGAAAGCCAGAAAGCCCACCAGCAGCAGGTAGATCAGCGCCAGCGTCCGGTACACCCGGGACCGGAAACGCGCATAGGCCAGCGCCTGCACCACCAGACGCTCGTCAGTAACCGCCTGGCCCCGCTGGATCGCCCAGGCGATATCCCACTGATCATCCCGGTCAGCATCGGCGATCGGCCCGTACACCAGATACCGCCGGGGGCTCTGCATGATGGAAGCGTTCCCAGTGAATATCGCTGAAACCGCTTCCATGATGCGGGTGGCCGATGGCCGCGGGACGAGTGTGACGTCTCCGGCCTCGGTCCGGCGAGAGCTCTGAACCATCTTTCGATCTGTCTTAAAGTAATCGATTATTAATTGACAATCGAATCTTGGAGTCAATAGCGTCGTAAAGGTGTCCCGGAGAGGAGCCATCCTGTGACTGGCCGCAACGAACCAGGTCCCGTCGTGCTCCGAGGCGTCACGGTGGTGGAAACGCGCGACGGATCGCTGACGCCGGACGTGGACGTGTCCCTCGCAGGCGGACGGATCACCGCAATCACGCCAACGACTGGCCCCGCTGACCTCGCCAGCGTCGGCGGCAGTTATGCAGACCCCACCAGCCCCACCGGCCCGGGGGTCACCACCATCGATGCGGCCGGGAAGTTCGTGGTCCCGGGGTTCCTGGAGATGCACACGCACGTCCTGGGGGAGAAGGAAACCGCGCGCGACCTCAAGCTGCTGCTGGACTCCGGGGTGACCGGGTTCCGGCTGATGGGCGGCTCGGGCAAGCTGCTCAGGGAACGCCGGGACGGCACGCTCCCCTGGTTGGACAACACCGCGGATGACACCTCGGGCAACACTCCCGAGCTGCTGGTCATGCCGGGAGCGGTGCTGAACCCGGCCAACGCGGGCACGGCCAAGGCGGCGGTGACCACGGTCCGGGAGCAGCACGTGGCTGGAGCTGACTTCATCAAGGCGGCCCTGGTCAGCTCGGAAGTGTTCTTCGCTGCTCAGGCCGAGGCCCGTCGGCTCGGGCTGCCGATCGTGGGCCACCTGCCGGCCGGGATCGACGTGCGGCTCGCGTCGAAGGGCGGCATGAGGTCGATTGAGCACCTGGGACCCGGGACCGGGGTACTGGCCGGCTGCTCGACCGAGGAGGCGGAGATCCGCGCCGCGCTGAACGCGGGCCCGGGTATGAAGGCCCCGCCGTTCCGGATCCCGTTCGCCGACCAGGTGATGGGGCCGATCATCCGGAAACTGGTCATGAACCCGGTGCTGCACAACAGCCCGCTGGCGGTGCAGATGCTGCGCCGGGCCATCGACACCTTCGATCAGGGCCGGGCCGAGGAACTGGCGGCCGCGTTCGTGGCCGACGGGACCTGGCACTGCCCCACCCTGATCCGCGAGCGCACCAGCGAGCTCAGCGACGCACCCGAGTTCCGCGACGACCCGAACCTGAGCCTCATGGACGACAAGACCGTGTCCGAGTGGCGGGAGGCGGCGGTCAAATTCGACGCGCTGCCCGCGGACACCAAGGCCACCTACCGTGACGCCTACGACCTGCAGCTCCGGCTGACCAAGCTGCTGGACCACGCCGGGGTGAAGCTGCTGGCGGGCAGCGACTCGTGCGGGGCGGTCTGGGTGGTGCCCGGCTACTCCCTGCACCAGGAGTTCGACGAGCTGGCCCGGGCCGGGCTGTCGCCGCTGCGTGTGCTCCAGACCGCCACCCTGGACGCCGCCGAGTTCCTCGGGCGCACCGGCACGCTGGGCACGGTCGAGCCCGGCAAGCAGGCTGACCTGGTGCTACTGGACGCCAACCCGGTCGAGAGCGTCCAGCACCTGCACGGCCTGGCGGGCGTCGTCCGGGCCGGCCGCTACCACCCGGCCGCCGCCTGACCACTCAGCCGCTACCGGCCGGAACCCCGAGCGCTAGTAGGTGCCGTAGAAGTTGATGTGGTCGTGCTGGGCCGGTGTCAGGTGCGCTATCCGCGACGATCAATGCCGGACAAGAGCGGCGGTTCGCGCTCGCTGCTCACCGCCCGCAAGGGGATGGTCTGCGATACTCGGTCAGGTGGAGCAGCCTCCGCCCGAGGGTCCCCAGGTTGCGACGGTGGAACAGGCCGGCACCGTGGCCGGACTTCTGGACGCGTTCAACCGGGAGTACGACACGCCGACGCCCGGGAAAGCCGTGCTCGCCATGCGGCTTGAGCGGCTCATGCTCAGCGGAGACGTCATCGCCCTGCTGGCCGGCGACCCGGCAGTCGCCGTCGCTCTACTGACCCTGCGCCCCAACGTCTGGTACGACGGTCCGGTCGCGCTGCTCGACGAGCTCTACGTCGCACCCGAGTCGCGGGGACGAGGACTCGGCTCCGCGCTGCTCGCCGCCGCCGAGGCCGTGACCCGGCAGCGCGGCGGCGAGTTGCTCGAGATCAATGTCGACGGGGGAGACACGGACGCCCGGCGCTTCTACGAGCGGCATGGCTACGCCACCATCGAGCCGGGCCAAGACCGGCCGCAGCTCTACTATTACCGAGAACTGAAGGACGAGATGCCCTAACGGCCACCGTCGTCACGTTCCGCAAGCCGAATCCCCCTCCACGCGATCGGCGCTCACTAGAGGGCAAGCCCTATTGTCCGTGGCGGTGCAAGGTGTAGCCGAGCGCGGAGATGACGGGGATCAGCGTGGCTGGCACGAGGTTCGCGGGCACACCGGCGACACGGGCGAGGTGTCCCGGCTCGTCCTCGACCGCGGCACCGGGCGTGGCGAGAGCGAGGTAGAACGGTGCCCAGGCGATGGCAGGAAGCAGTGCGGCGGTCTTGATTGCCACTTCACCTTCGGCTGCGTGCTGGCCCGGTCGCCACAGCAGCCATAGGGCGAGTAGCTGCGAGCCGGCAATGCTGCCCCAGCCCGCGACGCTGTGGAATCGGGCATGGGGCGGCCAGGCTGGGTTGAACACGTGGCTGCGGTTGAGGTCGGCGAGCCCGGTGCCGGCGATCGTGCCGATGGCTGCTCCGCTGAGCATCAGACGGCTGATCCTCATGCCGGTGTCTCCCTGTCCGGTGTCTCCATGTGCGCTGAGCGGGGCCCCGCCGCCGCGCGCGGTGCCTGGCTGCGAATGCGTGCGGCGGCGGAGGCCGCTTGGCGGCGTTGCAGCGAGCGGGGCAGCAGCGGGAGCACCCGCATCGCGGTCCGGTAGGGCCGTCCCGGGAAGACGAGAGGCTGGCCGGCGTCAAAGCCGGCGAGCGCTTCGCGGGCGCAGCGCGCCGCGCTGATGCGCAAAAACTGGGGCGGGCCGCCGGTCATGCCCCCGGCCGTGCCGGCGACGGTGTCGAATTCACTGTCCACCGGACCCGGGCACACCTGGGTGACGACTACGCCGGTGCCGGCCAGATCGGCGCGCAAGGCCTCGCTGAAGCCGTCGACGAAATGCTTGCTGGCCGAGTACGCCGCGGCCGCGGGCATCACCGTCAGCCCGGCTCCCGAGCCCATGTTGAGCACCCCGCCCCGGCCCCGTTCCACCATGGACGGCAGCAGGAGCGCGGTCAGCTGGGCGACGGCGACCACGTTGGTGTGCAGTACCTGGCGGGTGCGGGTCCAGTCCGCGGCGTCGAACAACGCCTGGCCGCCGATACCAGCGTTGTTGATCAGCACGTCCACGGCGCCGACTTGCTCACGCAGCGCGGTCACGCACCGATCCACGTCGCGCTCGTCGGACAGATCGACGGGGAGAGCCATCACCTGCAACCGCGGGTGCGCTGCTATCAACTCGGCCCGCAGCCCTTCGAGCAGCCCGGCCCGGCGGGCCGCCACGACCAGGGTCCCCGCCCGGGCGGCAAGCTGAGCGGCGAACTCACGGCCGATGCCCGAAGAAGCACCGGTTACCAGCACAGTGCCGCCATCTACCGGAGGACGTACTGTCACGATCGCGTCCCTTCTCGGGTAGCCGCCCTGGAGCGGCCCCAGGTCCTCCCATGGCAGCCAAGTCTGCCGGCAACCCGGATTGGTGGCAAGATGCGCGACGCCCTCGCCGCCGGGAGATCGACACCGAGAGGCTCCAGACAGCGACGCCAGGATTTCTTCGCCAGCAGCTCGCCGATTGGCGCGAAACCACCGAGGAGGCGGCCGGCCTTCCCGATGGCGCCCTGATCGCCTGCCTGATCGGATACGCCCAGCTTCACGGCGACATCACCCTGGAACTAGCCGGGCGGATCCCTCCTCAGCTCCAGCCCACCGCTCTGTTCGACCTGCAGATGGCGCACGTCTCGGGTTCCCTGAACGCGCCGCCACCTCCGTGGTGACCCAGCAGCCCACTTCGCCGGCACTCCGGCAAGCCTCGGCGAAGATGAACCGATCTCGCTCGCGTGGGTCAACGGCGGTCCCTATGGGACGCGAAGGTCGTGGCAGCCCGCTGCAGAATGCCGTTGGTCGTCGCTCAGCGTAGATATCGAGACCGGCGTGACGAGGCTCCAGTGTCGGCCGACCGGGCAGGACTGAGGCGCGACCACCTAAG
>CAXUJF010000413.1:0-5740 GCA_964250865.1 uncultured Streptosporangiaceae bacterium
GCGCCCGCACGTCATCGGCATACGGGTCAAGGTGGCAGATGTCCGGGGTAAGGGCGACTCCCTGGTAGCCGGCCTCGGCGATCATCGCCACGGCGTCGTGCAGGCGGTGACGGGTGAACCCGTTCGTGTTGTAGGCGAAGCGCAGCGCCATCTCAGGCCGCGCCCCGGCGCCGCGCCGCCCGCGGGGCGGCGGGCGGCGGCCGGCGCCGCCCCCGCGCCCCCGCGCCCCCCGGCGGGCGGGGGGGCGGCGGGGGCGGCGGCGGCCCAGGACCGCGCCGTCTAAGACCACGCCGTCAGGACCGCCGTCTAAGACCGCGCCGTCTAGGACAGGCGATCGCGGGCGTAAACGGTCATCGCGTCCCGCTGGTAGGCGGCCAGGCCGGGGGCGATCTGCTCGTAGCTGGCCCGGAACCGCTCGTCGTCGACGTACAGCTGACCCAGGTTGCGGTAAGCCTGCGCCGTGGGAGTCCAGTACCGGGCCACCCAGCGGTAGTGCCGGTCGACTTCGGCCTGGACCTCCGGGTCGGCGGCCGGCTGGCCCGCGGTCATCAGCTCGGCCATCCGGATCAGCTGGGCCGTGATCTCTTTCTGCTCGGCCGTCACCTGCTCCGCTGATGCGGCCTGCGCGACCGCCTGGGCCTGCTCGAACTGCTCCGGCCAGCGCTCGCGGGCCTCGTCTTGGTAGTCGGCCGGGTTGAATCCCTCGAACAGGTTCTCCGGGCGGTTGATCTGCGGCGCCATCGGGTCATCTCCTTCCAGTTCGGTGATAGTGCGGGTCACGGTGTCCACCAGCCGGGCGAGCCGGCCCTGCTCGGCCAGCAGCCGGGTGTGGTGCCGGCGCAGCGCGGCCAGGGTGCCCGGCCCGGACCCGATCGCGGCGGCGATGTCGGTTAGGCCGACCCCCAGCTCACGCAGCAGCAGGATCTGCTGCAGCCGCAGCAGCTCCGGGGTCTCGTAGAACCGCTGGCCGCTGGGCTGGACGTAGGCCGGGCGCAGCAAGCCGATCGCGTCGTAGTGCCGCAGGGTCCGTGACGTCACTCCGGACATGCGGGCCACTTCAGCGATCGACCAGGCCATAGAGCGACGATAGGAGTTGACGTAACGTCAACGTCAAGCGATAAACAGCGAGCGCAAAGGGGCTGGTGGTCGTCACATGTCCGAGCTCAAGGTTGAGGTGGATCCGGCCGAGGTGGGACTGGACCCGGACCGGCTGGAGCGGATCGGCGCGCGCTTCGCCCGGTACGTGGACGACGGGCAGCTGCCCGGCTGGCTGGTCACGGTGAACCGGCGCGGACGGCTGGCCTACGTGGCCCGGTACGGGTCCCGGAGCCTGGCCCCGGATCGGCCGGTCGAGACGGACACGCTGTGGCGCATCTACTCGATGAGCAAGCCGATCACCGCGGTGGCGGCCATGATCTTGTGGGAGGAGGGCGGCTTCGAGCTGAACGACCCGGTCAGCCGGTTCATCCCGTCCTTCGCCGACGTCCGGGTGTTCACCGGCGGCACCGACATGCGCCCGGTCACCGTGCCCGCCTCCGAACCGGTGCGGATCTGGCACCTGCTCACCCACACCGCCGGGCTCACCTACGGCTTCATGCGGTCCCACCCGGTCGACGCCATCTACCGGGCGCGCGGGTACGAGTGGGCCTGGCCGCCCGGCACCGACCTGGCCACGGCCTGCGACGCCTGGGCCGATATGCCGCTGCTGTTCCAGCCCGGGACCGAATGGAACTACTCGGTGGCCACCGACGTGCTGGGTCGGGTGGTGGAGGTGGTGTCGGGCCAGCGGCTGGACGAGTTCCTGGCCAGCCGGATCTTCGGTCCGCTGGGCATGACCGACACCGCGTTCTCCACCGGCGACGAGGATCGGCTGGCCGCCCTGTACGGGCAGGGCGGCGACGGCCAGCTGGCCGAGATCGGCGCGATGGGCGCCATGGCGCTGAGCCAGCCCACACTGTTCAGCGGGGGCGGCGGGCTGGTCTCGACCGCGGCCGACTATGACCGGTTCACCCAGCTGCTGCTGGGCCGGCCGGACAGCCCGGCCGGGGAACTGGATGGCGTGCGGCTGCTCGGCCCGCGCACGGTGGCCTACATGAGCCGCAATCACCTGCCGGGGAACCTGGACCTGGCCCAGTTCGGCCGGCCGCTGTACGCGGAGACCCCGTTCCGCGGCACCGGTTTCGGGCTGGGACTGGCGGTGACCATCGACCCGGTGGCAGGCAAGGTGCCGACCTCCGTGGGTGAGCTGTCCTGGGGCGGCGCGGCCAGCACGGCGTTCTGGATCGACCCGGCCGAGGAGCTGACCGCGTCGTTCTTCACCCAGCTGATGCCGTCGAACGCATACCCGGTCCGGTCGCAGCTACGGCAGCTTGTCTACCAGGCCCTAGTGGATTAGCGCCGCAGCGGACTAGAGCTCGCCGCGCTGGCGGAGCTGGTCGCGGAAATCGTCCAGCGCCTCGTCCTGGTCGGGTCCGAGGTCGTCGAGCACGATCATCTCGGTCCCGGTCCAGTACGCGCCGGCGTACTCCCCGTCCGGCTCGGTCTCGACCAGCAGGAAGTTGTGCGAGATCTTGATGTGGTCGTACACCTCTTGCCAGGAGGTGCCCGGAGACACCAGGCCGATTGAAGGTGGCTCACTGTCGTCATAGCCCAGTCCGTCGAGCACGGGGGCACGGTAACCGGGGCCGGGCCCGGGCCCCGTCTCAATTTGGTCCTCCGCCCATGAGCCGACGAGCCGATGAGTTCCGCGGCCCGCGGCCGTCTACCGGGTACGAATGGCGACAGGAATGAGAATGAGATGACCAAGCTAACGGGCATTCCCACCGTGGGCGTTCCGGTGAAGGATCAGGAGAAGGCGCTGGAATTCTTCACCGGTCCCCTGGGTCTGGAGCTACGCCGGGACGTCACGATCGAGAACTTCGGCCGCTGGGTCGAGGTAGGACCGGCCGGTTCGGGCACCACGATCGCGTTGTTCACCGAGCGGGACGGGGCCCCGGCTGGGGTGGAGACCGGTATCCGGCTCGCCGCCGAGGACGCGGCCGCGGCGCACGCCGAGCTGCGGGACCGCGGGGTTGCGGTGGAAGAGCTGCTGCGCTGGCCCGGAGTGCCGGCCATGTTCCGGTTCACCGACCCGGACGGCAACGGCTTTGAGATCGTTGAATAGGTAATCGGAGGAGATGAACATGGCCGCGACTAAGCCAGGCGTCGCCGGGGTGGGACCGCTGGACCGGGAGTTCAGTGCGGTGCTGGAGCTGAGCCCGGCCAAGGGGGGCTGGACCTACGTGGTGATGCCGGACTCGGCGGCGTACTTCGGCACCCGCGGGCTGGTCAAGGTGCGCGGGACCGTCGACGGGCAGCCGTTCCAGAGCTCGTTCATGGCTCTGGGTGACGGGCGGCACAAGCTGCCGGTCAAGGAGGACCTGCGCGCGGCGATCGGCAAGCAGGCCGGTGACCGCGTCAGCGTCCGCCTGACCGAGCGGATCAAGTAGGGCGGATCAGGTCGCGCCCGGCGAGCCGGAGCGGCCGGGCCTCGGGTGCTCGGCGTCCCAGCGTTCCTGGACGGCGGGGTAGATCTTCTCGTGGTCTTCGGGCAGCTGGCTCTTGATCCGCTGGGTCCGCTCGCCGGCCAGCACCTCGACCTGGCCCGCCTCCACCGCGTCGAAGACCTGCCGGACCACGTCCAGCGGGTCCAGCTTGGGCAGGCCGCGGGCGAGCTCGGTCGCCATCTCGGTGTCGATGAACCCGGCGTGCACCCCGACGACCAGCGTCCCCTGGCTAGCCAGCTCGATCCGGGCCCCGTTGGTCAAGGACCATTCGGCCGCCTTGGACGCGCCGTAGCTGCCGTTCTCCGGGTTGGTGAAGAAGCTGGTCACCGACAGCATGTTGACCAGCGCGCCACCGCCGTTGGCCGCCAGCACCGGCGCGAACGCCCGGCACATGGCCAGCGTGCCCAGGTAGTTGGTCTCGATCTCCTGCCGGGCGCCGTCCATGGTCGGTGCCTCGAAGAACGGGCTCCTGGTCATCACGCCGGCGTTGTTGATCAGCAGGTTCACGTCGGCACACCGTCCCGCCGCCGCCGCGACCTGGTCCGGCTGCGTGATGTCCAGCTCGACCGGGATCCCCCGTCCCTCTCGATCGCTGATCTGGGCCGGGTTGCGCGCGGCGGCGTAGATGGTCTTGGCGCCCCGGCGGGCCAGCTCCTCGACAAATACCCGGCCCAGCCCGCGTCCGGCCCCGGTCACGAGGGCGACTGAATTCTCGATCCGCATGGTCCCCATCTTGGCCCGGGGCCGGGGCGGGCGCGCACCCGGTCACAGCTTGCGCGGGCCGGGACCCTCGTGGCCGAGCACGTCGCCCGGGTTGGCCAGCTGGCAGGCGTCGATGGACAGGCAGCCGCAGCCGATGCAGCCGGTCAGCCGGTCGCGCAGGTTCTGCAGCTGGCGGATGCGGTCGTCCAGGTCCTCGCGCCAGGCCGCGGACAGCCGGGCCCAGTCCCGGGGCGTCGGGGTGCGGCCCGCGGGCAGGGTGGCCAGCGCGCTCTTGATCCGGGCCAGCGGGATGCCGACCCGCTGAGAGGCGCGGATGAACGCCACCCGGCGCAGCATCTCCCGGCGGTACCGGCGCTGGTTGCCGCTGGTCCGGCGGGCCGAGATCAGGCCCTGGGCCTCGTAGAAGTGCAGCGCCGACACGGCCACGCCGCTGCGGGCGGCCAGCTGGCCCGCAGTCAGCTCCCGCGTCTTCATCGGAATCTGGGTCGTCACCGGTTCCGCTCTCGCCGGTCGTGCACCATTGACCTCAACATTGGTTGAGGTTTTAGCGTAGCAGCATGTCACTCACCCAGGCGGAGCAGAAGTTCCTGGCCGGGCACCGGCTGGCCATGCTGGCCACGGTCGGCCCCGACGGCGGACCGCAGAACAAACCGGTCGGTTTCGCCTACAACGACGAGCTCGGCACGATCGACATCTACGGCCTGAACATGGCCCAGAGCGCGAAGTACCGCAACGTGGCCCGGCAGCCGCTGGTCGCGCTGGTCGTGGACGACGCCTCAGGCGTGGGGCCAGCCAACGTGCAGTTCCTGGAGATCCGGGGCCAGGCCGAGACGACCACGGCCGAGGCGCCGCCGTTCCCGGGGGCGTCGGCGGAGATCATCCGGATCCACCCTCGTCGGGTGGTGGCGCTGAACATCGACCCGGACCAGCCGGGGCTGCGGACCCGCGACCTTGAGGCGGCGGCCCGGTGACCGCGGCTGACCGCGAGCAACCTGACCACGAGCGGCCGGGCCGGGTGCAGGTCATCGAGGTGCGGGAGTTCGGGTCGCCCGAGGTGCTCACCCCGGCCAGCAGGCCCGCGCCGACGGCGGGTCCGGGCCAGGTGGTGATCGCCACCACGGTCGCGGACGTGCTGCACATCGACACGGTGATCCGGTCCGGCCGGGCGGCCCAGTGGTTCGACGTCCGGCCGCCGTACGTGCCGGGCAACGGGGTCGCGGGGACGGTCGCGTCGGCCGGGCCCGGGGTGGATCCGGGCCTGCTGGGCCAGCGGGTGGCGGCCCACACCAGTGAGGCAGGCGGGTCCGGCGGCTACGCCGAACAGGCCGTGGTGTCGGTGGACCGGGTGGTGCCGGTGCCGGACGACGCGAGCCTGGCCGACGCGGCCGCGGTGCTGAACGACGGGGCGACCGGGCTCGGGCTGATGGCCGGAACCGGGGCCCGGCCCGGGGAGTGGGTGCTGATCCTGGGCG
>CAXUJF010000414.1:0-4277 GCA_964250865.1 uncultured Streptosporangiaceae bacterium
GGCCGACGGTGGGGTCCGGCAGACCCGCACCGAACTGGCCGCGGCGCGGCTGGGCGCGATCGCGGCCGCGGCCATGCCCGGCGACCGGCTCGGGTCCAAGGACGAGCTGCGGAGCCAGTGCGGCGTCTCGGTCGGCACGTTCAACGAGGCCATCCGGCTGCTGCAGGCGCGCAAGCTGGTCACGGTGCGCCCCGGCCCCGGCGGCGGGCTGTTCGCGGCCGAGCCGTCGCCCATGGTGCGGCTGGGCAACTCGGTGCTGGCGCTGGACGCCGAGGAGACCTCGGTGGCGGACGCGGTCCGGATCCGGGAGGGGCTGGACCCGCTGATCATCGAGGACGCGCTGTGGCACGCCTCCCCGGCCGACCTGGCCGGCCTGCGGGCCCGGGTCGGGCGGATGCGCGAGGCGGCCGAGGCACTGGACCCGATCGGCTTCATCCGGGCCAACTGGGGACTGCACGCGCGGATCGCCGCGGTCAGCCCGAACGTCATGCTGCGCTCGCTGTACACCAGCCTGCTCGACCTGATCGAGGCGCACACGCTGTCGGTGCTGCCGGTGACGGAGCAGCCGCTGCTGGATTACGTCGCGCAGCGGTACCAGCTCCACGCCAGCCTGGTGGAGGCGATCGCCGAGCGCGACAGCGCCCTGGCCTTGCTTCTGATCGGCGAGCACAACACGACCGATCTGCTCAGCCCCCGTCCCGCCCTGCCGTCGACGCGCTGACTGAATAGATAGCTTCAGGGCATGGACGCCACTGAGTTGGATGCTGCCGACCCGCTGGCCCCGGTCCGGGGCCGGTTCGTGCTGCCGGACGGGGTGATCTACCTGGACGGCAACTCGCTCGGCGCGCTGTCGGCCGGCGTCGGTGACCGGCTGGTCGACGTGGTGGCCCGCCAGTGGGGCCAGGACCTGGTCCGGGCCTGGAACGACGACGGCTGGTGGCAGGCACCGGAGCGGGTCGGGGACCGGATCGGGGCGCTGATCGGGGCCGCGCCCGGCCAGACCGTGGCCGGGGACTCCACCTCGGTCCAGCTGTTCAACATGCTGAGCGCGGCCATCCGCCTACAGGATGGCCGGCGGCCGGACGGGGCCATCGTCACCGACGCGGGGCAGTTCCCGACCGACGGCTACCTGGCCGACTCGGTCGGCCGGCTGCTGGGCCGCCAGGTCGTCAGGACCGCCGACCCGTACGCGGCGCTGGGCCGGGGCGGGGCCGCGGTACTGGTCTGGTCCACGGTGGACTTCCGCACCGGACGGCTGTGGGACATGGCCGGGCTGACCGCGGCGGCGCACGCGGCCGGCGCGGTGGTGGTGTGGGACCTGTGCCACGCGGTGGGCGCGCTGCCCCTGCAGGTCGACACGGACGGGGTGGACCTGGCCGTGGGCTGCACCTACAAGTACCTGTCCGGCGGACCGGGCTCCCCCGCGTTCTGCTACGTAGCCCAGCGGCACCAGGCGGCCCTGGACCAGCCACTGACCGGCTGGCACGGGCATTCCCAGCCGTTCGCGATGGAGCCCGGCTACCGGGGTGCGGACGGGATCGGGCGGGCCCGGATCGGGACGCCGCCGATGCTCTCGCTGCTGGCCCTGGACGCGGCGCTGGACGTGTTCGACGACGTGGACCTGGACCTGGTCCGGGCCAAGAGCCTGCGGCTGGGTGAGTTCTTCATGGCCGGCGCGGACGAGGCGGGCCTGGAGGTCATCACGCCGCGCGAGCCCGGGCAGCGGGGCAGCCACGTGACGCTGCGGCACCCGGACGCGCTGCCGGTGATGGCGGCGCTGATCGAGGCTGGGGTGATCGGCGACGTCCGGCCGCCCGACCTGCTCCGGTTCGGGTTCAACGCCCTGTACAACTCGTTCGGCGAGCTGGCCCGGGCGCTGGAGATCCTGGGCGACGTGCTGTCCTCGGGCCGGTACCGGGAGCCGCGGTTCCAGGCCCGGCCGACAGTCACCTAAGGGCGCCTAGCTGGCCGGCGGGCCCACGCCGGGGCGGGCCCCGCTGGCCCCGGGGGGCGTGAGCCCGGGCGGGGGGGGGGTCGGGAAGTTGACCCGGCCGCGGTAGCGCTCGTCGATCTGGCTCCAGTCGTAGTACGACGTGACCAGGGTGCCGCCGTCCCGCGGTTCCAGCCGGTACCCGTAGAGGTGCCGGATCGGCGGC
Organism: uncultured Streptosporangiaceae bacterium; assembly: GCA_964250865.1. GTDB lineage: Bacteria > Actinomycetota > Actinomycetes > Streptosporangiales > Streptosporangiaceae > Bog-532. The sequence goes on from CAXUJF010000414.1 coordinate 2,157, forward strand.
TGGATCGTGCCCGAGATCGTCCACTCGATCTCGGTGTCCGGCTCCAGCCGGGTGATGATCACGGTGACGTCGTACTTGCCCATCGGCAGGTCGCCCAGCGCCTCGCGGTCCATGTGGACCACGAACGTGTCCCCCACCTGCCGCACCGGGTCCCCGTCGGCCGACTGGAGCATGCCCGAGCTGTCGATGGTCACATGGCCGCGCGGGTCGGTCAGCACCGCGAAGACGGCGGCCGGCGGGGCCGCGATCTGCCGGGCGACCTCGAACCGCTCGGCCTGCTGGCTGCTCTCCGGCTCGCTGCTCTCCTGCTCGCTGGTCATGGCGTCGATCCTGTCAGGTCAGGTCGGCCAGGGAGTGGCCGCCGGTGGCCTTCATGGCCAGGTAGTCGCCATGCCGCCACGCGGGGCCCCGGGCCGGCCGAGGCGCGGCGCAGCCCGGCCCGGAGCACCGGCCCGGACCGGGCCAGCCGGATGACCAGGTAGCCGCTGCGCCGCCAGGCCTGCCGTTCCAGGATCGAGACCGCACGGACCAGGCAGTTCAGCAGGGCCTGGCAGGTCAGGGCGCCACTGTTCATGGGCGCGGTGCCCACCGGGCCATGGCTCACCGGCGCACGGGTCACCGGCCCACCTCCGGCGCCTTGAGGTAGTTGGGCCCGGTGGTGCCGTAGTGCTTGTTGATGTCGCTGGCCCCGCTGCGGGCCTTGGTCATCAGCGTGCCCGCGGTGAGCATGGTCTTGCCCGGCAGCCGGTCCGCGGCCAGCACGCGCGCGCGGAGCAGCGCGGCCGCGGGGTGGCCGGGGTAACGGTCCAGCGTCCGGGTCAGCGACTGGCGGATCAGGTCGAGCAGGACGGGTCGCGGGGCCTGATCGTGGCGGGCCAGGCCGAAGGCCAGCGCGCCCGCGCACAGGTGCACGGTGATCGTGATGAACACGTCGGCCAGTTCGTCGTCCGAGCTGGTCAGGAGGCGCGGGTCGGCGAAGTCACCCGGCTCGGGCACCGGGATCGGCCCCGCCGCGAGCCGCTCGTAGTGGATGAGCGCGCCGTCGAAGTCCTTGATGAGCAGCCGCAACGGGTCGTCGGACTCGTCCGGGTCCAGCACGAGGGCCGCGTTCTGCTGGTGGGACTCCAGCGCGACGCCGAAGCGCACGAACAGGTCGACGTGGACGCCGAACAGCACGTCCAGGTAGGCCTGGAACAAGCCGGTGACCGTGCCGTCGCCATGCTGGCGGGCCAGTTCTTCGATGACCAGGGCCCGGCCGTCCGGCGCGGGGGCGAGCAGGGCGGCCAGCGGGACCAGGTGACAGCGGTCCAGGCCGCCTGGCAGCTGGCGCATCAGGTAGCCGAGGAAGGGATGACCGGCGTGGGCGTAGTGGCTCTCGTCGGCCAGCAGCAGGTCCTGCAGAGGTGGGCTGGCGCAGGCGGCTTCGGCCACGACCGCGCGGACCAGGGCGCCGTCCGGCAGCGTGCCCGGCACGATCGAGCGGCGGTTGAGACGGCCGAGGGTGCTGGTGGGCAGGGGCAGCTTGAGGTGGACGCCAGGCTGGCTCTTCACGGCCACGGTGCGGGTGGACAGGGTCGGGGTCACCTTCAGGTGGGTGCCCGGGGCGATCAGCTGGGCGGCGGGCAGCCCGATGCTGGCCAGCGCCTCGGCCAGGGCACGCCCGGCGGTGAGCGGGTGGACGGGAAGCAGGTCGTGCTCCGGGTCCAGCGCCGCCGGGAGCCCGACGTCGGACGGGCGGGGCCACCAGGACGGCAGGTGGCCGGCCCGGGTGAGCGCCGCGCGCGGGATGGCCACCCAGCGCAGCGCGAACTCGGGCCGCCATTCCGGGGCGTAGGCCAGCGCGTCGGCGTCGGTGAAACCGAGCCGGGCCGCGGCAGTCGGATAGGCCGGGTGCGGCTGGGGGGCGGCCAGGGCGTCGTAGCCGAGCTGGCCGTCCAGGCCCCGCCGGGCGGCCGGACGGCGGGCCAGCCGCGCCGCTTCGCGCTGGCGCAGGTGCAGGGCGGACAGGGCCAGGCGGCACTCGTCGGCGAAGTCGCCCACACCGGCCCCGTCGGGCGGGTGGGGCCGGGCCGGCCGGGGGGGCTGGGCGGGGGGCCGGGGGGGGGGGGGGGGGGGGCGGCG
>CAXUJF010000414.1:4287-5714 GCA_964250865.1 uncultured Streptosporangiaceae bacterium
GGCCGGGTCGGCCAGGGCCTGCAGGGCGGAGTCGACGTCGGCCAGGGTGAGGGGGGTGGGGCGCCGCAGCCGCAGGTCGGTCAGGAACCCGTCGGGCTCCAGCGGGAGCGCGGGCCGGCCGGGCAGAAGCAGGGCCGGGCCGTCCGGGTCGACCCGGTGAGACAGGCCGGCGAAGTTCTCCCGGAGCAGGGCGTCCAGGACATCGGCGGCCAGGTCCTGCTCGGCGACCAGCTCTGGGGCCGGGTCCGTGGCCAGCCCGGGTTCGGTGGTCATGACACGATCTCCCGCGCACCGGACGTACGCAGGTCCCGGACGGCCCGTTCGACGGCGGCCGGGTCGGGCCCGAGGGCGCAGATGACGCCCAGGACCCAGGTCGTGGTGCCGCCCCCGAGCACCTCGGCCGTGCGCAGCTGACCGGTCAGGTGCTCCTCAGCGATCAGCCGCTCCCCCGGCCGGCGCCGGGCGATCTCGCTCGCCCGGCGGGCCAGTTCCTGGGGGTCGTGGACGAGCACGACGTCCTCGCTGGCCACCCCGGTCTGGGTCTGCAGGTGGTCGGAGTTGGTCAGCACGGCGTCGGCCGCGGGCAGCCCGGCCAGCTGCGGGATCAGGGCCCGCACGTCCCAGGGGTCGTAGCCGGCCACTGCGGGCTCACCGATCTCGGCAGGGCCCCGATCGCGCCGGGCCGGGGGCGGCCGCGGGCCGCGACGATGGACCGCTGGTGTGCCTCCGGCTGGTCGGATAGCACGGTCAGGTCCAGGCCCAGCCGGGCCGCGGCGGCCAGGAATCCGTAGACCACCGAGTCAGTCACCTTCGACGCGATCAGGTGTACGCGCACGTCCGCCGTCGCTCCACAGTTTAGGTAAGCCTTACCTAACCCGGAAGATCGTACCGCAACGGTGAGATCACAGAGTGGTTGTGCGGTAACCGGTGCAGGCGGCCCGGATACGAGATGGTCAGGAGCCGTCGGAGTCGCGGATCCAGCGGGCCCGGCGGAACAGGCGGCCGAGCCGGTCGCCGAGGTTTTCGCCGGTGTCCTGGAGGGCGTCGTCCAGGGTGGAGCGGATGTAGCTGGCCGTGATGACCTGCACCTGGTCGGCGTCGACGAACCGGAGGCCGTCCTTGGTCGTGATAACCAGGCCGTCGAACAGGTCTTCCTCCGGGATCTGCAGGACGTGCTCCAGGGTGCCGATCTCGTGGCCGGTGGCGGTGAGCACCGGGACCCCGGCCGGGACGGCCTGGTAGGAAATGGCTTGGTCAGTCATGCCGGCATCCTAGGCCCGGCTCAGCGCAGGCCGTGCCAGCGGCCGTGACCGCTGACCTCCTGGTGCAGCCGGGCCAGGTGGGCGGCCCGGGCGGCGACTGGCTCGGCGTTCACGGGCGCCGCGTCCGGGGGCGGGGCGGCGTCGGCGGTGGCCGCGTCGGACGCG
>CAXUJF010000415.1:0-1419 GCA_964250865.1 uncultured Streptosporangiaceae bacterium
GGGCCCGGCCCGGCCGCGCGTGCCCCGCCGCGTCCCGGCCCGCGGCCACCGCCTCGAGCGCCGGGGCGGTCCCGGGCGCGGCCGCCACCGCGCCCACCACCATGTCCTGGAATGCGTCCTGTCCCGAGAACAGCACCTCGCGCTTGTCCTCGAAGTGCCGGAAGAACGTCCGCTCGGTCAGCCCGGCCCGGGCGGCGATGTCCGCCACCGTGGTCTGGTCGAAGCCGCGCTCGGCGAACAGCTCCGCCGCGGCCTGCTCCAGCCGGCCGCGCGCATCAGGCTCCCACCGGCTCATAGCCCGACTTTAGGCCGTTTTCAGCAAAGCTGTTCTCAGGAGCGCTGCCCGGCCAGCTCGCGCTCCTCGCGCAGGGCCAGCGCGACGTCGATGATCATGTCTTCCTGGCCGCCTACGTAGCCGGCCTCGCCCACCTTCTCCAGGATCGCGTGCGCGGGCACGCCGTACCGCTCCGCCGCCCGCTGGGCGTGCAGCAGGAACGCGGAGTACACCCCGGCGTAGCCCTGCACGATCGAGGACCGGTCCATCCACGGCAGCCGGGGGATGAACGGGGCCACCACCTCCTCGGCCGCGGCCAGCACTCCGGGCACGTCGACCCCGGTGCGCACGCCCAGCCGGTCGAACGTCGCCGCCAGCACCTCGGTGGGCGCGTTGCCCGCGCCCGCCCCCAGCGCACACAGCGCCCCGTCGATCTGGCGGGCTCCCGCCTGGACGGCCAGCACCGAGTTGGCCACCCCGAGCGACAGGTTCTGGTGGCCGTGGAACCCGACCTGGGCCTGCCCGCCGATCTCGTCGATCAGCGCCTGCACCCGGGCCTGGGCTCCCGCCAGGACCAGCGCGCCGGCCGAGTCCACCACGTACACGCACTGCGCGCCGGCGTCGACCATGATCCGGGCCTGCCGGGCCAGCGCGTCCGGCTCCAGCCGGTGCGCCAGCATCAGGAAGCCGACCGTCTCCATGCCCAGCTCGCGGGCGGCCCCGAAGTGCTGGACCGACACGTCCGCCTCGCTGCAGTGGGTGGCGATGCGGGCCACCGACGCCCCGGCGGTGTGCGCATCCTTCAGGTCCTCGACCGTGCCCACCCCCGGCAGCAGCAGCACGGCGATGCTGGCCGCGGCCGCCTCGTCCACCGCCGCCCGGATCAGCGCGATCTCGTCCGTGCCGGAGAACCCGTAGTTGAACGACGACCCGCCCAGCCCGTCGCCGTGCGAGACCTCGATGACCTCGACCCCGGCGCCGTCCAGCGCGGATACCACCGCGCGGACCTGCCCCTCGGTGAACTGGTGCCGCATCGCGTGCGACCCGTCCCGCAGGGTCGAGTCGGTGATCCTGACCGTGTTGGCCTCGGGGGCCAAGCCCCCCAGACCCCCCCCCCCCGGGGGGGGCCCCGGGGGGCCCGGGGG
>CAXUJF010000415.1:1429-5705 GCA_964250865.1 uncultured Streptosporangiaceae bacterium
GGCTTCGCCCGCGTGGGCCACGGGGCCCCCAGCACCGGTCATGACGTCACCTCAACTTGGCGGGACGAAGCCAGCAGGTCGCCGACCCGGACGGCGGCCGCGGTCATGATGTCCAGGTTCCCGGCCCACGGCGGCAGGTAGTCGCCGTTGCCGCGGACCTCGAGGAACAGCGCCACCCGGGCCCAGCCGGGCCGGGTGTCGTTCGGCGGGTCGAACTGCGGTTCCGCCCGCAGCATGTACCCGGGCACGTACCGGGCCACCTCCGCCGTCATGGCCAGCACCGACTCGGTGATGGCGTCGGTGTCGGCGTCGGGGGAGATGGCGCAGAACACGGTGTCCCGCATGATCATCGGCGGATCGACGGGGTTCAGGACGATGATGGCCTTGCCCCGGTCCGCGCCGCCCACCCGCTCGATGGCCCGGGCCGTGGTCACGGTGAACTCGTCGATGTTGGCCCGCGTGCCCGGCCCGGCCGAGCGGGACGCGATCGAGGCCACGATCTCCGCGTACGGCACCGGGGTCACCCGGGACACCGCGTGCACCAGCGGGATCGTGGCCTGACCGCCGCACGTGATCATGTTGACGTTGGGCGCGGCCAGGTGTTCCTCCAGGTTGACCGCCGGGCAGACCAGCGGCCCCACCGCCGCCGGGGTCAGGTCCACGGCCTGGATGCCGGCCTCCGCGTACCGGGGCGCGTTGACCTGGTGCGCCCGCGCCGAGGTGGCCTCGAACACCAGGTCCGGCCGCTCGTCCCGGCTCAGCAGCCAGTCCACGCCCCCGGCCGATGCTTCCACGCCCAGTTCCCGCGCCCGCCGCAACCCGTCCGAGTCAGGATCGACTCCCACCATGTACCGGGGCTCGACCTGCTCGCTGCGCTGCAGCTTGACCAGCAGGTCAGTCCCGATGTTCCCCGGTCCGACGATGGCCGCCGTAGCCTTGCCCATCCGTCCTCCTCCGGCTCACCGCGAGCCTGCCTCGGTGCACTGCCCTCCTCAAACTGTATGCAGTTCTACCCTCAAGCGAAAGGCGCCCAGGCTGTGAGGTGGTGTCTTTTTTTAACGATGGGATCCTGTGCCCGACGTGGCTGGGCGAGATCCCTGCCCGCTGGCCAGCGCCGGGCCTGGGCTCGCCGGCGCTACGCCGGCCCGCCCGGCAGTCTCAGCTCATCCCGGATGGAGTCGTTGTGCTGGCCCAGCGCCGGTACCGGCCCCATCGAGGCCTCCCGCCCGGGCACCGTCACCGGCGGCAGCAGCGCCCGCACCACGCCACCGGGCGTCTCCACCTCACGCCACCGGTCCCGCGCGGCCAGCTGCGGATGCTCGGCGAGCTCCTGCGGCGTCCGCAGCTGGGCGTTGGCGATCCCCGCCTCGTCCAGCAGGCCGATCAGCTGCTCGGCGAGTACGCCGGCCAGCGCGGCCTCGATGATCACGGTCAGTTCCTCGTGATGCTCCACCCGGTCCGGGTTGGTGGCGAACCGTTCGTCGGCGATCAGCTCGGGCCGGCCCAGGATCCGCTGGCACAGGACGGCCCACTCGCGCTCGTTCTGGATGCCGATGAACACCTGGCCCCCGCCGGCCACGGAGTACGGCCCGTAGGGCGAGATCGACGCGTGCCGGGCGCCGGTGCGCTGCGGCGGCAGCCCGCCGTATACGAAATAGTTGCAGGGCTGGCTCATCCACTCGCCCATCGCCTCCAGCATGGACACGTCCACGCTGGTGCCGCGGCCGGTGCGCTCCCGTTCGTACAGCGCGGTCAGGATGCCGCTGTAGGCGTACATGCCGGCCGCGATGTCGGCCACCGAGATGCCCGCCTTGGCCGGGGCGTCCGGGCTTCCGGTCACCGACAGCAGCCCGGCCTCGCACTGCACCAGCAGGTCGTACGCCTTCTTGCTGCGGTAGGGCCCCTCCCCGCCGTACCCGGACACCGAGCAGGTGATCAGGGCCGGATACCGTTCCCGCAGCGCGTCCGGGCCGAGGCCCAGCCGGCCGGCCGCCCCGGGCGCCAGGTTCTGGACGAACACGTCGGCCCGGTCCAGCAGCGCGGTCAGTACGGCCAGGTCGCCTGGCTCCTTGACGTCCAGCTCGAGGCTCTCCTTACCGCGGTTGAGCCAGACGAAGTAGCTGGACTGGCCGTGCACCGAGCGGTCGTAGCCACGGGCGAAATCACCGGCGCCGCGCCGTTCCACCTTGATGACGCGCGCGCCGAGGTCCGCGAGCTGCCGGGTGGCGAATGGCGCCGCCACCGCCTGCTCCAGGGCCACGACGAGCAGGCCGCGCAGCGGCAGCCGGGACTGGTCACCGGCTGCACTCGTCTCGTTCATCGAGCATGCTCCTGTTGCGCGAGGAAATATCGCGATAGGTGGTGACAAAAATACTGTGAGTTAAATGTGTCGAACGTCACAGTGGATCGCGTGAAGCCGTCCCGACCAACCTCGGCGAACCGGTTGCGGACCCCACCCCCTTTTCTGGCATTGTAGGTCGCCGACGGTGGGTGCCCCTTCGCAAAGCCGCCACGGCCAATGCGGCCAGCTCATTCACATTTGGCCATGATTGCGGCTGGTGAGGCGCTTAACCGGAGATTCGCTGCCATGTGCAACCGCAGCGGTTTATGCATCCGGACGGACCCGTTCGGTGCGCTTGGCTGACGAAAGGATTGCCTTGTCACGACACCGGACGGGTGCCCGTAGCGCGCGGCGAAGCAATCGCTTCATGCGCCGCAACGGAGTCATTCTTCCGGCGGCTATCGTGGCGGCAATTGCGGTTGGCGGCGTTTCTGCCGCCGCGTGGCTAATGGGCCCTTCCGCCTCGGGTGCATCGGGCGCCGCGGCCGGCCTGGAGTCCATTACCAACACCAAGGCGGTCGCGCTGCTCCAGCAGGAGCACCAGCAGGCGATCGTCATGAGCGACGCCTCCCGCACCCTCACCGTGGTGGCCAAGGCAAAGGTCGCGACCCCCTCCTCAGCTGTGGCTTCAGCCAATCGGTCGTCGTCCAGCTCGTCCAGCTCGTCCACGGGCACCGCCGCGGAGCCGACGGCCGCCGCCCCGAACCCGGGCACGGCCCAGTCGATCGCCTACAATATGCTGGCCAGCTTCGGCTTTTCCACCTCGCAATTCGGCTGCCTGCAGGACATTTGGCAACGGGAAAGCGGCTGGTCCTATGACGCCGAGAATCCCAGCGGCGCCTACGGCATTCCGCAGTCGCTGCCCGCGTCCAAGATGGCCAGCGCCGGGTCGGATTACCTGACCAATCCGGCGACCCAGATCAAGTGGGGCCTCGGCTACATAAAGGACGTCTACGGGTCGCCCTGTGCGGCCTGGAATTTCGAGCTGGCCAACAACTACTACTGATCCGCTTCAGTGACGGCCCGGTTACCCGGTCTAAAACCTGGCGGCTCGCCCGGCTCCGTCCTGGCGGCCTGGTACCTACATCCGAAGCCGATATACCTTGGTGGCCGTCCGTGCCCGGTTTTCGGCCTGCACGTCACCTTTTCGTAAGATTACTCTGTGGCGTTGATGTGCTACTTTGCGTTCAAATATCGGTCATAATTAAATACCTCAGACGTTTTGTTAAAAACATTTATTCTCTTTAATGGACCCGCTGGGCGGTATGGTCCGCACCGTCGTGATTCGTTCGTGATATCCGGGAGCTGCTTAAACGGTCACGTTGTCGCAGGTCAGACGCATGAGAATGGGTCATAACGCCGAAATAATCAACGGTATGTGATCCAAATCACTCTTCATTCAGTCGATGCCGGGCTCGAACATCGGGCAAGGTGGGTCCTCGTCAGCGCCCTGCCCGTGGATGGGCCGCGATCGTGCGGCCGGTGCCCTGTCCCGCGCCACGTCCCCGGGCTACCGCTCGCCGCTCCGTCAGGTGGCGCCGGGTGGTCCTGGGCGAAGCACGTCGCGCACCGTGCCAGGCACGGCCGCGCGCGATTGAGCGAAGGGTCACCTTGTCGCGGGACCGGCGGATCATCACCCGGAAACGGAACAAGCTCACCATTGTCGCCGCGGCTGGCGCACTCAGCGTCGCCACTGCGGCCACGGCTGCGGCGGCCGTCTGGCCGTCCGGGGCCCCGGCGGGAAAGGCCGGGACGGCGTTCGCCACCCTGAGCCAGCCCGCGCACCGGCCAGCTGATCACCAGCCCTCGCCTCAGACGGCGAACCGGCCGGCGGCTCGCGGCCGATCCGGGGCCGAGGACCAGACCGTGCTGACCGCCCGGGCTCAGCAGCAGGCGCCGATGCACCGCGCGGTGGCGACCCAACCGGTCAAGCGC
>CAXUJF010000416.1:0-5683 GCA_964250865.1 uncultured Streptosporangiaceae bacterium
GCGCGGCCCCCACCGCGGTGGCCTCGGCCGCCCAGGAAGCGGCGGCGGTCGCACCCGGGCGGCGGATCATCGCCACCTTGCCCGCGGTGGCCGCCCTGGAGGCCGACACCGGCGAACTGCCGGCCAAGGCCAAGGCCGTGCTGGCCGCGGGCGCGACCGACCTGCGGCTGTACCACGCGGGCCTGGCCTCGGCCGCCGCCCCCGCGGGGCAGCGCCAGGTGGCGGCGGCGATAGGCTCAGTTGGGTGAGCCCACAGATCGCCACCAACACCAGCGTCAGCCGGGACGAGCTGCTCGACTTCATCCGCCCCCGGCACCACGCCATCGTCATCACCGCCCGTGCCGACGGCCGGCCGCAGGCCTCGCCCGTTACCTGCGGCGTCGACGAAGCCGGCCGGATCGTCGTGTCGACCTACCCGGAACGGGCCAAGACCCGTAACGCCCGCCGCAACCCGCAGGCCAGCGTGCTGATCCTGTCCGACGACTTCGGCGGCGCCTGGGTCCAGGTCGACGGCGACGCCGAGGTCATCGACATGCCCGATGCCGCCGAGGCCCTGGTCGACTACTACCGCGCGATCGCCGGCGAGCACCCCGACTGGGACGAATACCGGCAGGCCATGACCCGCCAGGGCAAGTCGCTGCTCCGCATCACCCCCACGTCCTGGGGACCGGTCGCCACCGGTGGGTTCCCGGCCCGGCTGGCGGACTGACCGCCGTGGCCAACCTGTCGATACGCACCCGGCGGCTGCGCGCCTGGATCGTCCTGATGTGGCTGGTGCTGGCGGTGCTGCTCATCGCCGGGGTGATCGTCGCCGTCACGGTCAGCGGCCTCGCCGGGGTCATCCTGTTCGGCGTGGGCGCGGTGGGCTACCTCGTGCTCGGTGCCATCGTGTTCGCGTTCATGCCCCGCCGCGGCTAAGCCGATAAGTCGGTTTGTCAGGGGAAACGTTGGGGTAACCGCCTCAGGGTGACGATCAACGCACTGGCCAGCGCCGGATCAGGTGCCCATCACGACTTCCCGGTCGTCCTGATCGTGGTGATAGCCGCCATGATCCTCATCGCGGCCGCCACCGTCCTCATCAACCGCCTCAGCCGCTAGCGCGGGCGCTAGCGCGGGCCCGCTAGCCCTCGCCTTTCGCGGTCTGCGCCAGCAGTGCCACGTGCAGGGACGTGCGCGACTCGGCCGAATCCAGGTGCACGCCGAGAATCCGCTCGATCTGCTGCAGCCGCTGGTAAAAGGTGGGCCGGGCCAGGTGCGCGCGCTGCGCCGCCGCCACCTTGTTGCCCCCGGCCTCCAGGTAAACGGCCAGGCAGGACAGCAGGTCAGTGCCGTGCGCTTCGTCCGCGGCCAGCAGCGGGCCGAGCTCGCGTTCGGCGAAGGTCTGGAGCCGGGCGTCGTCGCGCAGCAGGTGCAGCAGCCCGCGCAGGCGCATGTCGGGCAGACGGTAGAACGGGCGGTCTTCCGGCCGGCGGATGGCGACGTCACCGACCTGGCGCGCTTCGCCGAACGAGCGGCGGACGTCGCGCAGCGTCTCCGTGGCCGACCCGACCCCGAGCACGAACGGCTCGCCACTGAGCCGGAGCTGCGTCCCGAGCCGGGTCGCCAGCTCGCTCAGCTCGGTGTCGGCGTCGGCACGCGCCGACAGGGACAGCAGCGCTCCGGCCCGCACGTCATCCAGCGACCCGACCAGGGCCGGCAGCCGGCGCTGGCGGCAGGCGTCCGCCAGCGCCTCGGTGACCTCGGCGATCCGGGCGTGGGCGGAGATGCCCGGCCCCGCGTCCTGGATCCGGACGATGACCGCGACCAGCTGCCGCCCGCTGACCGGGACGCCGAGCGCCCGGGCCCGGGCCGCCGCCTCCTCCGGGTCGGCATGCGCGCTCTCCACGATCGCGCTGATCAGCGTGCGGTGCGCCTGCCGTTCCAGGCTCTCCTGCTGCCGGGTCAGCAGCCGGCCCAGGGCCAGCGCGCTGGCCGCCCGCTCCAGCAGCACCGTGTCGGTGGACGTCGGCGGCTGGTCCAGCACCTGAATGACCCGGCCCCAGTCCTCACCCCGGGCGCCGACCATGGTCACCAGCCAGCCGGCCGCCTCGTGGTAGAACGTCCGCCGCGACCCGGACACCGCCCGGGCCTGGTGCTCGAAACCGGCCAGCAGCGCCCGCGGGTCGGCGCCCGCGGGGGACAGGGCCAGCACCCGGTGCGACAGGTCTTCCAGGATGACCGGCCGCCCGGCCAGCAGCGCGGCCTGCCGGACGATCTCCTCCGGCGGCGCCCCGGCCACCGACAGCTCGGTGAACGTCTCGTGCACGCGCTCGGACCGGCGCAGCTCGTCCAGCTGCGCGTCGATGATCATGGCGTGCACGGTCTCGGTGATGGCCACGAACGGGACTTCGCGCCGGAACGCGATCAGCGGTACCCCGTGCCGTTCGGCCGCGGCGACCAGCGCGTCCGGTAGCCGGTCGTAACGGCGGCCCAGCTCCACGGCCAGCCCGCTCACCCCGGCCGCGGCCAGGTCGGCGGCGTAGGAGGCCAGCCGGTCCGGGTCGTCCGGCAGCGCGATGCCGGTGCTCAGCACCAGTTCACCACCGTGCAGCAGCCGGGCCGCGTCGGTCTGCTCGATCGCGTGCACCCAGCGCACCGGGACCCCGAGCCTGCTGTGGCCGGCCAGCACCTGCGGCCGGCCGCGCCGGACCGCGTCTAGTTTCAGCACATCGGCCACCGTGGGCAGCATGGCCTCACTCCTGACATGGTGTCGCCAACTGGCGATTTTTCCTTACACTATGTTCTCCAGCAGAAAAGCCTGCGGCGGGCAGACTGATTGGTATGGCTGATCTCTACGCCCGCCACCGCGCGGTCATCCCCAACTGGGTTGCGCTCTACTACGACGACCCCATCGAGCTGACCGGCGGCAAGGGCTGCCGGGTCACCGACGCCCATGGGCGCAGCTACCTGGACTTCTTCGCCGGCATCTTGACCAACATGCTGGGTTACGACGTGGCCGAGGTCCGTGAGGCGGTCGAGCGGCAGCTGGCCTCGGGCGTGGTGCACACCTCGACGCTGTACCTGATCCGCAACCAGGTCGAGCTGGCCGAGAAGATCGCCCGGCTGTCCGGCATCCCGGACGCGAAGGTGTTCTTCACCAACTCGGGCACCGAGGCCAACGAGACGGCCCTGCTGCTGGCCACCACGGCCCGCGGCGCCGACCAGGTGCTGGCCATGCGCAACAGCTACCACGGCCGCTCGTTCGGCGCGGTGGCCATCACCGGCAATGCGGGCTGGAAGCCCTCGTCGCTGTCCCCGTTCGGCGTGCACTACCTGCACGGTGCCGACCAGAACCTGCCCGCGTTCGCCGGGATGTCCGACGCGGACTACATCGAGGCCTGCGTGGCCGATCTGAAGAACGTGCTCGCCACCGCGGCCCACCCGGCCGACGTGGCCGCGCTGATCGCCGAGCCGGTGCAGGGCGTCGGCGGCTTCACCATGGCCCCGGACGGGCTGTTCGCCGCGTACAAGGACGTGCTGGACCAGCACGGGATCCTGTTCATCTCCGACGAGGTGCAGACCGGCTGGGGCCGCACCGGCGAGCACTTCTGGGGCATCGGTGCGCACGGCGTCACCCCGGACGCGATGACGTTCGCCAAGGGCCTCGGCAACGGGTTCGCCATCGGCGGTGTAGTGGCCCGCGGCGACCTGCTGGACGGGCTGCGCGGCAACGGCGTCTCCACCTTCGGCGGCAACCCGGTCTCCACCGCGGCGGCCAGCGCCACCCTGGACTACGTGCTCTCCCACGACCTGCAGGCCAACGCGGCCGCGCTGGGCCAGATCATCATCCCCGGCCTGCGCGAGGCCGCCGCGGCCAGCCCGGCCGCCGGTGCAGTCCGCGGCAAGGGCCTGATGTTCGCCCTCGACATGGTCGACCCCGCCACCGGCCAGGCCAGCCCGAAGCTGGCCGCCCGCATGCTGGAGGAGACCCGCGAGCGCGGGCTGCTCATCGGCAAGGGCGGCCTGTACGGCAACACGCTGCGGATGGCGCCTCCACTCACGCTGAGCGAGCCTGAGGCCCGCGAAGGCCTGACCATCTTGACCGATTCGCTGCGGGCCGTGAGCGAGGAGACGAAATGACGCAGGCCACCGGCAAGCACATCACCCACTGGATCGGCGGCAAGCCGTGGGACGGCACCGCCGAGCGGCAGGGCGACGTTTACGACCCGGCCACCGGCCAGGTCAGCGGGCACGTCGACTTCGCCAGCCCGGCCGAGGTGGACGCCACCGTGGCCGCGGCCGCGACGGCCTTCGAGAGCTGGCAGAAGGTCTCGCTGTCCAAGCGGGCCGCGATCTTGTTCTCGTTCCGCGAGCTGGTGCACAACCACATCAAGGACCTGGCCGCGCTGATCACGGCCGAGCACGGCAAGGTGGCCTCCGACGCGGCCGGTGAGGTCGCCCGCGGCCTCGAAGTGGTCGAGTTCGCGTGCGGCATCCCGCACCTGCTCAAGGGCGGGTTCTCCGAGAATGTGTCCACCGGCGTGGACTCCTACTCGCTCCGGCAGCCGCTGGGCGTGGTCGCGGGCATCACCCCGTTCAACTTCCCGGCCATGGTGCCGATGTGGATGTTCCCCATCGCCATCGCCTGCGGCAACACGTTCATCCTCAAGCCGTCGGAGAAGGACCCCTCCGCCTCGACGCTGATCGCGCAGCTGTGGGCCGAAGCCGGCCTGCCCGAGGGCGTGTTCAACGTGCTGCAGGGGGACAAGGTCGCGGTGGACGGGCTGCTGCAGCACCCGGACGTGGCCGCGGTCAGCTTCGTCGGCTCCACCCCGATCGCGCGCTACGTCTACGAGCAGGGCACCCAGGCCGGCAAGCGGGTGCAGGCCCTGGGCGGGGCCAAGAACCACATGGTGGTGCTGCCCGACGCCGACCTGGACCTGGCCGCCGACGCGGCCGTGTCGGCCGGGTTCGGCTCGGCCGGAGAGCGCTGCATGGCCATCTCCGCCCTGGTCGCGGTCGAGCCGGTCGGTGACGAGCTGATCGAGAAGATCCGCACCCGGATCAGCGCGCTGCGGGTCGGGCCGGGCACCGACGAGCGGGCCGAGATGGGGCCGCTGGTCACCGGGGCCCACCGGGACCAGGTCGCCTCCTACCTAGACTCCGGCGTCGCCGACGGCGCCACCCTGGCCGTCGACGGCCGGACCCACCCGATCATCGGCGGGGAGTCCGAGGGCTTCTGGCTCGGCCCCAGCGTGCTGGACCACGTGGCCCCGGGCAACAGCGCCTACGAGGACGAGATCTTCGGCCCCGTGCTGAGCGTGGCCCGGGCCGACTCCTATGAGGAGGCGGTCGAGCTGGTCAACAACAGCCCGTACGGCAACGGCACCGCGGTGTTTACCAACGACGGCGGCGCGGCCCGCCGGTTCGTGTCCGAGATCCAGGTCGGCATGGTCGGCGTCAACGTGCCGATCCCGGTGCCGATGGCGTTCTACTCGTTCGGCGGCTGGAAGAACTCACTGTTCGGCGACACCCACGTGCACGGCACCGAAGGCGTCCACTTCTACACCCGGGGCAAGGTCGTCACGTCCCGCTGGCTGGACCCCAGCCACGGCGGCGTCAACCTGGGCTTCCCCGTCAACGCCTGATACTTAACCGGGTCCGCCCGTCCTAGGGATTCGGCCCCGTGCTGGCCCCGACCGCC
>CAXUJF010000417.1:0-5669 GCA_964250865.1 uncultured Streptosporangiaceae bacterium
ACGGCGTGCCCGAGGCGGCTAAAGCCACCCCGGCGGACGGCGTGCCCGAGGCGGCCGCCGCGGCATCGGACGCGGCGTCAGACGGCACCGGACCACCCGCCGCCGGCCTGCGCCGCCATTGGCGCGGCGTGACGATCCTCACTGTGGTCGCGGCCCTGGCCTACGTGACGGACGCGCTGATCCGGTTCCGCCGCTTCCTGTCCAGCACGTTTGACCTGGTCATCTTCGACCAGGGTATCCGGGGGTACGCACATTTCAGTGCGCCGGTCTCGATCGCCCGCGGGGTGGCCGACAGCGGCACCGCACACTTCCTGCTGCTGTCCGACCACTGGTCGCCGCTGCTGGCCGTGCTGGCCCCGTTCTACTGGATCCACGACGGGCCAACCACCTTGCTGGTGGCCCAGGGCGTGCTGTTCGCGCTGGCCATCCCGCCGCTGTGGGCCTTCACCGCCCGCCAGCTCGGCTCGCGCGCGGCCTACGGCGTGGCTGCGGCCTACGCGCTGTCGCTGCCGATCATGGCCGCGGTGACGTTCGACTTCCACGAGGTCGCGTTCGTGCCCGTGCTCACCGCGGTGATGGCCGAACGGTTCCAGGCCGGCCGGCGCTGGCCCGCGATCGCCGCCGCGGTGGGCCTGCTGCTGGTCAAGGAGGACACGGGCCTGCTGGTGGCGGGCTACGGGGTCTACCTGCTGCTGACCCGGCGACGCTGGACCGGGCTCGGGTTCGTGGCCGGCGGGCTGGCCGCGACCTGGCTGACCAGCCACCAGCTCATCCCGGCGTTCGGCGGCTCGGCCACCTTCTACTGGGCCTACGGGCAGTTCGGCCCGACCGTGGGCTCCGCCGCCGGGAACATCGTCACCCACCCGCTGCACGCGCTGCACGTCCTGGTCACGCCGGGAGTCAAGGTCCGCACGATGATCGGGCTGCTTGCTCCGCTGGCGTTCCTGCCGCTGGCCTCGCCGCTGGTGCTGGCGGCCGTGCCGCTGCTGGCCGAGCGGATGCTGGCCTCCGGCTACCCGCTCTGGTGGCAGGCCAAGTTCCAGTACAACGCCTTCATCGTGATGATCTTGTTCCTGGCCGCCGTGGACGGGGCCGCGCGGCTGCAGCGCTGGTGGCAGCGGATGGGCTGGCACCTGCAGCTAGGGTGGGCGTGGGGGAGCAAGCAGAGCCGCGCCCGGGACTGGCCCCCGGCCACGATCTGGGCGACGCTGGTGCTGATCGCGGCGCTGATCTACGTGCCGTTCTCGCCGTTCGGGCAGCTACTGCACCCCAAGTACTACATGGTCAACCCGCGGATGGCCGCAGCCGACCGGGCCGTCGCCCAGGTGCCGTCGGGGGTCGAGGTCGAGGCGGCCAACAACGTCGGACCGCACCTGTCCGGCCGCGACACGGTGCTGCTGCTGGACGGCACGCCACGATGGGCGCCGTGGGTGGTGGCCGACACCAAGGGCCTGGACTTCCCGTTCTGCACTCCGCAGCAGCAGGCCCAGGACGTGGCCTACCTGAAGGCTCACGGCTACCAGCAGGTCTTCGCCGACCACGGCTACGTGGTCCTGCACCGGCCCGCGGACGCCAAGACCCGGCAGGCCCTGATCCACCCCGCAGTGGCGGCCCGGATCCACACCAACGTCTGCTACTGAGGCCCGGCTCCTATGATCGGGGCATGATCCGCAACGTGGTGATGGTCCGGCTCAAACCCGGCCACGACGCGGCCCGGGTGGCCGAGATCCAGAACGGCTTCCGCAGCCTGAACTTTCCGGGAACGGTCAGCTACACGATCGGGGATGACCTCGGCCTGCGCGACGGCACCTGGAGCTTCGCCATCGTGGCTGACTTCACCGACGCGGACGCCTACGTGGGCTATGACCGGGACGCCCGGCACAACGAACTGCGAGCCGAGCTGGCGCCGATGGCCGAGCAGATCGCCCGCGTCCAGTTCGAGCTGCCGGCTTGACGCCACGGGCTCGCAGGCCCCCCGGGCTCTTCAGTTGCCCGGACCCGCCAGCTACAGTGATCAGACAATGGGAAGGATGATCTGGCGCAGGCTCTGCGTGACCGCCGCCGCCGTCGGCTTGGGCGCCGTCGTGGCCACGGGCACCGGCTACGCCGGTGTCGCCGGGGCGTCGGTCATCGTCGTACCGTACGGGCCGGCGGGCCAGTCGCCGCACCCCAAGGCGACTATCACCGAGCCCGCCACCCGCACTACGGCCGCCACCTCGCTGCCGCGTCAGCTGGTCGCGCCGGACGTGCTGGCCGTCATCCAGACCGGGATCCCCGCCGCCGACCTGCCGAAGATCAAGAAACTCAGCGGTGTCCGCGCCGTGCTCAGCGTGAGCGGCGGGGCGATCAAGATCAACGGCAAGCAGGTCAACGTGATCGGCGTCAACCCGGGGCAGTTCCGCTCCTGGACCTCACCCACCACCGCCGGGGAGCAGGCCCTGTGGCAGGCCCTGTCCCACGGGCAGTTTGTCACGTCCAGCGCCGCGCAGCGGACCCTCGGGGTGGTCAAGGGCCACGCGTACCCCGCCGTCGCGGCCCGCCAGTCCTCGCTGACGTTCGGCGGGTCGGCCGCGCTCAGCGTGCCGGGCGTGGACGCGGTGGTGAACAAGACGATCGCCAGCCGGCTCGGACTGGTCTCCAACCTGGGCGTGCTGATCAACGCGCCGGCCGACAACCTGACCTCGCTGGTGCAGAAGGTGAAGCAGATCACCGGGAACAGCAGCCACGTCATCCGCCTCCAGCCGATCACGGCCAGCACATCGGCCAAGCTTCCGGTCGACACCACGGTGTCCAGCGCGCGGCCCACCACCTACCTGGAGCTGTACAAGGCGTCCGCGGCCCGCTACTGCCCCGGGCTGTCCTGGACCGTACTGGCCGCGATCGGCGAGGTGGAGAGCGGCGACGGGGCCAACGTCGGCCCGTCCAGCGCCGGCGCGCTCGGTCCCATGCAGTTCCTGCCGTCGACCTGGCAGCAGGACGGGATCGACGGCTTCGGCGACACCGGGACGCCCAACATCATGAACCCCTACGACGCGGTGCCCAGCGCGGCCGAGTACCTGTGCGCGGCCGGGGGGAACAAGGGCGGCCAGTCGCTGTACAACGCGATCTTCGCCTACAACCACGCCAGCTGGTACGTGGACGAGGTGCTGGCCATCGCCCGCGAGTACGCCCAGTCGGCCGGCTAGCGCCCGCCTTCACCGCTCCCGCAGCCGCCGCAGGCCAGCCAGGTAGATCGCTACGCAGGCCGCGCCGCAGCCGGCCGCGAACACGTACCCCGCACGCGGCCCGTGCGCGTCGATCACGAACCCGACCACCGAGGAGCCGGTGGCCACACCCACCGCGATCCCGGTGCTCAGCCAGGTCAGCGCCTCGGTGCCGCGGCCCGGCCGGGCCTGGGCCTGGATCAGGCTGAACCCGGCGATCAGCGTCGGGGCGATGGTCAGCCCGCTCAGGTAGATCACCGGCACCAGCGTGAGCAGGCTGGGCTGGACCCAGAACGTGGCCACGCCGGTCACGGTCAGCGCCAGCGTGATCGCGAACCGGCGCTCGATGGGGGAGCGCCAGGACCGCGAGCCGTACCACAGGCCGCCGGTCGCGCTGCCCAGGGCGTAGGTCCCCAGGATCAAGCCGGCCAGCGCCTTGTGCCCGAAGTGCTGGGCGAACCCGACCGTGCTCAGGTCGATCGATGCGAACATCGCGCCCAGGAACACGTACACCGGCACCAGGACGATCAGCGCGGGCGCGGCCATCCCGCGCCGCCGGGGTTCGTCGGCCGCCCGCACGGGGGGCGTGCCGGTCACGGGTGGCTCGGTGGCCCGCTGAGCCACGAACCAGAGCACCCCGGCCACGCACAGCACGGTCGCCACCAGCAGCCCGGCCGCCGGGAAGACCTCGGTCGACAGCACCGTCACCACGGCCGGGCCGAGCACGAAGACCAGCTCGTCGGCCACCGACTCGAAGGAGAACGCGGTGTGCAGGTGCGGAGAGTCGGCGAGCAGATTGTTCCACCGGGCCCGGACCATCGAGCCCAGCGACGGCATGCTCGCCCCCGACAACACGGCCGGGATGAACAGCACCCAGTCCGGCGCGTGCAGCTCCACCGCCGCGATCAGCGCCGCGACGGTGACCGCGAACGCCGTCACCAGCGGGCGCAGCACAACGCGCTGACCGTGCCGGTCGGCCAGCTTGGCCACCTGCGGGGCACAGCAGGCCGAGCCGAGCGAGCCCGCCGCCGCGACCGCCCCGGCCACGCCGTACCGCCCGGTGCCCGCCGCGACCAGCAGCACGGTGCCCAGCCCGTACATCGACATCTGCACCCGGCCGATGATCCCGGCCGCGGAGAACCGCCAGGTGCCCGGGATGCGGAAGATCTGGGCGTAAGGATTACGGGTCGGCCGGCCGCGTGGCCCCTCGCGTACGTCCGTCATGGCCCGCTTGTCCTCCCCGAGGACTCTAACCCCTGGCCCCGACCGGGGCACGGCCACATTGGGGCGGCTGGTTGGATGGAGGCATGCCCGACTACGACGCGTTCCTGCTCGTCTCGTTCGGCGGCCCGGAGGGCCCCGACGAAGTGATGCCGTTCCTGCGCACCGTCACGCGCGGACGCGATATACCGGACGAGCGGCTGGCCGCGGTGGCGGAGCACTACTACGCCGTCGGCGGCGTCAGCCCGATCAACCAGCAGTGCCGGGACCTCCTCGAGGCGCTGCGCGCGGACTTCCCGGCGGCCGGCCTGGATCTGCCCATCTACTGGGGCAACCGCAACTGGGACCCGTACCTGACCGGGACCGTGGCCACCATGGCCGCCGACGGCGTCCGCCACGCGGTGGCCTTCGTCACCTCGGCCTACAGCTCGTTCTCCAGCTGCCGGCAGTACCTCGACGACCTCGACCGGGCCCGGGCGGAGGTCGGCCCGGCCGCGCCGCGGATCGACAAGATCCGCCGGTACTTCAACCACCCGGGGTTCATCGAGCCGTTCGCCGCGGGCACGCGCGCCGCCCTGGAGCAGTTGCCGCCGCAGGCTCGTGACCAGGCCCCGCTGGTGTTCACCGCGCACAGCGTGCCTCAGGTGATGGCCGACGCCAGCGGGCCCCCGGCCGACTGGGACATAGCCGGCTCCGGCGGCCGGTACGTGGCCGAGCTGACCGAGGCCTGCCGCCTGATCGCGGACCGGATCCCGGGCCCGCACCGCCCGTGGCAGCTGGTCTACCAGAGCCGGAGCGGCCCGCCCAGCCAGCCGTGGCTGGAACCTGACGTGGTCGACCACCTGGGCGACCTGGCCAAGCAGGGCGCGCCCGGCGCGGTGATCATCCCGGTCGGTTTCGTCTCCGACCACATGGAGGTCCGGCACGACCTGGACACCGAGGCGGCCGAAGCGGCCCGGGAGCTGGGCCTGCCGATGGCCCGGGCGGCCACCCCCTGGTACCACCCGCAGTTCCGGGAGCTGGTGGTCGACCTGGTGCGCGAGCGCCTCGAGGACCGGCCCTACGCGGCCCGGGCGGCGCTGGGCCCGCTGGGACCGTCGACCGACCAGTGCCCGGTCGGCTGCTGCGTGTTCAGCCGCCCCGGAACCCGCCCTGCAGCCCGCGCGTGAGTGCCCCCGGCCGCCCCGGCGGTCCAGGCACCCCCGGCCCGCGGGAACTGCTGGCCCTGGCCGACCAGACCGCCAC
>CAXUJF010000418.1:0-5667 GCA_964250865.1 uncultured Streptosporangiaceae bacterium
CGAATCCGCTGGAGCGTGCTTCGGCGTCCGCCCCGCGTCCGCGTCCGCCGCTGCGTTGGCGTCCTCGTCCAGCTGGCCCAGGGCCTGGGCCGCTTCGGCCCCGACCACGGGCCCGACCGGGCGGCTCTCCGTACCGTCCCGGACATCGTCGACCAGGCCGGCCAGCCGGAACTTCAGGCCCCCGAGCACGCCGCCGTAGCTCAGATTCGGGTGCGGCCGGGTCGGCGCGACCTGCTCGGCCTGATGGTACGTCGTGACCAGTTCGGTCAGCTCGGCTTCGCTCAGGGTTGCGGCCAGCTCGGCGATCAGGCCCTGCTCCATCTCGGCGTAGGTGGCCATGGCGGCCTGCACGTCCCCGTCCATGTCTTCCCCCGCCCAGGTCTTGGCCTGCGGGTCGCCGGTCAGGTGCCGGTCCAGCCAGAACAGCACGGCGTTCAGCTGCTCGCCGCCCTTGCGCAGCTGTTCCGCTCGCGCCTTGCCGTCGTCCAGCCTGCTTTCCGCCACCGGGAGCACGGTGCGCTCGAACGCAGCCAGCCGGGCCGCGTACCGGCCGATCTGCACCCGCCCGTCCTCGGACGCGTCCTCGGCGGTCAGCTCGCTCACGCCCGCCGTCCGGTTGATGGTGGACAGTTCGGTGAGAGCAGCATCCGAATCCATGGCGCCTCCTGGGTTGAGAGCCCCTTCGGAACTCGCTTCTGTTTAGTGCTAAATGAAGCTGCCCAGCTCAGGACCGTCCAAACCGATCGCGGGATTCCTTCCTGCAGGGCCGCGGGGACGGCGATGGTGGCGTGCTCGGGGACGCCGCGACCCGCACCACCGCCCTCCTCGGCGACCAACTCGAGGTGGTCAGCGATCCGCAGCCGGAGACCCGGCTGGCTTGGTGAGCGGGGCCTGGCCCGGCGTGGCCAGGCGGCGGTACGGCCGGGCCAGCACGAAGTACACCCCGCCGATGAGCAGCAGCGCGATCATCACCACCAGCGTGATCCAGTCGAAGTTGAACAGGGCTCCGCGCGGGCTGCCCAGCCCGGACGGGTACACGATGTTGATCAGCATCAGGGCCAGGTAAGCCGCGGCCAGGATGCTCACCGGCCAGCCGAACCGCCCCAGCCGGAAGCTGCCGGTCGGCTGCCAGCCGCGGGCCCGGGCGATCATCGAGCCGATCACCGTGAGCAGGAACGACAGGTAGATCCCGGACACCCCGAACGAGACCAGCAGGGTGAGCGCGTTGATGCCCGCCGGGAACACGAACCACAGGATGTGCACGTTGCGGGCCGGGTTGATGTTGACCAGCAGCACGAACAGCGCGGGGATCACCGCGCTGATCAGCAGTGCGTTGATCGGGGTGCCGAACCGGGGCGACACCTTGCGGGCCCAGCCGCTGGCCGGGATCGCCCGGTCCCGGGCGTAGGAGTAGGTCAGCCGGGAGCCGGCCCCCTGCACCGCGGTGCCGCAGGAGAAGAACGCCACGCACACCAGGACCAGGAAGATGTCCTGTACCCAGGAGGGGAGCTCGGCCAGAATGGCGGGCACCCCGCCGGTGAACGAGATCGCGCTGGCGTAGCCCTTGGCCGACCCGGGAGTGGCCAGCAGTAGCGCGGCCACCAGCACGAACGAGGCGATGCCGCCGTAGACCAGGGCCCGGCGCATGGCCCGGGGGACCATCCGGGACGCCTGCCGGGTCTCCTCGGCCACGTCACCCGCGGATTCGAAGCCGTAGAAGATGTACACGTGAGCCAGCACGGCGACCAGCGCCGCCCCGGTCAGCCAGTCGCCACCGAAGTTCACCCCCAGGGTGTTGGTGGCCGCGTGGGCCGCGCCGTGGGTGGTGAACAGGAAGCCGAGCCCGTGGTGGAAGCCCGCGATGCCCAGGGCGATGGCCACCCCGAACGTCCCCAGCGTCTCCACGTAGACGCCGATCCGGGTCACGTGGCCCATCATCTTGGCCCCCACCGCGTTGAGCACGGTCTGCACCGCGATGAGGATGAGGGTGGCCAGCAGGATCACCCCGTGGCTGGCCGCGTTGATGTTCACGTTGAACAGGTTCTTCAGCAGTGGGGCGAAGTAGATGATGAACCCGGTGTCCACGCTGGCCACCGTGACCAGCAGGGCCAGCCCGTAGATCCAGCCGACCCACCAGCCGTAGCCCGGGCCCACCGTGCGCTTCCCGTACTGGTACAGCGCGCCCGCCAGCGGGTAGCTGCTGCCCAGCTCGCCGAAGACCAGCGCCACCAGCAGCATGAACCCCACCACCGGCACCATCAGCCAGATGTATCCCGGCCCGGCCGCCCCCGCACCCAGCACGAACAGCGAGTACACCCCGACCATCGGGGACAGGTAGGAGAACGCGATGCTGAAGTTGTCGAACAGGCCGAGCACCCGCTTGAGCTCCTGCTGATAGCCCAGCCGCTCCAGTGCGGCGCCGTCCTCGTCCCGGGCATTCTCGTCCCGCGTCACGCTCATGTGTGACCTCCACCTCGGGGCCAAATACGTTAATTAAGGACCGCACGGAACCAGTTGGCAATGGCGGACCATAACCGCCGAAAGGGGCGCTCCGATGACCAGCACCAGCGCGCTGCCGCCGGCCCTCACACCGCCGCCGGAGGGCCCCAACGAGGGCCCGGACGAGGACCTGGACGAGGCCGCCGTGGCCGGGCTGCATCGCAGTGATCCGCGCGGACCGGGCATCACCCGGGAGCCGGCCGCGGACGGTTTCGCCTACCGGGACCCGGCCGGCGCGCCGATCACCGCGCCGGAGACGCTCCAGCGAATCCGCGCCCTGGTCCTGCCGCCCGCGTGGCAGCAGGTGTGGATCTCACCCGACCCGTTCGGTCACATCCAGGCCACCGGGATCGACGGCCGGGACCGGACCCAGTACCGCTACCACGACCGGTGGCGCGAGCACCGGGACGAGGAGAAGTTCGCGCACATGCTCCGGTTCGCGCTGGCGCTGCCCAGGCTGCGCGACGCGACCCTGCGGGACGTGCGCCGCCGGCGCCTGGACCGGGACCGGGTGGCGGCCAGTGCCGTGCGCCTGCTCGACCTGGGCCTGTTTCGCATCGGCGGGGAGCGGTACGCCGAGCTGGACCACCACTACGGCGCGACCACGCTGGAGAAGCGGCACGTGGCCGTGGGCCGGTCCGGGGTCCGGTTCGACTACGTGGCCAAGGAGGGCAAGCGGCGCGAGATCACCGTCAGCGACCGGGCCATCCTGCCCACCATGCGGGCGCTGACCCAGGCCCCCCACGACCTGGACCAGCTGTTCGCCTGGGAGCAGGACGGCAGCTGGCACCCGCTGCACTCCCACGACGTCAGCCGCTACATCGCCGACCGGGCCGGGGCCCACTTCACGGCCAAGGAGTTCCGGACCTGGAACGCCACCGTGCTGATGGCGCTGCTCCTGGCCGGGGCCGAGCCCGTCACCTCGGACCGGGGCCGCCAGCGGGTCATCACCGCCAGCGTCAAGGACGTGGCCGGCTGGCTCGGCGACACCCCCACCGTGGCCCGCTCGTCCTACATCGATCCCCGCCTGATCACCCGCTACCAGGCCGATGGCCAGCTGGCCTCGATCCCGGCCGTACCAGCCGAGCTGCCCGCCGCCGCCGAAGCCGAAGCCGCCATACACGCCCTCCTGTCGGAGCCAGCCCCAGCGGAGCCAATCCCAGCGGAGCCAATCCCAGCGGAGCCAATCCCAGCGGAGCCAGGCCCGTCTGAGCCCGGCGCTACCTAGCCGCCCAGATGCCGCCGTCGACGGGGATGATCGCGCCGGTGACGTAGGAGCCGCCGCGCCCGCTCAGGTAGATCGCCACCCCGGCCATGTCCTCGGGTCGGCCAATCCGGCCCAGCGGAGACGAGGCCGCGACCGAGTCCCCCGCCGCCGCCAGCGTGGCCGCCATCATCTTGGACTCGAACGGGCCCGGCGCCACCGCGTTGACCGTGATGTGCTTCGGTCCCAGCTCCCGGGCCAGCACCCGGGTGAGCTGGTGCAGGCCGGCCTTGGTCGAGGAGTAGGCGTAGGTCGGCATGGGCGGCACCTGGAGCCCGTCGATGCTGCCGACGTTGATCACCCGGGCCGGATCGTCGGCCGTGCCCGCCGCCTCCAGCAGCGGCAGGAACGCCCGGACCAGGAAGAACGGTGCCTTCAGGTTCAGGTCGACCAGCTTGTCCCAGGCCGACTCCGGGTACTCCGCCAGCGGCGCCCCCCAGGCCGCGCCGGCGTTGTTGACCAGGATGTGCACGGCAGGCTCGGACTGGCCGACCACCTCGGCCAGCCGGAGGCACTCGGCCTCGGTCGACAGGTCGGCCGGCACCGAGATCACCGGCCCGAACCCGGACAGCTCGTCCACGGCAGCCTGGCCGGCTTCGGGCTTGCGTGAGCTGACGTAGACCGTCGCCCCCGCCTGCAGCAGCCCGCGCGCCATCATCAGCCCGATGCCCCGGGTTCCCCCGGTGACGACGGCCACTTTCCCGCTGAGATCGAAGAGATCCATCCCGTTATGGTGCCATCGAGACCATGACGGAGGTAACGCAGTGACCGAGGAAATCCCGGAAGCGCCATCGGGTATCGACCCGGCCGCGCGTCGCCTACGTGGCCAACGACCCGACCGTGCTGGGTCAAGCCGAGGCGCTGCTGGCTGGCCGCCCGGAGGGCCGAACCGGCTACGTGGACGCCGAGGCTGCCGCCGGCCCAAAGATCACGATTGTCCTCCGGATGCATCCGGCAGCCATTTCCCCGCGAATCACCACCAGAGGCCC
This sequence comes from uncultured Streptosporangiaceae bacterium, assembly GCA_964250865.1. Taxonomy (GTDB): domain Bacteria; phylum Actinomycetota; class Actinomycetes; order Streptosporangiales; family Streptosporangiaceae; genus Bog-532. Next base: position 4,753 of record CAXUJF010000418.1, read on the forward strand.
GCAGCGGTGTGGGCCCATCTCGAGGAGATTCGCAATGGGTGCATTGGCCGCTCGATTGCTCGGTTTTTCAGCACTGACCGCCGCGGTAGCCGCGGGCGGAGTCATGAGCGCGGCCGGCCTGGCCAGCGCCGGGACCGCCCAGCAGGACGCCAGCGGTGACGCCGCGCTGACCGTGATCCACGGCGTCCCCGGGGTCACCGTGGACGTCTGCGCGGACGGCAAGGCCGCCATCACCGGGTTCACCTTCAACAGCCAGAAGTCGCTGTCCCTGCCCGCCGGGACGTACTCGCTCGGCGTCGTCAAGACCGGCTCGGCCTGTACGTCGGCCAACTACCTGGTCTCGGCCTCCGCCACCTTGTCCAGCGGTGAGAACGCCAGCGCCATCGCCTACCTGAACAGCTCGGGCAAGCCCGCTCTCGGCCTGTACGAGAACAGCCTGGCCGCGGTGCCCTCCGGGCAAGGCCGGCTGGTGCTCAGCCACAACGCCGACGCGCCCGCGGTCAAGGTCGCCGCGGGCGGCACCACGCTGGCCAGCAGTCTGTCTCCGGGTGACCAGGCCGCGGTGACCGTGCCGACCAAGACCTACTCCGGCGTCGATGTCACCCCGGCCAGCGGCGGTGCCGCCGCCCTGTCCGGCGCGTCCGTCCCGGTCACGGCGGACGCCGACACGATCGTCTACGTGGTCGGTTCTTCGTCGGCCAAGTACTCCGCCATCGTGCAGACGGTCTCGCTGTCCGGGATGCCGGGCATGGTGGTGACCGGCAACAGCCCGGCCGCCACCCACCACGGCCTGCCCGGTGGCCTGTTCGCCGCGCTGCTGGCCCTGGCCGCGGCCGGCGCCCTGGCGTCCGTTCGCCTGCTGCGCTCGCCCCGGGCCGGGCGGGGGGGCGCCAGCACGGCCCGGCGGAGCTGACC
>CAXUJF010000419.1:0-5657 GCA_964250865.1 uncultured Streptosporangiaceae bacterium
CGGCTGACTTCCGCCGCGGGGTGGACGCCGCCGCCCGGCGCGAGGACCCCGCCTTCGAAGGCGACTGACCGTGCCGCTACTCCTCGGTCTTTTCCGGCCACCAGCTAATAAGGTCGATACGCATCTGCTCTTCGCTGCGATCTGGTTGCTCCGGCAACGGCTGGATGAGATTGGTGGTCACAAAGCCAATCTTCTCGTACAGCCGAACGGCTGAGTCGTTCCCGTCCAGAACCCACAGAAAGGCCGTGCGATTGCCGTCTTTCTTGAGCTGATCGAGAATCGCCCGAAGCATGCGGGTGGCGACATTTGACCGGCGGTATTCAGGAGAGACCCAGAGAAATTCTAGATAGCATTGGTGCGGGGGTGCGTCACGCTCTCGGGTAACGGCCAGCAAGCTGATGGTCTGACCTTCGCGGAGACCTACGTACCAATCGCCGCGAGTGAACTCCACTCGCCATCGCGTCTCGTCATACGCTCGCTCGAGATCGTGCTGGGACAGAAAAGAGCGTGGTGAGTCAAGCAGAGCCGAAAGCCTGACGTCACGCAATGTCGGCCACTCGTCGGGGCCGAGCAGCTTGATATCAAGCACGAACGATAATTCTTACATAAAAATGCCATCGATTGCAAGCCTTCAATAGGCCAGACTGTCGATGCGACATTAGTTTCTCCGGCTAACTTCGCTAGGTGCTCTTCCGGATACGTATTGGTGAGGCCGGTCGGCCTCGGCCGGGGGGGGGGCCCCCCCGCCGGGGGGGCGGGGGGCGGGCCGGGGGGGGGGGGCGGGGGGGGCGGGGGGGGGGGGCGCCCCCCGGGGGGGGGGGGGGGGGCCCCCCCCCGGCGGCTACCGCGCGAGCATCCATCGTCGGGAGCGAGCACAACCTCGGCCTTGTGCACCCTGACTTCAGCCCAGCCATCTAGAGGTGCAGCAGCAGTACGAGGGCCAGTGCCGCCAGCACCGCCATGGTCAACAGAATCGATGACAGCTTCGCCGATATCTGCAACAGGTAGTTCAGCAGTTCAGCCACAGCTTTGGCGGCACTAACGAGAGCGGCGACGAAGATGACGATGATGGCAACGAGGGCGAGACCCAGGCCTTGAGCCGACGACATCGATGTCCGGGTCGCAGCCACGGCACAGGTTTTGAAACCGATGGGAGCGGCGAGGGTTGCCACGCCAAGATGTACGACTATCGTATGCATCGAACTTCCTGTGTGTATGAGAGCGCGCGGGCGGTTCGTGAGGCGGGCATCCTTGTTGGCGCAAGGGTGCCCGCATGCTGTCCAGCGGTCTTTCGGCCGGCGGAACGGCGCGGCAGGGAGCCTGTGTAGCGCGGTTCAGCCTTTAGCTGAACTAGCTGAACTGAGTTAACTATCACCTTTTGATCTCCTTCCGCAGTGGTGTCTGATTCTGCTGTACCCCCTCGGGTACAGTCCAATAGCTACTCGGCGTGAAGCTGACTGAAGCCATCGGGATGCCCTTGCTGGCCTCGCATGTGATCAATGTCTGCGTAGCTGTTCTACCTGCGGTTTCATGGCGCCTGTTTCGTGGTACAGAGGGGTTAACGTGAAGCCTGAAGTTCAGATGAATGAGGCATGCGGTGGAAAGTCACGAATCTCGGCTGCGTCTAGCCGAGCGTCTGCGCGGTCTGCGGGAGGGGCGGGACATCACCCAGCCCATGCTGGCGCGGGTGTTCGCGGTCAGTGTCCCGTCGATCTCCTCTTGGGAGTCGCGGGCCAATCCAAAGATCCCGCCGCTGCCCCGGCTGGAGACGTACGCGACGCTGTTTGCCTCCGACCGGTCATTCACCCAGGACCCGCCGCTTCTTCTTGCGGTCGAGGAGATGACCGCCGACGAGCAGCGAATCATGGACACCTTGGTGCAGGAACTCATGCAACTGCGTAGCCGCGCCATGGGGGCCGACCCTGAGCCGGTCCGAGCTGCTGGGGCTGGTGATCCAGCGCCCTTCGATCTATGGCGTTTCGCCGACGAGGACACCATCACCATCGTTTGCGCCCAGTTGCCCCGGCACATGCTGGCCCGAATGCCGTATACCGACATGGACGACCCGGACTACATCGAGCTGCTCACCTACTCGGAGCTCGACGCGCTGTTCGAACTGCATGGTCACCTGCGGGCGACCAACCCGCGAAATCAGGTCAATCTGCGGGTCGCCAACAAATTGTCGTCAGACGACTACACATCTCATCTGGCGTCGCTCGGCGGGATCGACTGGAACACGGTCACCAGTTCCACACTGGAAAAATTGCCGCTGCCCGTTCGCCAGGTAGCCGACTGGGACACCGAGGGCGGTCAGTATTTCGAGGTGCAGGAAGGCGGGAATGCCCACCAACACCGGCCGATCCTCGAAAAATCGGGCAACAAGGAATTTTTGCGTGAAGACGTCGCGCTGTTCGCCCGGGCCGTGAGTCCGTTCAACCGGGAGCGAACGGTCACCATCTGCAACGGCATGTACGGGCGTGGGAGCAATGGAGTAGTCCGCGCCCTGACCGACGCGCGTTTCCGTGCGCGGAACAGTAAATATCTGCAATCCCGGTTCGGCGATAGTGAGGCGTACTGTATTCTCACCCGCGTGCCCATCGTGGACAAAGCAACACTGACCCCGGACTGGACCGACCCCCAGTTCCGGCTATTTGAGTGGTCCGTGTAACACGGTGGCCGAGGAAGACACGTCCCACCACCATGGATCGCACCGCGGCCTTCTACTGCCGCCCGATTCCATGCCGCTCCGTCGGTCAATTGACTGCGTCGTGGTGCCTACCGCTCGGCGGCCGGCTTACCTGGCCAGAGCAGCTAAATTGGCGCTTTCTCTGGATTGTCCTCTGCTTACGCTGCACAGTGGGAAATGGACAACCGCAACCACAGGAGAGAATTTTCTCCGCACGCATGCCAATCTGGCTGAGGTCGACCTCATCGCGATCGATGTACCCGATACGGCGCAGCTGAATATGCCGTTGTGGCGGACGACCAGCATGCTCGCCGAAACCGTTTTTGCGCGCCGTGGTGACCTCAGTACGAAGCGAAACCTCGCACTAATGCTCAGCCGCATGTTGGGCTGGGAGCGCATACTCTTTATAGACGACGACATCACCGGTCTCAACCCCGACGACATGCGTAGCGCCAGCGGTCTGCTCGACTTCTACAACGCGGTGGGCCTGCACGTTGACGGCTTCCCCGATCATTCGGTGGTCTGCCACGCCTACCGGCAAGCCGGCGGAAAACAGCAGTCGTTCATCGGCGGGGGCGCACTCGCGGTTCAGGTAAACCGGGCCAAGTCGTTTTTTCCGCATATTTACAACGATGACTGGTTTTTCTTTTTGGACGGGGACAAGTGGCTGCAGCCGACTGGAGTAACAGGCCGGGTGCGGCAGTACCGCTATGACCCGTTCCGGACCCCGGACCGGGCACGGGCCGAAGAGTTCGGCGACGTGCTAGCGGAAGGCATGTACTGGCTGCTCGACCAGGATCGGTCGATCACCGAGGCAGACCAGCGGCACTGGGAAAGTTTCCTGGTCAGGCGAGGCGATTTCATTTCTGAAGTGCTGTCGATGGTTCAGGAAAGTTCGTTGGAGCCCGATGAGAAGCGTCGACGGATAGCCGCTCTCAAGGGTTCCGTCGGCCGCCTGGCTCAGATCACCCCTGCTCTCTGCGAGGACTTCCTGAAGGCGTGGTCGGCCGATCGGCAGCGATGGCAGCGCCACGTAGAGCGCCTGCCCACCCGCCAGCAGATGGGCTCAGCCCTCGCAGCCCTGTCCAGGAAGGGATCGCCCGGTCTTACGGTGGCTGGTAAGCACACCAACGGCAAATATCGCAGCCGGCCGGCCAAGACCTACTCGGCCTGGCCAGGACGCCTGCGGGAAACGCCGGCCCAGGCGCCTGAGGTGCCGGTCAACGCGCTCTGACTGTCGTTCGGGTGGCCGTCGCTCACTTCCGACGATGAAGCGGTTACTTCTCGCCGTGCTCGCGCCGCTTTTGTGCTGAATATCGCCCAGTTACCCACGGGGCCTGGGTGAGAGCGCATGCTGCACCAGCTGACTCCGGCCGAGCGCGATCAGCTGGCCCGGTCGGGCTCGCCGCAGCCCGGAACGGCCCGGGACGGCCTACTTCTCGCGGTCGCGGCGGAGCTGGTCCAGGACCGGGCCCGGGTCGTCGCCCGCGATCCGGATCATGGCCCGCACGGCGTCGGCCAGCGCCACCCGCGGCACGTCCAGCTCGACGGCGGCCTCGTCGGCCCAGCGGGTGAGCTGGCGGTACAGCTCCGGGCTCAGGTCCAGGGTGATCCGGACCGGCTTGGACCGGATCGCCGTCCGGCCGGCCGGCTGGGCGTCCGGCTCGGTACGCCGCGCGGCGGCCGCGGCCATCTGCGCCTTGCGCTGCTCGCGCCCGCTGGTCATGACCGCACCGACGACAGCGGGGCGCCCCGGCTGATCAGCTCGCGGGCCACCCGGCGCCAGACGTCGTGCTCGGAGACCTTGAGGGGCAACCCGAAGCTCTGGGCGTACAACTCCAGCCGGGGCACCGCCGTGTCGAGCACGTCGTACCCCAGGTCCTGCAGGGCTTCGCGGGCGTCGGTGGTGGAGTGGGCCCGGGTGATGCACCGGTTGAGCAGGATGGCCGACCGGGCCGGGGTGGCGCGGACGGCGGAGATCTCGGCGATCTCCTCCCGCACCGGTGACGTGCGGTTGATCTCGATCGGGCTGGGCGCGCACGGGATCAGCACCTCGTCCGCGTAGCGCAGCGCGGACCGGGCGATGCCGGCGTGGTCCTCGATCTGGGGCGTGTCGATGATCACCACGTCGTCATCCTGGGCGATCTCCGGCACCCGCCGGTGCAGTTCGCGGGACGGCAGGGCGACGATGCGGAACGGGAACGACGCCCGCGGATCCACCCCCGGGTCCATGGCCGCGAGGTCAGACCATTCCAGCGCGCTGCCGGAAGGGTCCGCGTCGACCAGCAGCACGCGGTTCCCGGCCTGAGCGAAAACGTGCGCCAGCCATACCGCTGAGGTGGTCTTGCCGGTGCCTGGTTTGAGGTTCACCAGGGCGAGGCTAAGACCAGTCATCCAGGCATTATCGCAGCGTCTGCGGACTAGCGGTAGTTGACCGACAGTAGCCTGACACAGCGTACGCACCCAAAAACCATGGGCGACGAGATCCCGGCCGATGAGACAGTAACGCAGTACTTACTGCATAATCGCAAGCGGTGGATCAGGAGGCCGGGCCGGATCATGGCCCAGAACCAGCTCCCGGGTCCAGATTATTTTTAATGACGCCGCCGCGAATGCCGGGTTCGTCACCCGGCGCGCCTCTTAATCCACAGGGTTAACCGGCGATTCTCCCGATAAGCCGTCGAGCCGGCCTTTCCCACCGGGGATGTGGACATAGAGTCCCTATCCACCCAGGATAAAGGCGAGTTATCCACAGCCTGTGGATGATGTTGTGGGTAAATCACAGCGGTGTAATTCAGGGGTCCGGCGACGGCGGACAGGTCACGGTCCGGCCCGGTCGCTTGCCCGCCGAGCGGACCGGCAACCATAATGCGCGTAAACATCTGACGGCATTGGGGCGAGACCTCCCGCTTTTCCTGATGCTCTCGGAGCGGGGCTCTCCGGGGGCAGGCCCAGGGCTCAAGGCGGGTGG
>CAXUJF010000420.1:0-1595 GCA_964250865.1 uncultured Streptosporangiaceae bacterium
ACTCGGTACCTTCGGCGAACGCCCCGCGGACGATCCAGGCCGGGCTCACCGCGGTGCAGATGCGCAGCCCCGCCTCGGCGTCGGCCGCGGCCAGGCAGCGGGTCAGCACCTGCCAGACGTTGCCCATGTCGGCGTCGTAGCGCCGGAACACGTTGACCCGGGCCGCCCAGGTGGCCGGCACCTGCGCCATACCCGTGGCCAGATTCTGCTCCGCTACCCGGACGGTGTAGTCGCGCAGCTTGCGCTGGAAAGTCACGGTCTCGCCGGCCTCGTCCAGGTGAGAGGCCGCGTACTCGCGGATCGAATCGAGCAGCCGGTAGCGGGCCTGGCCGAGCACCTCCGGCTCCCGCGCCACCAGCGACTTGTCGACCAGCGCCGACATCACGTCCAGCACGTCCTCGGCCAGCAGATCGTCGTCCGGGCAGACCTGCTCGGCCATCTCCAGCGACCAGCCCGCGAAGACCGACAGCCGCCGCAGCAGCGTCCGCTCCGGCCCCGACAGCAGGTCGTAGCTCCAGTCGATGGTGGCCCGCAGGGTCCGATGCCGCGCGGGCGCCGTCCGGTCCCCGGTGGTCAGCAGCCGGAACCGGTCGGCCAGCCGCGCGCCGATCTGCTCCACCGACAGCGCGCGGACCCGGGCCGCGGCCAGCTCGATGGCCAGCGGCATCCCGTCCAGCGCCCGGCACAGCGTGGCCACCGCCCCGGCGTTGTCCGGGTTCACCGCGAACCCCGGGAGCGAGGCCGCCGCCCGGTCCGCGAACAAGCTGATCGCCTCGGACCGGTAGGCGGCCTCGACGGTGGCCATCATGTCGTCCGCGACCACGGTCAACGGCGGCACCGACAGCGGGGGCACCTGCCACACGTGCTCGGCTGCCACCCGCAGCGGTTCCCGGCTGGTCACGATCAGCCGCAATCCCGGCGAGCTGGCCAGCAGACGCTGGCAGACCTGGGCACAGACCTCGATCAGGTGCTCGCAGTTGTCCAGCGCCATCAGCAGCTGCCGGGAGCGCAGCGCGTCGGCCAGCGTGTCCAGCAACGGGCGGGGCGGCTCCTCGCTGATGCCGAGGACCGAGGCGATCCGGAACACGACCAGGTCCGGCTGGGTCAGGTCGGACAGATCGACCACCCAGGCGCCGTCGGGGAACTCATCGGCCGCCTGGGCCAGGACATGCAGCGCCAGGCGGGTCTTGCCGATGCCACCGGGCCCGGCCAGGGTGACCAAGCGGGGGGTCAGGGCGCGCGCTTCACTCACCAGCTGGAGCAGTTCGGCCACTTCACGCCGACGGCCGACAAAGCTGTTCGGTGCCTGGGGCAGGTTATTGCGAATCGCTGGCACCTCGTTCGGAACCCGGTCGCTGCCTGATCAGGATAAGCCGGCCCCTACATAGTTACGCGGGATCGAGCCACGAAAGATACATAGCCGCCTACATAGTCCTGCCGATGTGCCCGGCCGGGCCCCCGCCATAGCGTCGAAATGTTCGGGTTCCCACGTCGGGGAGCAGCACCGGCCAGGCGGCCGCGCGGGGCGGGGGCCGCGCGGCCGGCGGCGGGCGCCCCCCGCCGGGGGGGGGGCGCCGCCCGGCGGGCCGGGGGGG
>CAXUJF010000420.1:1605-5655 GCA_964250865.1 uncultured Streptosporangiaceae bacterium
GGGGTTCCTGCCGCGCCCGGGCGGCGGCGCTTCGCGGGGCCCGGGGGCCCGTCGGCTGGCGCACCCCGACTGAGCTGGGCATCAGCCCGGCGTGACGTCGGCGGCGCAGCGGTCCTCGCACCGTTCCCACACGTTGCCCGCCATGTTGAACAGGCCGTAGCCGTTGGGCCGGTACGCGTCCACCGGGGCGGTTCCGGTGTAGCCGTCATCGGCCGTGTTGTGCACGGGGAATCGGCCCTGCCAGATGTGGCAGCGGTGCTCCCCGGCGGGGGTGAGCTCGTCGCCCCACGGATAGCGGGCCTGGTCCAATCCGCCGCGGGCGGCGTACTCCCACTCGATCTCGGTGGGCAGCCGGACTCCGGCCCAGCGGCAGAACGCGCGCGCGTCCCGCCAGGACACGTGCACCACCGGGTGCTGCCCTCGGCCGGCAGGTCGCGCCGGACCCCGGCGTACTCCGGATCGCCGAAGATCGAAGAACTCGTCCGGCACGATGTACGGCAGGTGCGGGCCGAAGAAGTGCGAGGCCAGGAAGAACGGCCGGCTGCCGGCCGCGAACCGGGTCATCATCTCGATCGTGGCGTCGGCCAGGTAATGCTCGAACGTGGCCTCGGCCGGCTGTCGCAGCCGCGGCCATCAGGTTGCCGTCGCTGCCGTTCGGCATCACGCCGCGGATCTTGTCCGTGATCTCGTACCGGGGCAGTCCGCGGCGTTCCAGGTAGGCCAGGTAGTCCGGGTGGTGCCAGCCGTTCAGCGTCGGGCCGCCGAACCCGTAGCTGGCCGCGGTCCGGCGCACCCCGCCGTGCCACTTGCCGATCAGCCCGAGCTGCCAGCCGGCCTGGCCCGGGCGGGCGTGCAGATCGCGGTGGGCGTGAAGGCGTCGGCGAACCGCGTACCGGTGGCGGCCAGCCGGTCCAGCGCGGGGGTCGGCACGATCTGGTTGCCGTACGCGCCGATCGTGGATACCGAGTGCTGGTCGGTCATCAGAAAGAGAATATTGTCGGGCATCGCGGAGTTAACCTATCTCCCGCGTACCGGGTCAACCGGAAAGGACGGGCGATGACAGCAAGGTCACGGCGGGCTGGGCTCCGGCCCGGCGCCACCGGGCCGGAGGCCGTCGCAGCGGAGTCCGTCAGCCCTGGGGCGGGCGCACCGCCGGCGCCGGACGGCCCGACCAGGGCGCTGGCCTGGTTCGCGGGGCTGGCCATCGGCGCCGCGATCCTCGACATGATCTTCGCGTCGCTGGCCGGCCCGCGCGCGGGCGTAGGCCGGATGCCGCGCCCGGGGGCGGGTCCCCCGTGGTGGTTCAGCCTGCACCTGGCGCCCGGGCACGTGCTCGTGCTGCTGTGGCTGGCGGCCGCGGCCGGAGCGGCCGGAGTGGGGGCCGGCCTGGCCGCCATCGCCCGCGGCGCCCGGCCTCCCGTCCGGCTGCTGCTGGCCGGGTCCCTGCTCGCGGTGGCCACGCTGACCGTGCTGCCGCCGGCTGGGTCGACCGATGCCATCAGCTACGCGATCAACGGCGAGATGGTGGTGAAGGGCCACAGCCCGTACGTGATCACGCCGGCCCAGTTCCGCCGGACCGGAGACCCAGTGGCGCAGCTGGCCCCGCCCACCTGGGTGAACCAGCTGTCGATCTACGGCCCGCTGGCCACCGGCGAAGAATGGGCCGCGGCGGAGCTGGGCCATGCGTCGGCCGCGCGGATCACGTTCTGGCTGAAGCTGTGGAACTCGCTGGCCTTCGCGGCCGTGGTGCTGGCCCTGGACCGGACGCTGCGGAACAACCCGGCCCGGCGGGCGCGGGCCCACCTGCTGTGGTCGCTGAACCCGCTGCTGCTGTGGGGCATGGTGGCCGGCGGTCATATCGACGGGCTGGCCACGGCCCTGGGCTTCGGCGGCCTGCTGCTGCTGCGGACCAGGATCCCGGCGGGGACGGGGCCGGGGACGGGGCGCGGGACCATCGCTGCGTGGCCGGCGTTCGCCGCGGGCCTGCTTATCGGGGCGGCCACGGCCTGCAAGATCACCTTCGGCCTGTTCGCCGTGGGCGCGGTCTGGGCCACCCGGAAGTCACCGGCCGCGCTGGCCGGAACGGTGACCGGGATGCTGGCCGTCCTGATCCCCGGGTACGCGCTGGCGGGTAAGCCCGCGGTCAAGGCGCTCGCGGGCCGGGCCCAGGGCGCCACGATCGACAACTTCTACCAGTTGCTCGACCCGTCCCTGCGCCGGACGGTGACCGCCACCTCGACGCCGCCCGGGCTGGTCGTGATCTCGGCGGTGCTGACGATCGGCTTCGCCGTGCTGTTGTGGTGGCGGCTGCCGGCACCGGCTGGTTTCGAGGACCTGCCCGCGATCCGGCCCTCGCTGGCCCTGAGCCTGGCCTGGCTGTTCGTCTACCCGTTCCAGCGGCCCTGGTACGACGTGATGGCCATCTGCCTGATCGCGCTGTACCCGCTGTCCCGGCTGGACTGGGTGGTCCTGGTCCGCCTGCTCTTCCCGACCAGCGTCTTCATCCTGGCCACCGACGATCGGCTGTGGCCACCCTGGCTCAATACGGCGTTCGGCTACGACTGGCACTACGTGTCCCCCGCGGTCCGGCTCGCGGCCGTCATCGCACTGCTGTGGCTGTGCCTGCCCGGCCAGTTCCGGGCCCGGGCGGACCAGTGACGGATAACGATCCGGCCGCGAAGTACCCAGGCGGGTTCGGCGGCGGCGGAGACTCGCGGCGGCCGGAAACCGCGCGGCAGCAGGGGCCGGCCACCGCGCGGATCGGGCATTATCGGCAAATGGCATACCCTGTGTGGCCAACGCCACCCCGTCCGTTACCGGACGAAACCGTCTAACTTCCCCCACGCCGGGCGTTCTGTTTTCCTATAATTTTCCTGGTCTGGCTGGGTGGTCAGCATGCCCTTCGTCAGTTATCCCGAGTGCACCCATCAAAAAGATGAAGCAGATGACACCAACAGGCCTGGCCGAGTGACCGTAGAAAGTGCCGCCGAGAGCACCACGCCGACCGCGCGGCCGAGCGTGCGCCGTCTGACCCGCGGGCTGACCCGCTGGCAGGTCATCCACGTGGTCGGGGTCGGCCTGATCACCGCGGTGATGGCCGCCGGCTATTCGGTGTTCGCGCTGGTACTGAACTACCGGTTCCAGACCTCGTCCTATGACCTGGAGATCTTCGACGAGGCCGTCCGGTCCTACGCTCATTTTCACCCCGGAATCTCACCGGTCAAGGGCCTGCACAACCACTTCGGGCCGGGCTTCTCCATCCTCGGCGACCACTGGTCGCCGATCCTGGCCTCGCTGGCCCCGCTGTACTGGATCCATGACAGCCCGACGACGCTGCTGGTGGCCCAGGCCGTGCTGTTCGCGCTGGCCATCCCGCCGCTGTGGGTGTTCACCCGCCGAGCCTTCGGCGGCGGCCGCCGGGCCACCCTGGCCGCGTACCTGGTGGCCGTCGCCTACCTGCTGAGCTGGACGATCGCCTCAGCCGAGGTGTTCGACTTCCACGAGGTCGCGTTCGCCCCGGTGCTGCTGGCCATCGTGCTGGAACGGCTGCAGGCGGGCAAGCTGCGGACCGCGCTCATCGCCGCCTTCTTGCTGCTACTGGTCAAGGAGGACATGGGCCTGGTGGTGGCCGGGATCGGCGTGTACCTGCTGGTCTCACTGCCGAGCACGGTCCGCAAGCAGCGGATCGTCGGCCTGGGCATGATCGTTTTCGGGCTGGCCGACACCTGGATCGCCACCTATCTGCTCATCCCGGCCTTCGGCGGCCACGCCAGTTACTACTGGGCCTACGGGGCGCTCGGCCACAACGTGCCCCAGGTCGCGGGGCACATCGTGGCCCACCCGCTGGACTCGGCCAAGCTGATGATCACCCCGCGGATCAAGCTCGACACGATGCTCTGGCTGCTGGCCCCGTTCTGCTTCCTGCCGCTGCTGTCGCCGATCACCATCGCGGTCATCCCGCTGCTGGTCGAGCGGATGATGCAGGACCAGTTCGCCAACTGGTGGGTGACCAGCTACCACTACAACGCCTACCTGGTCATCATCCTGGCC
>CAXUJF010000421.1:0-5650 GCA_964250865.1 uncultured Streptosporangiaceae bacterium
ATGCTGTCATCGAGCGCCATGCCGTACTGTAGCCCCGAGCAGCCGCCGCCGGCCGATCCCGCGTACGGAATCCGAGTCCATGATCACGGTCCTTTCCTGATCTGCAAACCGACCGTTGCGGGTCTGTCGGCGACCGCTATCGGCAACCGATCACACACCCACGTGGTCCGTGCCTCCACAGAAGAGGAAAGCCGTTGTGATGGCGTCCGCGTTTCGTCACAACCGCGCTACAGCGAATCCCCGGCATCAAGGAACTGGCGCAAACCGGCAGTGCGCTGGTCCCGCCGCTAATGATCGCGGCCGCCCGGCTACCGCAGGCCCCGGAGCGCTTCCCCGATCGGCCCAACGTCATCATCCGTTACGCCGTCGCCGACCTCCCGCGTGGTGACCAGATGCTGGAAGCGGAAGGATCTGCAAGATCAGGCCTGGCAGAAGAGGCACACCCTAGAACCAGCTTCCTCACCGCGATTAACCTGGCAGACAGGCGCCTCGTGCAGCTACCCCTACGATGATCACCAGACCGGCAACTGGAAACGCCAGCGCTTATTCCTGCGCAGGCGGTCTCAGCTGTCGGCATGCATCGCTGCCGACGTCACTAGCAGGTTTTATAGGTACGCACACGGCTCCGGAGGCCGGATACGGCTAGGGTAACGTCCCGAACTGGACCCGGATGTCGTTGGTGTTGTGGATAACGATTACTATCGGCCGGTCAGGTGACCAGCCATCGGGGAGCAGGAAGTACGTATTGCCGGTGTACTGCAGGAATCGCAGGCCGGCGTACCGGAAGCGGTAGGCGAGATGACTGCCGTTGAACTGCAGTGTCGAGACTCCGGGCGCGGAGATGAGCAGGTCGTCCGGTGCGTACACCGTGACCGCCGGCAGTGCCGAGATATGGCCCGCGATTCGATCAGCCAATCCACGTCCTACCACGCCGGCGTACGCGGAGAGCTCCCAGAAGATCATCAATGCCACCAGCAGACTGACCATCAGCCTGGTGATCGCGCTGAAATCCGGATGCGCGAGAGAGATGCCGTACGTGAACAGCAGGACGCCCAGGGCAATTGCCAATGGAACGAGCAGACCATCGAGTTGTGGCAGCAGTCGCTCAATGAGCAGGGCAACGCCGGGTAGGACCAAAAGAGAGCTCTGACAGCTTAGCGCCAAGCGTCGGCTCAGCCTTGAGTGGCGGGGATCGGCGATGACGTTCCGCAACCGGCTGCGCGTCGCCCGCCAAGCCAGCGTCGCCGCCAGCACCACTATTATCGGCAGGAACAGGGAGGAAATGCTCCGGAGGAGATAGTCGGTGACGGACATGCCCAGCACGGACTCGTTGATCCCGAGCTGTCGGGCTTCTACGTCGCTACGGGCCCAGCCAAAATAGAAAAGAAGCGCGGTAACGATCGTTATCGGCGGCACGAACTCAACGATATTACGCAGCGATATGTTGACCGATTGCGAGCTTTGGCTGGCCTCGTTTTCGCTCATCACTTCCCCCTCGCCGACGCTCGTTACGCACCGCCGTGCACGATCCACTTCGGGTTGAATCGGCCCATGCTTTCAGTCATGGGGATGCAGGTGCAGTGGTATAGGTGAAGGGGTGCGGGGCTGTCCGGAGGTATGGACCTGAGCCAACCGACACGGTGACCGGGCCTGGTTTGTCTGCCGCAGGGATGTTAAGAACATACGCGCCGGTTTCGTCCTCGTCGACTTCCAAGTTTTGCGTGCCGAAGTGAACCTTTTCGGTGAACCAGAACCCTTCACCCTGCAGCGTAATTGTGTAATGGCCGCTCGTTGGCCCACTGGACGGGGTGAAACCGGTCAGCGCGTAAGGGCAGGAGGTAGCCCCGGATTTGGGCGTCACTACCATGGGTATGGTAGCCGGAGTGGCCGCATGGGCGGCGAGGAGGGCGGTAACCAGTCGGCGGACACCCGAGGAAAAGCAGTCATCAGGAGCATGGGCGGCAGCGAGGTACCTGGTGGCGTCTCGCCATTCCGACTCGTTGTTGTCCGCTGCCGCCAGGCAGGCGTGCCCGGCGGCCAAGTAAAGATCTTTAACTTGCGGATCGGTGCCCGAGAAGTTGGAATCGGTGAGGACACTGCTGATCACTTCGTCGCAATTTCGGTTTTGTAGCATTGCGTAGGCCCTCGCCGGCTCGGCTGGAGTGCCGGGGTCCGCCGGCCCGAACGGAATCCAGGCCACCTGCTTAGGCGACGTCTGTTTCGCGCCGCCAGAACCGGATACCGGAACCACAGAGTGAACGACGGTCTGGGTGGGCTGGACGACCGTCACCCCGGTCGGACGTGTGGTGGGCCCCGAAGTCGGGGCGGTCGGCCCGGCAGCGGTCGGTGCCAGACCAGCCGACGGCTTGGTCAACGACGATGCGGCACTCGGAGCAGAGCCGGCGACGGGTGTACCGCTCCCGCAACCCGTACAGCAGAGGGTCAGCAACAGAACAATCCCGCCGACCACCAATGCGGCCAGCCGGCGCCGTACCCAATACTGCATGTCAGGCCTCCCACCACCGGGCCATCAATGACGCCTAAGAGAGGGCTGGGCAGCTGGCATCATCGGAACTTTGACGCCGCCCGCTCCGCGCTAGCTCGGCGCACCGACTACTCCCCACGATTCCCCGCGATCACAGATCTAAGAACATGAAGTAATCGTAGCTCTGACATCACGAAGTACCAGGGTTGCGCATCAGAAATAAGGCTCTGTCACTTTTCCGGCACGCCACGACCGGAGGTCAGCGCTGCCGACAAGCGCCACAAATGGGTGCCCCCAGCAGTGTCGTGGCCCCAGCAGGACTCGAACCGGCGCACACGGCTCCGGAGGCCGCATTTGGGAAGGGACTATAAATTCAACGGCTCTGTCGCACTTTCGGTGGTGACGGGTTGTGGCATTAGCCGAGCAGGATCCGGTGGCGGAGCAGGGTGAAGCCGGCGCGGCCATACATCTGCCGCTTGATCATCTTGGTTTTGGTGTTCACGCCTTCGGTCCGGCCGTTGTGATAGGGCAGGGTAATAGCGGTGGTGGCGGCCTGGATATCCAGTTCTAGGCCGTTGCAGAAGGCGTGCAGGTGCGGCAGGTCAGCGGCGCGGGCGGTCGCGATCCACTGCTGCAGGAGACAGTCGTTGCCCGGGTCAGGGGCCAGCAGGGCAGCGAAGGAGCGGACGAGCCCGGCCAGGGCGGTCATCTCGGGACAGGCGGCAGTGATGCTGGCCAGGAGCGCGGTCTGGCTGCCGGTCAGGTCAGCGGGCCGGGTGAGCAGGAGCCGGGTCGTGCGGCGCGGGGATAGGTGCGGCCGGTCTGCCTCGACGCGGCCCTGGGTGATGTAGCGGACGAGCAGGTTAGAGCTGCCGGGGTAGCCGAGTTCCCTGATCTCGCGCAGCAGCTGGGCGACCGGGGCCGCGGGGTCTTCGGCGCGGCGTTTGCGCAGGTGGTCGCGGTACGGATCGACGAGCGTGGCACGGTACTGCGGAGCGCGCTGCAGGCGTTCGGGCTGGGTGGCGCGGGCGTAGCGTTTGACGGTGTTCAGGGACAAGTTCAGGCGGCGGGCGCATTCGAGCAGCCCGGTGCCTTTGCTGAGCAGGGCGTGCACCTGCTGCCAGCGTTCAGCGGTGGTCTGGGCGCGCGGGCCGGCCTGCGGCGGCGGCCCGGCTGTGGCCCAGCAGGCCGAATGCGCCGCGACCTCTTTCTGGGCAGCCTCGGCCAGGCCGTGCCACAAGTGCCACCGGTCGCTGACCTGGACCGCGGCGGGCAGGGCACGGCGGACAGCCTCGGCGTAGGCGCCGGAGCCGTCGCGGCACACGATCTGGATGCCGGGATGCTCGCGCAGCCAGGCTTCGGCGACGTCGGCGGTGCGGCCGGGCAGCACATCGACGCGCTGGCCGGTCGCGGCGTCGATGAGCACGGTCGCGTAGCGGCGGCTGCGGCGCAGCGCGAAGTCGTCGATCCCGAGCACCTGCGGCACCGCCGCCGCGGGCAGCGGAATCGCTAGCAGCACGCGCAGCGCGGTCTGCCGGGACACGGCCGTGCCCAGCGCGGCCAGCACCCGGGCCCCGGCCCGGCCCGCTAATTCCCGGACCACCGCCCTGACCTGCCCGTTCAACCGGCAGGTGCGCCGCTGGTAGCGGTCCAGGACACCCGGGACCTGCTCACGGAAGGTCTGCCGCGGGCAGCCCAGGACCGGGCAGCGCATCCGGCGGGCCCGGACCTGGACCAGCACCCGGCGGCCATCAACGGGCACGTCCGCCGCCGTCCGCTCGTGATAGCCATGCACCCGGGTCGTCGCCGTGCCGCAGCCCGGGCACGCCACCGCCTGATCCCGCGTCCTGGCCCGAAGGCAAATCACCTCGCCAGCATCCCGGACATCCTCGATGACCAGCGCCGACAGCCCAGAGAACACCGTACTCACAAGACACATCCGTCACATTTAACTCACCGCGACAGAGAACGGCCTCCAGTCACCACCGAAAGTGCGACAGAGCCGAAAGTGCGACAGAGCCGTTAAGTTGACAGCCCCTTTGGGAAGGCGTGATGTATGCGGTTGAACTGGGCAAACGCCGTTGACCTTGCGGATATCGTTGAGATCGTTCCGCGTATATTCCGGATCATGGTTGCGGTGGGGTCGGGATGGTCTTCGGTAGATCATGAGCGCCGACCATCTCGCCATTAAGGGCCGGACTATGAGCTTGACCGGCATCGCGAGAACATGACATCACCGCTGTACCTGCCTGTTGGAGAGATAGCTGCATGACGTATTGCGACCACGGTGTCGGCCTGATGCGTTCGGCGCAGACGTCGCTGAACTATGCGCTCCCGACTCAGGAGACGTCGAAGTGTGACGTGAGCGTGGCGAAAGTGCTGTCAGTAACTGAGCAACCGCGAGCCGTCGTTATAAGGCGCGGGCGTCGGTGATGTCGGCCCTCTGGGAAGAGCGGTATCAGGCCATGCGTTCCGTGCAGCGGGAGCTCAGTGATAAGGGTCAATGGCTCGGTGGTCCGCGTACGCTGCTGGCAGCGATTGGCGTGCAGGATAGTGAACTGGTACTGACAGCCGGGCTGGCCTGGCTGCTGCGTCCGGACGGTCACCACGGTTTGGGTTCGACCCTGCTGTCGCGGTTGCTTGGCCTGGTCGGTATCGCCGATCTTGCCGATTACGTTCGCGTCGTTTGCGAGGAAGTACGCGGTGATGATCTCGGAAGCGGCCTGGAACGAACTACGAGGGCAGACCTAAGCGTTTACGGCAGCGACTGGACGATTGTCTGTGAGGCCAAGATCTATGCCCGTGAGCCTCGGGCTTTCGTTTATTATTAGGGCAGGCCGTCTATGCCGCCTCCCACGCCGACCCTCGTACCATTATGCGTTACGACCGGGCCCGCGCATCGCTAGACCGGCACGCCACCTACATCGTCTCCGCCTACATCGCCGGCGCCGCCCGGTAACCGCAACCACGAGCGAGGCTCCGCCCGCCCGGTGCAAACGGACCACGGGCGGAGCACCCGCGAACCGCCGATATGGCCGGGCGGGCTGGCCCTCAAGAGGTTGGTCAGTGCCGCACCGAATCGGACGTAATGCAGGTGGGAGAGGGCGCTCAGGCCCGCGCCGCGGGCGGCGCTGCCGCCCGCGGGGAAGTGAGTGGCTTAGCGGG
>CAXUJF010000422.1:0-5633 GCA_964250865.1 uncultured Streptosporangiaceae bacterium
CACAACTAAAGGATCACGCGCTAACCGCGAAACACCACGCCAAAGGACTTGACCCAGATCTCCGGCGACCGGGTCCGGCTCCGGGCCGGGACCCTGTATACGGCCCTGGACCGGCTCAAGCACGACGGGCTGGTCGCGGTGGACCGTGAGGAGATCGCCGAGGGCAGGCTGCGCCGCTACTACCGGCTCACCCCCGACGGCCAGACCCGGCTCGCCGCAGAGGCGGCCCGGCTGCAGGCCAACGCCACCGCGGCGCTGCGGCGGCTACGGCCCGATCCGGCCGGCGGCCTGGCCTGAGGCGAGCGGGAGGCGAGCCATGAACGAGTTCCCACCGCTGGAGCGGCGGTACCGGCGGCTGCTGGCCTGCTATCCGCGGGCGTTCCGGCGCGAGAACGGGGAAGAGATCCTCGCCGTCCTGCTGGCCTGTGCCCAGGACGGGCAGCAGCGGCCCGGATTCGCCGCCTCCGCCGACCTGATCAGGGGCGCGGTCCGGATGCGGCTGCGGCTGGCGGGCCAGCCACCGCGAGCCGTGCAGACGGCGATCCGGCTGATGTACGCGGGTGCGGTGGTGCAGTTGACCACCCTGATCACGCTCGTCGTGACGGCCGGCCAGGTCCACCGGGCCGTGGCCCGCCGGTACCCAGGCCTGACCGAAGCCCAGCACGCGATCAACATCCACCTGCTGAGCGACTACATCGGTGTCGCGGTGGGCCTCGCCGTGTGGCTGTGGCTGACCCGGGCGCTCGTCCACGGCCGCGCCCGGGCCAGGATCGTCCTCGCCGCCGATCTCGGCGCGATGAGCCTGGGTCTGCTCAGCGGGATGGCCCAGGGATCACTGATATACGCTCCGGCCGACGTGATCGCCAGCGCCGCAACGTGGCTGATCGCCCTGGCCGCGACCGTGTTCCTGTTCACCGGGGCGTCCAGCCGCTACTACCGCCCCGGCCCCAGGCCCGTGACCCCCTGGCGCGGCACCTTCGGCACCATGTAGTCCCGCTCGATCTGCGCCGCGCTGGCGGCCAGGGCCCGGTAGTGGGAGAACGCGCAGCGCAAGGCCTCGTGGCCGGTGTAGGCGGCCGGGTGAGCTGCGGTTCGCCGAACTGCAGCGCCGGATGCCGGGGGTCTCGCAGAAGATGCTGTCCGCCACCCTGCAGAGCCTGGTCCGCGACGGCCTGGCCGCCCGGCGCGTGGAGCCGACCGTGCCCCCCGCGTCTACTACCGGCTCACCGCGCTCGGCCTGTCCCTGGAAACCCGCTCGCCGCCCTGCGAGACTGGGCCGAGCAGCACACGGCCCAGATCCTGGACCACCAGCAGACCGGTTGACCGGGTTATCTGGCATAATCAGCTCGCTTGATCGCGGTGTAAGCCCGGCTGAGCGGACCACCGTGAGCTGCCGTACCTGGAGTCCCTAGTCCCCGGCGCGCCCCGTCATACTCCAGCGCCACAGGCGTGCAACTAAGTGTTTGTCGTTTACAATCGGTTGTGACCGAATCCTGCGGACCAGGGCCGATTCGCGGGCCGGGAACGGTTACGCCATGGGGGTTCTGACGAGTGGAGAGCAGTTTGAGCAGTCCATGGTCGGCCTCCGCCAAGGAGCCCGCGGCCAGCGGTCCGCTGCTGACCGGGCCCGCGGTCCGCACGTCGCTGGGCGACGTCGTGGCGGAGCGACTCCGTGAGGCCATTCTCAACTCCGAGCTGTCTCCCGGCCAGCACCTGCGCGAGGAGCAGATCTCCGAGTCGCTGGACGTCAGCCGGGGCCCGGTGCGAGACGCCTTCCTCATCCTGGAGCGAGAAGGCCTGGTGACGCTCTCGCGTCACCGCGGGGCCACGGTCGTGCAGCTCTCGGTGGAGGACTTCGGCGAGGTCTACAGCCTACGTTCGGTCATCGAGGAGCTGGCGGTGCGGCTGGCCATCCGGCGCCGGGACGAGGCCGACCTCCAGGCGCTGGAGCAGTCCCTGGCCGAGCTGCGGGCCGGGATGAAGCACAAGATCACCGAGCAGGTCGCAGCCCAGCTGGACGTGAACTTCCACGACAACATCTTCCGTGCCGCCCACCACGAGCGCCTGTACCGGAGCTGGTCCAGCATCCGCATGCAGGTGCACTGGTTCCTGCTGCTGCGCACGGTGGCCAGCCAGGACTGGCGCGAGGGCATGATCACCAGCCACAGCCGGATCCTGGAGCTGATCCGCAGCGGCGACGAGGCCGAGGCGGTCATCGTGATCGGGCAGCACATCCGCGACGCCTACAACCGGATCAGTGGCGCGTGGATCGAGCAGCAGACCGACCGGGAAGAAGCCCCGGACGCGCGCCAGCGCGCCGAGTCGTACCTGCTCAGCTGACCCACGGCTCAGCTGACTCACGGCCCGCTAGCGGACCTGCGCCACGAAGCGCGCGGTCTCCTGGGCGATCTGCGCCAGCTGGCGCGCCGCGTCCTCGTCGCGTTCGCTCACCACCCGCAGCGACGCATCCGGCAGGGCGGCCGCGGTGGCTTCGGCCAGCGCGAGCGGATGCACCGGATCACGCGGCGCCCCCACGACCAGCGCCGGCTGCCGGACCTGGCCGAGGGCGGCGGTGCCGGAACTGGGCGCGGAGTGCGGTATCCGGTCGAGCCGGACCGCGCGCTCGGTGGCGTATGCGGCGGTGAACTGCCCCCGCAAGCTGGCCGCCGCGGCCGGTGACTCCGCCTGGACGGCCCGGTACAGGCCGCTGCGCTCGAACCGGGTCAGGCCGTCGGCGGCTCCGTGCGCCCGCAGCAGGCCGGCCATCAGCGGGTACGCGGCCAGGTGCGGCGGCATCGGGCGGTCCAGCCAGGCGGGCCGGATCAGGGCCAGCGCCGCCAGCCGGTCGGGATACCGGATGGCTAGGTTCAGCGTGACGCCGGCGCCCATCGAGACGCCGACCGCCACCACCGGCCGGGTTAGGCCCAGCCGGTCCAGCAAGGCGATGACGTCGTCGGCCAGGCCGTCGAAGGTGAAGGCGTCCTCCGGCCCGATGTAGCTGGTGGCGCCGTGGGCCCTCAGGTCGGGTGCGATGCGGCGCAGGCCGTCGGTGGCGTCCAGGTAGGCCCAGGGCTGGGCGCAGTCACCGCCCAGGCCGTGCAGCAACAGGACGGGCTGACGTGAGGCCGGTCCGGCCGGCCCACGCTGCCCCGGTCCTGGGCCATGAGACCGGGAACCCGTGCCGTCGTGCCGGAAGTGGGCCAGCCGGGCGTAGCGGGCCGCTTCCAGGCGGGCAGGTGCCGCCGCGGTCATGGCCGCGGCTCGGGCACCCGCAGTCCGCCCACGCCCGCCGCCTCGGCCTGTGCCAGCAGGAAGTCCCGGACCCGGGCGACATCATCTTCGACCGCGTCCTGGACGATCAGCGGGATGCCCGCGGGCATCCCGGCCAGCAGCCGGAACACGAGCTGGTAGTCCAGTAGCCCGGTACCGGCGGCGGCGTAGCCGGACTCGACGACGTCCTTGGCGTGCACACAGAAGATCGAGCCGGCCAGCAGGCTGGCTGCTTCGGCCAGGATGGGATCCTGCTGCCCGGCGGTCGCCACCGTGACCAGGTTGGCCGGGTCCAGGATGATCCCGGTCAGCCGGGCGTCGCCATCCAGCTCGTCCAGCAGCCGGCGGGCCCGGCGGGCGTCGGCCACGACATTGCCCGGCTCGGGCTCGATGCCCAGCCGAACTCCGGCCGCAGCCGCCGCGGGCAGCAGCCGGTCCAGGGTGGCGCGCAGATCGTGCCAGGCGGCGGGCTCATCGTTGCCGGGATGACGCCGCCACATGTTGTCCGGGTCGCGGGTCCCCGTGCACAAGGTGACCGCCGTGGCCCCGAGCTCGGGGGCCCGGCCGATCAGCGCGACCGCCGCCTCGGTCTGGGCGTCACGGACCGCCGGGTCGGGATGGACCATGTTGTAGGAGGCGGACAGGCCCCAGATGCCGATGCCCCGCTCGTCGAAGGCCTGCCGGACCGGGCCGAAGTCCAGCTGGCCGTGCTCGGCCGGCGCGGGCAGCGTCGGCAGCCCGACGGCGGACAGGTTGAGCTGAACCAGGCCGTAACCAGCCGCGGATACGGCCGTGGCCACCTCGCCCGCGCTGGACCGGGGGAAGGTACGGGCGAAGATCCCCAGGTCGTGCCGCCCGGTCACGGGGCCACCGTCGGCGGCCCTGGCGTCAGCATCGGCGCTCACGGCGTGACTTCCGCGCCGGACTGGGCCGCGCTCGAGGTGACTGCCTCGATCAGCCGCAGCGCCTGCACCCCGTCCTCGCCCGACGGGTCGGTAGCCGCTCCGGTGCGGACCGCCTGGGCGAAGGCTTCGGCCTGCCGCTGGTAGGAATCGCTCGCCCCGAACTCGGGCGACCGCCAGATGCCGTCTTCCTCGCTGAACACCCGCACCGAACTGGCCCGCCGGAAGAACGGGAAGTAGGACTGGATGCTCACGTGCCCACGCTCGCCGTAGATCTCGAAGCCCTCGGAGTAGTCCGAGTGCACGTTGGCGCTGATCTCGAAACTGGTCAGACCGCCACTGGCCAGCTGGCCGGACCCGTGCCAGCTGTAGTCGGACCCGATGTGGGCCACCCGGGCCTGGACCGCAGCCATGTCACCGGCCAGGTACCGCAGGGTGTCGAAGACGTGCGCGCCGTGTGTGGCCAGCAGGTAGCGCTGCCGGTCGGCCTTGAACTCCGCTTCGTGGCGGCGGACGTCCTCGTCCACCACCAGGTACGGGAACAGGGTCTGCTCGGTCGGCGGCCGGAACCGGGAGTGCACCCGGTACCAGCAGCTGACGCTGAGCACCGGCCCGAGCTCGGCCACGGCACTGCGGGCGTAGTTGATCCCTGGATCGTGCCGCCGCATCGCGCCGATCTGCAGCTTCAGCCCGCGGTCGGCCGCCAGCCGGGCCAGCTCAGCGGCCTGCTCGCTGGTGCTGGCGGCGGGCTTTTCCATCAGCACGTGCTTGCCCGCCGACAGGGCTTCCTCCCCGAGGGACAGGTGCAGCCGGTCCGGGACCGCGATCAGCACGGCCTCGATGTCCTGGGCCAGCAGGTCGCTGACGTCAGTGAAGCTGGGGACCCCGTATCTGGCTCCCACCCCTTTGGCCAGGGAGGGGCTGCGGTCGCTGACCCCGGACAGGGCGATCGTCTCGGCCTTGGCCAGGGCCGGGAGGTGCGCCACCTGGGCGATCCGGCCGCAGCCGATCACCCCCAGCCGCAGCGGGCCTTCCCCAGGCTGGCTGACACTTTCTGGGCTAGCACTGTCTGGGCTAGCACTGTCTGGGCTAGCACTGTCTGGGCTAGCACTGTTGATGCTCATGCTGATGCTCCTGCAGAAGTATGGCTGCCGATGAGATTGGTCATATCGGGAAGGTAGGACGCGCCCAGCGCGCCCGCGTCGGCGCCGCAGGCGGCCAGGCGGACCGGGGGAGCGGCGACGACGTTGCTCAGCGGGGTGGCTTCGGCCAGAGCCCGGCGAGCGGGGATGAGGACCAGATCGGCGGCCCCGTCGGCCAGGCCGCCGCCCAGCAGCACCAAGTCCGGGTTGAGCACGGGGACCAGCCGGGCTACGGCCCGCCCGACCGCTTCACCCGCCGCGGCCAGGGCCTGGACGGCTGTTTCGGCGCCAGCCCGGGCCGCCGCCACCACGTCCTCGG
>CAXUJF010000423.1:0-5623 GCA_964250865.1 uncultured Streptosporangiaceae bacterium
CCGGGGCCCCCCCGGGGGGGGGCGCCCCCGGGCGCGCCCCGTCCGGGGCCGGGGCCCCGCTGGCCCGCGTGCACCGTGCGGGCCAGGCCGTGCCGGGCCAGCGCGGCCGTTACCGCGTGGTTCGACATGCCGAGCTCGGCGCCGATCGCACTGACCGTCTGGTGCCGGGCCAGGTGCCGGTCGCGCAGGTAGCCGGCCACGTCAGCAAAACCCAGCGCGGTCACCGCCTGCACCCACCGGGGGCCGTCCCGATCGGATGGTGCCTGCCGGACCACCGCCGCGACCACCGGGTCGACCTCGGCCAGATTCCGGTGCAGCCAGTCCTTGTTCAACCCGGCTTCCCGGCTGATGGCGGCCAGGCTGGCCCCCGAGGCCACCCGGGCCTGCACGTACGCGCCCAGGGTGGGATAGCCCTGCTCGCTGGCCACCCGGGTGGCTACCTCGGCCCGGTGCCGGGCGGCACGTTCCTGGTTGGCCCGCACCGCCACTTCACTGGACGCAGCGGCCGCGACCCGGGAGGCCTTGCGGCGGCGCTGCTCAGGCCTCGGGCGGCCGGTGCTGGCCTGGGCCGCATCCCGAGCCAGTTCACCGGTGGCTGCGCGCTGGCGGCCCTGCGCGCTGCCCGCCCGGATGGCCGGGTCGAAGATCAGCCGGGGTGCGAACGACGCCGCCCGGCGCTTCCTGGTCTCGCTGCCCTCCAGCGGCTGGCCTCGCTCCAGGCCGAAAGTGTCGCAGTAGGCCGCCTTGGTCCAGCCATGTACGCGCAGGTGAGCAGCCACCGACTTCAGCGACCGGCCGCACAGATGGCAGGTGACGGTAGTGCCATCGGAGACGATCTCGCCGATCGGAGCGTAGTAGGGGGTTCCGTCGGCCAGCACCCCCACCACCGGCCGGACCAAGCGCCGCACACCGTGGATTCCCTGATCGGGCCATGGCAGCGCACCGGTGGTCTCGGCGGTCATATGCGCCTTTCCGGCGGAGATCGGTCGTCACATTGAGACTACCAGCCGGTCCCTGACCTGGGATAGCACGCGCTGGTGCGGGCGACCGCCGAAGATAGACTCGGCCTTTGTGACCGATGATCTCGACGTCCGGTTTCCTCAGGCCGGAGCGCTGACAGAGGCCCTGGGGGAAGCTGGCTACCTGGCCGGTGACCAGCTGTCCGCGGCGCTGTTCCTGGCGGTCCGGATGGGCCAGCCCATCCTGCTCGAGGGCGAACCAGGCGTCGGGAAGACCGAGGCAGCCAAGGCGCTGGCCAGCGCGCTGGACACGCCGCTGGTCCGGCTCCAGTGCTATGAAGGCATATCCGCCTCCGAAGCGCTGTACGAGTGGAACTACCCACGCCAGCTGCTGGCCATCCGGCTGGCTGAAGCAGCAGGTGAGCGTATCCGGGATCAGGACCTGTTCACCCACGAATACCTGCTATCCCGGCCGCTGCTGGCCGCGCTGCTGCATCCCGGCCCGCGGCCCGCGGTGCTGCTCATCGACGAAGTCGACCGGGCCGACGATGAGTTCGAGGCGTTCTTGTTCGAGCTGCTGGCCGAATCGGCGGTCACCATCCCCGAACTCGGCACCCAGCAGGCCTTGCTGCCCCCGGTCACCGTGCTCACCTCGAACCGGACCCGTGACCTGCACGACGCGCTCAAGCGGCGCTGCCTCTACCACTGGATCGCCTACCCGGACACGGCCCAGGTGACCGAGATCATCCGGCGCCGGGTGCCGCATTCGGGAGAGCGGCTGGCCGGCCAGATCGCGGCCGCGGTGCAGCGGCTGCGGGCCCTGGACCTGACCAAGCCCCCTGGCATCTCCGAGGCCATCGCCTGGGCCTTCGCCGTCGGCGTCTTCGGGGAACAGGACCTGACCGTGCCGGTGGCCAGCCAGACGCTGAGCACGGTTCTGAAGTATCCCGAGGACGAGGAAACCGTGCGCCAGGCCGGGCTGGCTCCGGTGGTCGCCGCCATTGACTGAGCGCCTGGAGCCGCCAAAGACCGTGACGCCAGATATTGGCGCCACGGCGGCGGCGTTCGGGGTGGCCCTGCACACCGCGGGGCTGCCGGTCGGGCCGGACCGCTGCGAGCGGCTGGCCCGGGCCATGGCGGTCATGAACACCTCGTCCCTGGCTGACTTCCGGGCCTGCGCCCTGGCCACGATGGTGTCCAGCCCGAGCCAGCTGCCCACCTTCGACCGCGTCTTCACGGCGATCTTCGGCGGCCGCTCGCCGTTCGGGGTCCAGCTGCCGGGCGTCCCGTCGCTATCTCCAGGCTCCAACGCCGATAACTCGCCAGCGCCGGGGGGCTCATCGGCGGCTGAGCCCGGCCGCCTGACGTCCGGCAGGCAGTTCGCCGAAGCCGGCTTGAGGTCCGGCGAAGACCGCGATGACCTGCCCGAAGGGCAGGGCCTGCGGCAGCTGGCGTCGGCCGCCGAGCAGCTGCGCAGCCGCGACTTCACCGAGCTGTCCCCGGCCGAGCTCCACCAGCTGGTCGCGCTCATGCGGGAGCTGACGCTGGCCATCCCGCCGCGGCGCACCCGCCGGTACCGGGGACCAAGCAGAGGGAAACGGCCGGACCTGCGCCGGACCATGCGCCAGGCCCAGCGCTACGGCGGTGAAGTGATCCGGATATCCCGCCAGGCCCGGATGGTGCGGCCGCGCCGCCTGGTCGTGCTGTGCGACATCTCCGGCTCCATGGAGCCCTACGCCCGGGCCCTGCTCATGCTCATGTACGTGCTCTACGGCGCCCAGTCGCAGGGGGCTCAACCGCAGGCGCGCAGCGCCCAGAGCAGGCCCGAGCTGTTCAGCTTCGCCACCCGGCTGACCCGGCTCACCCCGGCGCTGGCCGCGGCCAGCCCGGACACCATGCTGGTCAAGGCGGCCGAGGCAGCCCCGGACTGGTCCGGCGGAACCCGGATCGGCGGCGCGCTCAAGGAGTTCAACGACCGCTACGGTGCCCCCGGCATGGCCCGTGGCGCGGTGGTGCTGATCATCTCCGACGGCTGGGACACCGGGGATCCTGAACTGCTCAGGCAGCAGATGGCCCGGCTGGATCGGCTGGCTTACCGGATCGTATGGGCCAACCCCCGCACCCAGTCCCCGCGCTACCGGCCCGAGGTGGGTGGCATGGCCGCCGCGTGGCCCTTCTGCGACGCCGTGGTGAGCGCGCACAACCTGGATGCCCTGGACGACCTGCTGGCCGCGCTCAGCTGAGCTAAGTCCGAGTTACGCTGTAACTGGCCAGCTGATGCTTGGGGTGGATCACGTGCGCGACGTTCTGAACGACATCATGAAGTGGTGGGATGCGGGGGAAACCTTCGGCCTGGCCACCGTGGTTCAGACGTACCGCAGCGCGCCGCGTGAGCCCGGTGCGGCGCTGGCCACCTCCGCAGACGGCGAAGTGGTCGGCAGCGTGTCCGGCGGCTGCGTCGAAGGCGCCGTCTATGAGCTGTGCGGCGAGGTAGTGGCCAGCGGCCAGCCGGTGCTGCAGACCTACGGGGTCAGCGACGACGACGCCTTCGCGGTCGGCCTGACCTGCGGCGGCATCCTGGACATCTTCGTCGAGCCGGTCAGCCGCGAGCTGTTCCCCGAGCTGGGCGACCTGGCCGCCGCGGTGGCGCGGGACGAGCCGGTGGCCGTGGCCACCGTGATCAGTGGACCCGGCACGGTCGGCGCCCGCCGAGTCATCTACGGAGACGGCGACGCGACCGGATCGCTGGGCGCCGGTGACCGGCTGGACCAGGCCGTGGACGACGATGCCCGAGGCATGCTGGCTCAGGGCCAGACCGGCGTGCGCCACTACGGCACCGACGGCGAGCGACGGCACGACGAGCTGGCCGTGTTCGTGAACTGCTTCGCCCCGGCGCCGCACCTGATGGTGTTCGGTGCGATCGACTTCGCTGCTGCCGTGGCACGGGCCGGCAAGTTCCTCGGCTACCGGGTGACGGTGTGCGACGCCCGCCCGGTGTTCGCCACCACCGCCCGCTTCCGCGACGCGGACGAGGTCATCGTGGACTGGCCGCACCGCTACCTGGCTGGCGCCGACGTCGATGAGCGCACCGTTATCTGCGTGCTGACCCACGACCCCAAGTTCGACGTCCCGCTGCTGGAGGTGGCCCTGCGCACCCCGGCCGGTTACATCGGCGCGATGGGCAGCCGCCGCACTCACGAAGACCGCCTGGCCCGGCTGCGGGAAGCCGGTCTGACCGAGCACGAGCTGGCCCGGCTGCGTTCCCCGATCGGCCTGGACCTGGGCGCCCGGACCCCGGAAGAGACCGCGGTCTCGATCGCGGCCGAACTGATCCAGCTCCGCTGGGGCGGCACCGGCCAGCCCCTGACCAGCACCGACGGCCGCATCCACCCCGTCACCTCCGCCCGCAGCTAACCCAGCTGCGCGCACGGTTCCAGCGGCCGGCCCCCGAGACCTGCGGTCACCCTAAGAGCTGGCTTGTTCTTCGAAGAAACGCAGGAGCAGGCGGGTGAGATCGTCTGGTCGTTCTTCGCTGACGTAGTGCCCGCAGC
Source organism: uncultured Streptosporangiaceae bacterium (assembly GCA_964250865.1). Taxonomy (GTDB): domain Bacteria; phylum Actinomycetota; class Actinomycetes; order Streptosporangiales; family Streptosporangiaceae; genus Bog-532. Next base: position 4,511 of record CAXUJF010000423.1, read on the forward strand.
CATCGATGATCGCGGCTTGGACATCGGAGGCGGCCTGACGCAGGTTTTCGGCGACGGCGCCGCCGAACAGGCGCTCCCCTCCGACGGCGAGAATCGGCGTCGCGATCGGGTCCTGGACGTAGCGCGTGTTGTGCTCGATCTCGCGATCGACGGCGCGATAGCGCTCCAGGGCCGACGCCATGACCCCCGGGCGCGTGTACGTCCGCAGGTACTCGTCCACGGCTGGCTGGCTGGGCACGCCCGGAGTCGCGGAGTAGGCCCGGTAGAACCAGTCAAGGTAGGCGCGTTCCCGCCCGCGCACCAGCTGCTCGGGAAGATCGGGGATTCGGTGAAAGTCGACGAACCACGGGTTTGCGGCGGTGGTATCGGTCCAGGGGCCTCGGGGCATGGCTTCGATGACGGCCAGGGCGCGTACGGCCTCGGGGTGTGCGGCCGTGAAGGCAAACGCCGTGGAGCCGCCCCAGTCCTGCCCGGCGATGAAGGCCGGTCCCGCGCCGAGTTCGTCCAGCAGCAGCGCCAGATCCTGTGCCCCCGTCGGGACGTCGGTGGGCTGCTTCCCGGCGTCTGAGTCACCGAGACCGCGCAGGTCCAGGGCCACCACGGTCATGGTGCGCGCGAGTTCGGCCATCACCTCCCGCCAGGCGTACCAGGTGCTGGGGAAGCCGTGCAGCAGGACGGCCAGAGGTCCCGAGCCGCCGGTGACGTAGTGCAGCGTGGCGTCGCCGATGGGCCGGCGTTCGCTGTGAAAGCCCGGCGGCAAGGAAGCCGGCGCCCGGAGCGCGTCGTCCGCCGCGGCGTATTCAGCAGGCGTTTCGTGACTGGCCGGTTGCCAGCGCTCGACGCGCAGGGGCTCGGCCAGATCCACCACGAGGTCGCGGGCACTGGCCAGGAAGTGCTGCGTGTGATCCTTGGCCGAGTGCTCGTCGAGCGCGTCCTGAGACGCCCAGATCTCGTATCCGACCACGCGGGTGTCGTCAGCGGGATCCAGGCCGATTTCGAAGCGGACGACTCCACGGTCCTGCCGCCGGGTCGCGTCGGCCAGCCGCTCGAGCGCGTGGCTCATCTCCCGCTGAGCGCCTGGCTTGGTGTCGAGGCGAACAACCAGCATTACCT
>CAXUJF010000424.1:0-5615 GCA_964250865.1 uncultured Streptosporangiaceae bacterium
GGCCATGCCGACGTTGCCGCCCAGGACGACCAGGCCCGGGTCGAGGACCACGCTGACCGAGGCCACGCCGAGGGCGACGCGGCGGGCCACTTCGCCCAGGAACTCCTCGGCCCGGGCCACGGTGGCACCGGAGCCGTTGGAGGCCGAACCCGCCGCGGCCTGGACGGCGGCGCTCACGGCTTCCTCGGCGGTGGAAGCGGCAAAGCCGAACACGCCGGCCAGCATGCGGACCACGTTCCCGCCGACCAGGGACTGCAGGCCGCCGTTGGCCGGGTGCCGCACGTCTTCTGGCAGTGGGGCGCCGGGGACGGGCAGGTAGCCGATCTCGCCGGCCGCGCCCACCGCGCCGCGGTGCACCTTGCCGCCCAGGAACGCGGCCATGCCGAGGCCGCCGCCGATCCAGACCAGCACGAAGTCCCCGAGGTCACGGGCGGCGCCGACGGAGCGCTCGGCCAGCGCGGCCAGGTTGACGTCGTTCTCGATGATGACCGGGCGCTGCAGCGCACCACGCAGCGAGTCGAGCACGCCCTCGTGCCAGTCGGGCAGGTTGACGGCCAGCTGCGGGTCGCCGGTGCGCGGGTCGACCACGCCGGGGCTGCCGATGACGAACGCGCTCAGGCGGCTCATCTCGACGCCGGCCGTGCGACAGGCCCGGTCCACGGCGCTGCGGACCAGCTCGACCGGGTTGGCCGCGTTGTTGGGGTTGACACTGACCTCGGCCACCACCCGGCCGGTGACGTCGGCGACTCCCGCGCTGACCAGGTCCATCTCGACGTACAGGCCGGCCACGTACGCGCTGGAGGGGACGACGGAATAGAGCGCGGCGTTCGGCCCCCGCCCGCCCTCCTGCTGGCCGACCACGGAGACCAGGCCGCGCTCCTCCAGCCGGGTCAGCATCTGGGCCACCGTCACCTTGGACACCCGGGTCTGCTCGCTGATCTGCGTGCGGGTCAGCGGCGTCCCGGGCAGCAGCAGGTCGAGAGCGGCCCGGTCGTTCAGTTCCCGCAGCAGGCTCGGCGTACCCGGTCGGCGCTCCATCGCGGTCCCTCTCCTGTCCCCCCTGGCGATATTGCCGTCGGGTCTTGTATTTCAATCCGGCAACGGCACTATCTTATAGGAAAGTTTCCGATTAGTTTTCTCAGTACGGCCGTGTCTCCCTATATCTCTACAGCGTCCCCCCCGGGGGGAAGGAGAGCCAGCAGTGAGACCCATCAAATCATTTGCCCGGCCCGCCGGGCTCGGGGCGATCGCGCTCAGCGCGGCCGTCACGCTGGCCGCCGCAGGTTGCGGTTCCAGCTCCGGTTCAGGCTCATCATCATCCAGTTCGTCGTCCGCCGCCCCGGCCAGCCTGACCGTATGGCGCATGGGTGCTTCCGTCCCATCCCAGGTGACCTGGATGAACGGGGTGGTGTCGCAGTTCCACAAGGCCTATCCCGCCTATGCCAAAACCAAGGTCAAGGTGGTCTGGGTCCCGTGGACCAACGCGACCACCGAGTTCACCGACGCGCTCTCGAGCGGCAAGAACGCTCCCGACGTCACCGAGATCGGCAACACCGAGACGCCGACCAACGCCTCCCTCGGCATGCTGGCCAACATCACCAGCAACGTCAATTCCTGGTCCAACAAGTCTGACCTGGTGTCCGGCATGCTGGCCAACGACACGCAGAACGGGCAGGTCTACGGCGTGCCGTGGTTCGGCGGCGTGCGGGGCATCTGGTACCGCACCGACCAGTTCAAGGCGGCCGGGATCACCTCCACCCCGACCACCTGGGCCGAGCTGACCAGTGACGCGCAGAAGCTGCAGCAGAAGTTCCCCGGCACGTACGGCCTGGGCGGGCCGAGCGACTTCACCAACGGCATCGTCAGCTTCATCTGGGGCGCCGGCGGCCAGGTGGCCACGGAGAAGAACGGTAAGTGGACCGCCGAACTGACCAGCCCGCAGTCCGAGGCCGGGCTCAAGTACTACGCCGGCCTGACCCTGACCAGCAAGGTCTCGCCGTCCAAGTACATCGGCCAGACCGAGCTGGGTAGCCCGGGGGCCACGTCCGGCGGCACCGACGAGGACTTCGCCCTGGGCAAGCTGGACATGTACTTCGACGGCCCGTGGGCGCAGTCGTCGCTCCTGGCGGTCAGCTCCAAGTACAAGTCGGACTGGGCCTCGTTCCCGATCCCCAGCCAGAACGGGCCGAACCCGGCGCCGGCCTTCGCGGGCGGCTCTGACCTGGCCGTCTGGGCCGGCAGCAAGAACAAGACCGCGGACTGGGACCTGATCAAGACGATGGACAGCACGTCCAACTCGACCTCGTTCGCCAACCTGCAGGGCTTCTTCCCGCCGTTCACGTCCCAGCTCAAGGGCGGCGTGTACGCGGGCAGCCAGATCATGTCCGGCTTCGCCAAGGCGGCCGCGGTGACCCAGATCTCGCCGCTGAACGCGAAGAACTGGTCCACGGCCGACCAGACCGACGAAATCATCCCGACGATGATGAAGTCGCTGGTGCAGGGAGCGAACTTCAACGCCACCGTGAGCAAGGCCAACACTGAGCTGCAGAACGTGCTCAACACGGGCAAGTCGAGCTGAGCAGGCCCGGATGGCTAACACAGATGGCTGACACCGTGGACAAGAGGCTGGCGGCGCGGGAAGCCGTGCCGCCAGCCCTCGGCCCGGAAGACTCCGGGCGCCGGCGGCACTCCCCCCCAGCCGCCGGCGCCCGGCCTCTACGTCAATCAGCGGGCATGTTCATCCGGCGTCACAAGCTGGCCCCGTACCTGCTGCTGCTGCCGGCCCTGGTCGGCATCGGGCTGGTGCTGGTCTGGCCCACGATCCAGCTCGGGCTGCTGTCGTTCCAGAACTTCGGGCTGGGGCAGCTGTCCGGCACGCTGCCGACCCAGTGGGTGGGCCTGAGCAACTTCAGCGCCACGCTGAGCGACCCGGAGTTCTGGCTCGCGCTGCGCATCACCGTGCTGTCCGCCGTCGTGGTGGTGGTGCTGACCCTGCTGGTCGGCACGGCGGTCGGGGTGCTCATGCATCACCTGGGCCGGAAGATGGCCACGTTCGTGAGCTGCGCCACCCTGCTGGCCTGGGCCACCCCGGTGGTCAGCGCCTCGGTGGTGTTCTACTGGCTGTTCAGCCCGGACGGCGGCATCGTCGACTGGGGCCTGAGCAAGCTGCCCAGCTGGCTGGGCGGGGGCGCCCACTGGGCCGGCTTCAACTGGACGACCAGCGGGGCCCTGCCCGCCTACACCGTGCTCACGTTCGTGGTGGTGTGGATGGGCTTCCCGTTCATCGCCACCACCGTGCTGGCCGGGCTGAAGACCATCCCGGCCGAGCTGCTCGAGGCGGCCCGGGTGGACGGGGCCAGCCCGTGGCGCTCGTTCCGGCAGGTCACCTACCCGCTGATGAAGCCGATCTTCCTGGTCCTGCTGCTGCTCTCGGTCATCTGGGACTTCGGCATCTTCACCCAGACCTACTTCATCACCGGTGAGCTGGGGAACCGGGACGAGTACAACCTGTCCCTCTACCTCTACGACAAGGCGTTCACCATGCCGCCGGCCTACGGGCTGGGGGCCGCGTTCGCGCTGATCCTCACCGTCATTTTGCTCATCATCACGGTCGGCTACGTCCGTGCCTCCGTCCGCCAGGGAGCGATCTCTTGACCGCACTGCCGCAGGCGCTCGGGCGATCCCGCTCACGCCCCCGTGGGGGCACGTCCCGCCGGGCGTCCCGCAGGACCAGGAAGTTCGCGCTGAACGGCGTGGGCGTGATCGTCGCGCTGGTCACGCTGTTCCCGATCTTCTGGATGGTCTCGACCGCGTTCAAGCCGTCTGGGGAACTGTTCTCGCTCACCCCGCATCCGATCCCGCTGCACCCGACGCTGGGGAACTTCTCCAACGTGATGAACGGTCACGCGGCCGGGCTCGGCATCTCGTTCTGGGTGTTCGCGCGGAACAGCCTGCTGGTCACGGTGGTGACCGTGGTCGTAGCCTCGGTCGTGTCGCTGCTGGCCGCGGTGGCGGTGGCCCGGTTCCGGTTCCGGTTCCGTGCCACTTTCCTGATCATGCTGCTGATCGTGCAGATGCTGCCGGCTCAGGCCATGGTCATCCCGCTGTTCATCGACTTCCGCGGCATCGGGCTGCTGGACAGCCTGTTCGGCCTGATCCTGATCTACGCGGCCCAGGCGTTGCCCATTTCGATCTGGCTGCTGCGGAACTTCGTCGCTGCCGTGCCCCGGGAGCTGGAGGAGGCGGCCGCGATCGACGGGGCCGGCCCGGTCCGGGTGTTCTGGCGCATCCTGTTCCCGCTGGTCGCGCCGGGCCTGGTGGCGACCAGCATCTTCGCCTTCATCACGGCCTGGAACGAGTTCATCTTCGCGCTCACGTTCCTCGGCACCGACCAGGGCAAGTACACGCTGCCCATCTACGTGCAGTACTTCTTCGGGCGGGGAACCGCGGACTGGGGGGGCATCATGGCCGCGTCAACGCTGTACACGATCCCGGTGGTGGTCTTCTTCCTGATCGTGCAGCGCCGCATGGTGGGCGGCCTGGTCGCCGGGGCGGTGAAGGGATGAGCCGGGCTGGCGAAGGCGCGACCCGCGACCCCGAGCTGGCCCGGCTGGCCGATGCGGTCCTCATCCCGCCCTTTCCGGGGCATACGCCGCCGCGGTGGATCCTCGCCGCTTTGGAAGGCGGTCTGGCCGGGGTCACCCTGTTCGGGCCCAACGTTTCCGACCCGGAGCAGATCGCGCTGCTGACCGGCGCCCTGCGCGGGGCGGTGGACGAGCCCATCATCGCCATCGACGAGGAAGGCGGCGACGTCACCCGGGTCACCTACTGGAGCGGCAGCCTGTACCCGGGCAACGCAGCGCTGGGGGCGATCGACGACCCGGGGCTGACCGAGCAGGTGCACCGGGCGATCGGCACCGACCTGGCCCAGCTGGGGATCAACGTGGACCTGGCCCCGTGCGTCGACGTGCTGGACGGTAAGGAGAACCCGGCCATCGGCACCCGGTCGTTCGGCGCCGACCCGGGCCTGGTGTCCCGGCACGCGGCCGCGGCGGTGCTGGGCCTGCAGTCGGCGGGAGTAGCCGCGACCGCCAAGCATTTCCCCGGCCACGGCAGCACCCGGGCCGACACCCATGAGGTGGTGGCGACGATCGCGGGTGACCTGGCCGAGGTCTGGCGCCGCGACCTGCCCCCGTTCCAGGCCGCCATCGCCGCGGGGGCGGCGGCCATCATGCCAGGGCATCTGCGGCTGCCCGAACTGACCGGGGACCTGCCCGCCAGCTTGTCGGCCGCGGCCGTGACCGGGCTGCTGCGGGGTGAGCTCGGGTTCGACGGCACGATCATCTCCGACGCCCTGGAGATGCGGGCGGTCAGCGGGCCGTACGGGATCCCCGAGGCGGCGGTCATGGCCATCATCGCCGGGGTCGACCTGCTGTGCCTGGGCCGGGACGTGCCCGAGGACGAGTACCACGCGATCGTGGCCGCGATCTCGGACGCGGCGCGGTCAGGCCGGTTGCCCGCGGCGCGGCTGGAAGAGGCCGCGGACCGGGTGGCCCGGCTGCGGGGCTGGCTGGCCTCAGCCCGGGCTGAGCGCTGGGGTCCGACCCTGGGGCCGG
>CAXUJF010000425.1:0-5609 GCA_964250865.1 uncultured Streptosporangiaceae bacterium
GGGGGCGGGCTGCCGGGCCCCCGGCCAGCCCGCCCCCGGGACGTTCGGGCGGGGCGCCGTCGGGCCCTCGGTCGCCGCCGCCGTGGCCGGGACGGTCGGGGCCCGCCGGGTGCTGCCGCCGGGCGGGCGGGCCGAGGTGACGTTCCTGCTGGGCTGGCACTTCCCCCACCGGCGGTCCTGGCGCTGGGGGCCGCAGGGCCCGGGGGGCGTGCCCGGCGAGGAGACCGTCGGCAACCACTACACCACGCTGAGCACGGACGCCTGGGACGTGCTCACCCAGCACGCGGCCCGGCTGGCCGAGCTGGAAGCGGCGACCCAGCGGTTCGTGTCCGCGTTCTGGTCCAGCGACCTGAGCGCCACGGTCAAGGAAGCAGCGCTGTTCAACCTGAGCACGCTGCGCAGCCAGACCTACTTCCGCACCGCGGACGGGTACCCGTTCGGCTGGGAGGGCTGCCTGGACGACGCCGGCTCCTGCCTGGGCTCCTGCACCCACGTGTGGAACTACGACCTGGCCACCGGATACCTGTTCGGCGGCCTGGCCCGGCAGATGCGGGAGCTGGAGTACCAGTACGCCACGGCCGACGACGGCGGCATGAGCTTCCGGATCCTGCTGCCGCTGGACAAGGCCAGGGATTACCCGCTGACCGCGGCCGACGGGCAGTTCGGCTGCGTGGTCAAGCTGTTCCGGGAGTGGCAGCTGAGCGGGGACGACGACTGGCTGCGGAGGTTGTGGCCCGCCTGCCGGCGCTCGATCGAGTTCGCCTGGATCGAGGGCGGCTGGGACGCCGACCGGGACGGGCTGGCCGAGGGCACCCAGCACAACACGATGGACGTGGAGTACTACGGCCCCACCCCGGTCATCCAGAGCTGGTATCTGGCCGCGCTGGCCGCGGGGGCGCAGCTGGCCCAGGCGGCCGGCGATCCCGAGTTCGCCGCGACCTGCCGGTCGGTGCTGGCCAGCGGGCAGCGGCTGACCGAGGAACAGCTGTTCAACGGGCAGTACTACGAGCAGCGGGTCATCCCGCCCGGCGACTTCAGCAAGGTCGCGCCCCGGCTGCGGTCGGACGGCATGGGCGCGCAGGAAGCGGACCAGCCCGAATTCCAGATCGGCGACGGCTGCCTGACCGATCAGCTGCTGGGGGACATCTACGCCCAGCTGACCGGGATCGGGCCGGTGTTCGACCAGGCCCACGCGGCCACCACGCTGGACAGCATCCACCGGCTCAACTACGTGCCGGACTTCGGGGCCTGGACCAACTACATGCGCACCTACGCTGTGCACGGCGAGCGCGGGCACATCGTCATGTCGTACCCGAAGGGGCTGCCCGAGCACCCGATGCCCTACTGGCCCGAGGTGTGGACCGGCCTGGAGTACGTCTACGCCATCGGGCTCATCCAGCACGGTCAGGCCGGCCTGGCCGAAGACGCGGTGGCGGCGGCCCGGGAACGCTTCAGCGGACGCCGGCGCAACCCGTTCGACGAGGCCGAGTGCGGGCACCACTACGCCCGGGCCATGGCCAGCTGGGGCCTGGTGGTGGCGCTGACCGGCTTCCGCTACGACGCCCGCCAGGGCCTGATGACGTTCGCCGAAGTGACCCAGCCCACCCGCTGGTTCTGGTCCACCGGCTCGGCCTGGGGCACCGTGCAGCAGACGCCGGACGGGCCCGACGGCGGCCGGGTCGAGCTGGAGGTGCTGTCCGGCTCGGTCCGGGTCGAGCAGCTGGTGGCCGGGGAGCGCGCGTTCCGGCCCAAAGGCGGACCGGTGCTGACCGGCGGCGCCGTGTGCCAGCTCGAGCCGGTCACCTAGCCCGAGCGGCCACCTGACGTAACCTCCCGCCTCCGGGGTTCCTCCCGGAGGCGGGAGTTTGTTAAATCAAATAATTAAATGGTTCCGATGATGTCGACGTCGATGTCCAGGTAGGAGCACACCGCCTGGAGCTCGGCCGTCACATCCCCCGGCACGGCGTGAATGTGGTTGGCGCTGAACCGGGTGAGGAACTCCTCGGCGCTGGCGTTGAACCGGGCGAAGGCGTGCGGCCACTCGAACGTGGACTGGCGGGCCAGCCGGTCCGTGGTCGAGGGGTCGAACTCGCGGAACTCGCCCCGCAGCAGGTGCATGCGGTACCGGCCGGACTTTCGGGTCAGCCGGGCAAACGTCATCTCGCCCGGGGCCGCGATGTGGTTGACCGAGGCGCCGCCCGCCGGGAAGTACAGCACCTCGGGATACAGGTGCACGCGAGCCAGGTTCTCGGCCGGGTCGTCACTGCGGGCGGCGAACCAGGTCGCGTGCTCGCCGGAGTTGCACAGGTCCCACACGTCGAACTCGGCCTCGTAGTGCCGCACGTCCGCGAACAGCACCGGCGTCCCGGACAGGCCCTTCATGATCTGCATGGTCAGCGCGGCGTCCATGTCGGACTCGGTCGAGCAGACCAGCGTGTCCTTGGGGCCGTCCCAGTCGTAGGGGTCGTTGAGGAAGGCCTCGGCCACGTCCATCGTGCACCAGTTGTTGGTCATCTCGGGCTGGCCCTTGATGCCGCAGAAGTCCAGGTTCCACTCCTGGGCCAGCTCGCGGACCGCGTAGTACACGCCGATCTGCCGTTCCAGCAGTTCCGGGGTGAGCTTGTCCCCGTCATAGTGGACACCGGCGGCGTGCTTCTCCAGCCAGAGCCGGGCCGCCTTGGTGATGGCCGGGTCGACCAGGGAACCCCGCCGGACCAGCTCGTACTGGTCGATGTCCTCGATGTCGATGCCGAACTTTTCCATCCACTGATCGGTGTTGGCCACCGTGGTGTACATGCCCATCGGCCGGCCGCCGATCCGCCCGAACGTGGTGCCGCGCAGGCCCTGCGCCACCCCCGCGGCCCGGGCCAGCTGGCTGATCCTGCCCGCCACGGCCGGGTCGCCCGGGTCGCCCCAGACCCGGCTGTGCGCGCGGCCGATCTGGTCGAAGCCGCCGCCCGCGGCCAGCATGCCGACCATCCCCGGGTAGACCGGGTCGATGTTGGAGAACAGCGCCAGCGGCCCGCTGAGCTGGCCCGCGAACAGCATGGAGAAGTGCGGGAAGGCCCACACCGGGTAGTTGATCAGGGTCAGGTCGGGACGGGCGGCGGCGAGCTCGCGGCCCAGCCGGACCGCGTCGGTGTTCGAGCTCAGGTCCCCGTCGCCGGTGACGACCTCGTGGCCCGCCTCGCGCAGCGCGGCCACCAGCCGGCCCTGTACCTCGAGCCCGAACGGGCCAACCTCCTCATGGACGAAATCACGGCCGTCAGACGCGGTGGCGATGGCGATGCGTGCCATGAGGAGCCTTCCTTCCGGGGGGAGCTAATACTGGGCGGTGCCGCATGAGTCACGGATGATGAGTTCCAGCGGGTAGACCTGGTGGACCGGAGCGAACTCCTCCCCCGTGGCCCGGCGGATCAGCAGCTCGGCGGCCTGGGTGGCCATCGGCCGGATCGGCTGAGCCAGCACGGTCAGGGGCGGGTCGAGCAGTTCGGCCCAGTCGGGGTTGTCCACGGCGATGACCGCGATGTCGTCCGGAGAGCGCAGCCCGTGATCGCGGATGGCCTGCAGGGCCCCCAGCGCCATCAGGTTGTTGGCCACCATCAGGGCGCTGGGCGGGTCCGGCCGGCCGAGCAGCCCGCGCACCGCCTCGCGGGCCGCGTCCCGGCGGAACCCGCCGTCGGCCATGATCCGCTCCAGGCCCGCCTGCTCGACCGCGGCCAGGTAGCCCTCCTGGCGCTCGCTGCCGGTCTCGACCTCCGACCGGCCGCCCACGAACGCGATGCGCCGGTGCCCGGCGTCGATCAGCCGCTGGGTCGCGGTCTGCACCGCGGGCACGTTGTCGGCCACGATCAGGTCGGTGGTGGCCCGCTTGAGCGCGCGGTCGAGGGTGACGACCGGGATGCCCAGGTCCCGCAGTTCGTCGATGCTGCCGTCCGGGTCGGACGGGGACAGCACGATGCCGCTGACCCGCTCGTCGGCCAGCATGGACAGGCAGGCCGCCTGCCGGGCGCCGTCCTCGTCGGTGTTGCAGACCAGGACCCGGTAGCCCATGCTCAGCGCCACGACCTCGATGACCCGGACCACTTCGGCGAAGTGCGGATTCTCGATGTCCGGGACTACGATCCCCAGCGCTTCCATCTGCTGGCGGCGCAGGTTCCGGGCCAGCCGGTTCGGCCGGTAACCCAGCTCGGCCACGGCCGAGCGGACCCGGCGGCCCAGCTCCGGGTCGACCTTGGCGTCCCCGTTGAGGACCCGCGACACCGTGGCCACGGACACCTGCGCCCGCTCGGCCACGTCTTTGATCCGTACTGTGCGAGGGCGTTCCGGCGGCATGGCTAGATGATCTCCAGTCCATCCGCGCTCGGCAAAGCGGGGAACGGGCCGGCCGGCCGGGTCTGGTACCAGTACGCGACGCTGGCGATGTCGTCCTGCAGGGGCAGGTAACGGCCGCCGGACCGCCAGCCCAGCGCCTGCAGGGTGACCCGCAGATCGGTACCGAACCGGATCGGGTCGGTCAGGTGCCAGCGGTACATGCTGAACCGGCTCTGGGTGACGTTCGGATCGGTCCCGTCCGGGATGAAGGCCAGCGGCAGGCCGGAGTAGGGCGTGGTGAAGGTCTGGTACCGGTGGTTGACCCAGAAGTTGTAGGAGCCGAGGAAGTAGTCCTCGGTGCCGGTGCTGGCGATGGTCGGCCCGCTGTTGGCGCTGGTGCCGTCGCCGTCGAGGAAGAACTTGAGTTCACCTTCGCCCCACCAGCCACCGCTGTTGGAACCCCAGGCGATCGAGGTGCCGACGTAGTGGCCGCGCCCGCTCACCTGGTCGAGGATGGTGTGCTCGGCCCCGTAGGCCAGCGGGTTGCTGCGGCGGAACTGGGCGTGGAAGTAGGCCGCGTCGGCCGGGACCTCATCCAGCTCGTAGTTGATCTGGTAGTAGATCCGGGCCTGCTCGGCCGACCGGTTCTCACATGTCACCCGGCACCGGCCCCGGAACGGCATCTCCCAGAAGCTGTTCAGCGCGCTACCCGGGTTCACGCACACCGGCAGCGAGGAGATCTGGGCGTGCCCGCTCCAGCCCAGGCCGCCCCAGCCGGAGGCGAAGAAGTCACCGAGTGGGCATTCGACCGAAGGGTCCGGCTGTCCGTCCCAGTAGAAGCGCAGGATCAGCTGCCGCCAGGGCGGGCCCGCCGGGGTCAGCCAGATCTGCTTGATCACCCCCGGGCCGTCGATGTCGGCCAGGTCCAGGGTGGCGCCGGGCTCGATGTAGACGAAGGGCGAGATCTTCCAGCCCGGGCCCAGATCGCGGGCGGCCGCGGCGGCGACCCCGTCCGTGTCCCGGGCGGCCGCGCCCTTGGCTCCGGTGCGGTTCTCCGGCGAGATGGTCCGGGACTGCGCTCCGGTCAGCCGGGACAGCCCCCCGACCCCGGTCATCCGACACCAGCCGACATGTGCACCTCAGCCCTGAGTTCGGCTCCGGGTTCAGTCCCGGTTCGGTCCCGGGTTCAGTCCCGGGGTTCAGCCGAGTAATCGATTACCGCATCGTAGCTACGCCTTGATCAGGACGTCAACAATGCGCGCCCGGACGGCATTCGGACGGCAGCGGGGCCGCCA
>CAXUJF010000426.1:0-5609 GCA_964250865.1 uncultured Streptosporangiaceae bacterium
GGCCGGCCAGCCCCGGCGCGGTGGCGGCCCGCACCCCCAGCCAGGTCGCCAGGGCCAGCAGGAACACCGCCGGGGCATCGAAGGTGGCCAGGCTGCCCAGGAACTGGGTCCCGGCCAGGGTGGCGAACAGCCCGCAGGCCAGCAGCGCGGCCCGTCGCCCGTAGAGCCGGGTGGTGGTGGCCCACAGCAGCGCGGTGGTCCCGAGCATGAAGGCCAGCGACAGCAGCCGGGCCGCGGCCAGGCCGCCCGCGCCGTCGGCCAGGGCCCCCAGCAGCGGGTAGGCCACCGGCGCACCGGAGAAGTAGGCCGGGAAGTCCGGGATCGGCGCGTGGTGCAACCAGTGGGCCCACTCCAGATGCCCGGCCCGCAGGTACAGGGCCTCGTCCTGGAAGGCGGTATCGGTCCAGACCAGCCGCACCGACAACCCGGCTTGGATCAGCAGGACCACGCTCAGCGCCCAGCACGGCCCGGCGGCGCGCCGGATGCTGCTCACCGGGACCGGACCGGCCGCGGTGGGCGCCACCTGGGGGACGGCGAACGACATGATGCTATCCCGTCGGGGTGACCGGCGTGATGTCGTCCTTGACGCCGAGCCGGAACGATTCCTCGGCCAGGCCGTTGTCTTCCAGCCGCCAGTCCTGGTGGTAGAGGTTGCCCGTCTGCTTCTTGTCGAACCACACGAGCCCGAGCGTGTCGTCGGTCGTCACCCCGTGGAACAGGTCCTGGATCTTCGGGAACGGGTTGGCCGCGGGGCCGACGGCGGTCTCTGACAGCAGCACCGGGTCCTTGGTGAACTTCCGCACCTGGTCGATGGTCCGGCCGAAGACCGTCGAGAACGTGTCGGTCGGCCGGTAGTAGTAGCCGTCGACGCCGACCCAGGTCACGTAGCTGGCCCCTGGCCACCAGTTCTGCACCGGGCCCGTGTGCGGGCCGTCCGCCTGCACCGTCCACAGCCAGGTCACGTTGTCCGCGCCCTGCCGCCGGAACACCGTGACCAGGTGCTTCCAGGCCGCGATGAACTTCGACGGCGCCACGTGCCCGTCCCCCCACGAGTACCAGTTGGCGTTCATCTCGTGCCCGAAGCCGATGACCACGGCCTCCTTGAAGTTGCGCACGCTGTCGGCGTAGGAGCGCAGGTACTCGTCGTAGGTTCCGCCGGCGATGGCCGAGACCGACGCGTCGGTCGGGTCGATCTGCACGAACGGGATGATGCCGTGGCTGCGGAGCGTGTTCGCGAACGTCATGTTGAACGGTTCGGCCCAGCCGCTGTAATACCCGATCAGGTTCGGCACCTGGCCTGCGGCCTTGGCGAAGCTCGCCACCGGCGCGTAGTCCGGCGGGGCGCCCGGCTCGAAAACACCCAGGTAGGCGGCCAGCCGGGGGGTCAGGGCGGCGTGGGCCGCCGGCGGCTTGGACGGGGCCGAGCTCACCACGCGGCTGACCGCACCGGTCACCGAGGCCAGGGCCAGCACCATGGCCACCGCTACCACTAGGCGGGACTTCATGCGGGCCTGCTTCCGGGAACGATGACCCGGCTCACCACGGCCAGGTTGAGCAAGCCGAAGAACAACAGCACGACGAACTGCCACGATCCGGCGGCCATCATCCGCCACCCCGCCAGCGCCACCCAGACCACGGCCGCGCCGCCGCTCCACCAGGTCACCCCGAGCCGGAACCGCCGCAGCGAGCCACCCGGGGTCCGGGTCGGCTGCCAGCTCATCGACGTGCCCCGGAGGCCGTCCCAGATCGCGAACACGTGCGCCCACCCCCGGGCGATGCCCAGCGGCCAGATGCCCGGCCCGTACCGGGCCCGGTGCCACAGCGGGTACAGCACGAACCCGGTGAACATGGCCGGGAGCAGCACCACGAAGTTGCGCAGCCGGATCTGGTCCGGCAGGAACGCCAGCATGACGATGGGGATGAGCGGGCCGAAGAACACCAGCAGCGCGGTGTAGGAGTAGTAGAGGAACCCGGAGATGTAGGTGAGCCGGGCCGGGATGCTCATCCGGATCTGCCACAGCCGCCGGGTGAACACGATGCCGACGTTGCCCGAGCACCAGCGGTACTGCTGCCGCACGAAGCTGTCCAGGTTGTCCGGGCAGATCCCGGTGGACAGCAGGATCGGCAGGTAGGTCACCGACCAGCCGTCGCGGCGCACGTCCAGCCCGGTGTGCACGTCCTCGGCGTAGGGGATGAGCGTCGGGCCGCCGAACGGCTCCAGCGCCTGCCGCCGGTACACGGCCGACGTCCCGCAGCACACCGCCGCGTCCAGCCGGTTCCTGGCCACCTGGACCGTCCGGTAGAAGACCTCCTGGATCGGGCCCGCGGCCCGCTCGATCCAGGTCTGCCCGGCGTGGCTGCGGAAGTACTGCGGGGTCTGCACGATCGCGATCCGCGGGTCGTCCAGGTACGGCAGCGTCTCGGCCAGGAAGTCCGGCCGGGGCGCGAAGTCCGAGTCGAAGATCACGAACAGCTCGGCTTCGGTCTGGCTGAAGGCGTAGCGCAGGTTGCCGGCCTTCTTGCCCGCGGGCCAGTCCGGCCGGTGCAGGTACCGGTAGCTGAACTCGGCCGCCATCGCCCGGGCGTTCTCGTCCGGCCCGTCGTCCAGCACGTACGCCTGGGCCTGGCCCGGGTAGGCCCGGATCAGCGCGGCCACCGCGGTCCAGGTGTTGCGCAGCAGCTCGATCGGCTCACCGCAGATGGGCAGGTAGATATCGATGCCCGGATCGGCCGCAGGCCGCCAGGCCCGGACCCGTTCGGTGTGCGCGGCCAGGTCGAATCCGGCCCCCGCGAAGTTCACCGGCAGGCTGATGGCCTGGTAGATGACGTAGACGGCGGTGAAGATGGCGAACGGGGCCAGCGCCAGGTCGTGCAGTTCGAACCGCAGCTGGCTGATGATCACGCACACCGAGCCGAGCAGGATGACCGTGGTCAGATAGGGCAGGTTGCGCTGGACGTAGCTGTACTTCTCGTCGTCATCCGGAGGCTGCGGCGGCTGCAGCCGGTGCGGCTGGGGCCGGGTGTCGGTGGTGGCCATCGAGGTGTCGATCACGAGGCTCGCTCGTTACGCCAGATGATGTAGGTGCCGGGCGTCGATCCGGCCGGCCCCACCCCGTACGGCACCACGTCGATCACCTTGTAGTGCTTGTTCTTCTTGATGTCGGCCGCGATGGCCTTGTCCAGCCCGGTCGTGTCGGTGAAGTTCAGGGCGATCAGCGAGAAGTAGCCCGACTCGATCTTCGTGCCGAACGTGCCGGCGTTCCCCGGGCCGACGACACCGGCCTTGTCGGTCGGGCCGCCGGTCGGGTTGCCGTTCGGCAGCACGATGTTCCGGGTACTGGACCACCGCTCCCACTGCGTCCCCGACGGGAGGTAGTACTCGCCGATGGACGGGTCCTCCACCAGCAGCCGCCCGCTGCTGTTGTCGGCCAGCGGGCCCAGGATGTCCACGAACGCCTTCGAGTTCGGCCACTCGGTCGCGAACACCCGAGATTGGGTCGCGCCCAGCGCGGCCGGGAAGCACAGCGCGACCACGCAGGCCGCCCCGGTGATCGAGCGCATCCAGCCCGCCTGTGCGGCCGTGATGAAGCGTTCCAGCCCGTACCCGGCGGCGATGGCCGCGAACCACAGGCCCAGGTCCACGTGCTTGTTCAGCGACGCGGTGCTGTGCAGGCCGGCCTGCTTGGCTGGCACCAGCAGCGTCGCCGCGGCCAGCAAGGTCATCAGCCACGCCAGTGCCGACTTCGGGTAGCTGACCCAGGCGGCCACCGCCCCGCAGACGGCGGTGACCACGACCACCGCCGTCCAGGCCCAGCTGTCCTGCAGCACGGTCAGCGGTGAGTCCTGGCCTTCCGCCCGGGTCACCGTGGTCAGCTGGACTCCGTGAATGTACCGGCTACCGCCGAGCAGCAGGGCCCCGGTGACCAGGACGGCCACGATGGCCAGCAGGATCAGCGCCCGGCTCGCGGCCTGCCGCCCACCGGGCTTGGGCAGCGCCACCACCAGGGCCAGCAGGATCACCACCGGGTCGAACAGGGCCGAGGGGTAGGAGGTGAGGTTGGCCAGCGCCAGCACCACGCCCGCCCCGGCCATCCACAGCGTCGCGTCCACCCGGTCCCCGGCCCGCACCACCAGCCAGGCCGCCAGCGCCACCAGGAACAGCGCCATGGCGTCGTAGGTCGCGAACGAGCCCAGGTGCAGCGTGGGCCCGAGCACCGCGAACAGCCCGGCCGCGAAGAACGCGGCCCACCGGCCGGCCAGCCGCCCGGTCGTGGCGTAGAGCAGCGCGGTGGCGCCCAGCATGAACACCAGCGAGAGCACCCGGGCCCCGTCCAGGCCGCCCACGGTGTCGGCCAGCGCGGCCAGCGGCGGGTAGATGACCGGGGCGCCGGAGAAGAAGGAGGGGAACTGCGGCAGCGAAGCGCCGTGCAGCACGCTGGCCCACTCCAGGTGCCCGGCCCACAGGTACAAAGCCTCGTCCTGGAAGGCGGTGTCAGCCCGGATCAGCCGCAGTGACAACACGGCCTGGAGGATCAGCACCAGGATCAGCGGCCAGCCCGCCGGCACCCGGAATCGGGTCGCCACGTCCACGGCCGACGGCGTCGTTCGCGACGCTATCTGTGGCGCGGATGGGCCATGGTCCATGAGTCCTACCTGCTTGCATCAGGGCAGACAGGGGTGCTCAGGCTGACCCACCCCCCACGGGCCCGTGTCCGGTCGGCCGCGGGCCAGGAGCCGAAGCCGCCGCGGCCACGGGTACCGCAAACCAGACCGTAACGTTTGCCCTGCAATCGAGGGGGCGTTTCTGTAAATTTCCGTCCAGAATGTGACGCTCGCTGACGTTCTACGTAAAGGGCTATCCGTTAAGCCAGACCTACCCTGTGTATCCCGGCGCGGTAAGCGCCGAAACTCGTGGCCGACCGCCGGTTTCCCCGCGCTTTGAGCGGGAAGCAAACGTTCCGCTATGGCATCAGGTCGGCCGAAATCTGATCCCTTAGCGTTACGATTCATCATCAGGCTTGAATGAACGGTCCGTCGTATGCTGCGCTGTACTGTGCGGTTCGCGCCATCCCGTTGTGCGGATCGCTGGGGGGCCGAATGACCGACGAAAGTGGCGGTAGCCCGCTCCCGCAACGCGAGCGAGGCGCAACCGAGGCCGGGGCCAGACCCGCCCCGGCGCGCGTTGGCGCGCCCGCGCTGCCGGACGACCTGCGCCAGCGCATGAAGGCCTCGGTCGATGCCGAACGCGCCCAGACCCGTGAGCGGGCCGCCGAGATGCTGCGTCACCCGCCCCAGCGCCTCGGGGGAGCTGAACGTCCGGAGCGGCCCGGGGACGTTCCGAACCGGAAGCCCAGCGCCCGGCGGAAACGACGCGCAAAAGCCGATCGCGCCCTCCGGCCCGAAGCCCCCGCGACATCGGGCCCAGATAACAAAGCGCCCATTGTTAAGAATGGGACGCCTGTTAATTCAGCCCCGGCCGAATCGGTTGCGCGAGCCACCCCGCATTCCGCCGCAGCCCGCACCGCAGACCCTGTCGGCCTCCCCAGCAACACTGATCACACCAGTAACACCAGCCACTCTCAACCCGCCAGCCCATCATCCCTCGGGAG
>CAXUJF010000427.1:0-5590 GCA_964250865.1 uncultured Streptosporangiaceae bacterium
GGCCGTCACCGGCCTGGTTGATGGCCTGGTGGTGCAGGGCCGGCACGAGGGCCTGGGCGCCGAGCAGCTTGCCCAGCGTGCTGTCCGGGCTGAGGGTGACCGTGTGCTTGCGCATCTTGGCCGTGTCGGCCGCGTGCCCGCTGTGGCCCACCGAATCCGGCAGGTACTGGATCAGCGTGCCGCCCCGGGCCACGTTGAGCACGTGCAGGCCGCGGCCGATGGCCAGGACCGGCACGCCCGCCTCGATCGCCGCGCGCACCAGGGCCAGCTCGAAGCGGTCCCGGCGGCGGTCGGGGACGCCGGCCCGCTCGTGCGGCTCGGCCTCGTACAGCGCCGGGTTGACGTCCGCTCCCCCGGTCAGCACCAGCCCGTCGAGCCCCGCGACCAGCCGGGTCACGCTGTCCGGCGGAACCGGCGGCAGGATGACGGGCGTGCCACCCGCGCGTTCTACCGCACGGGTGTAGGTCAGCGGAGAGAGCACGGCCTCACGTACCCAGTCGCCCCAGTGCGCGGCCTCGAGCTGACCGGTGATCCCAATGAGCGGGCGGGCCATGCCAAACCCTCCTGCGGTGCTGGTCGTGAATGTCCAACTGGCGGCTTAAAGCGTTCCCTGCCCATCATGGTCCATCGGCGGGGGCCCGGGTCAGTGGCTTGCCAAAGTTCGCCCCGAAGCCAGCTGAGCAGGTCGGCTGGGCCTGCCCGAGGTTCAGGCACCGGGCCGCCCGCGGAAACTCACTTCCAGGCCTTATTACCCATAAATAGGACCGATCTACTTAATACCGTCACACTGGTTCAACGCATTTAATCCTAAAACGAAAATTTGCTTAACGTCTACAATTGGGGCACGATTGATGTAATCGCTGTCACACGGTATTAACGAGGCTAATGGGCGTTGATTCTGGATACTCTGGGTACATTAAGACTGGCTTTGCCGGTATCTGTTGTCATCGCCGGTCAATCGGGGGGAGACGAGTGATGGCATCCTCCAATGCCGGCGGATCATGGCCGGGCCACGCGGGGACGCCGGCCGGATCGTCCGCCCCGGCCGACCGCGGGCCGGGCAGCCATCGGACCCGCCAGACCCCCGCCGACCTGGCTCAGAGCTTTTTCAGCGACGACCAGGCGACGCAGGAGCAGCCGGCGGACGCCAATCCCCTGACCCGGCTGTTCGCCCTGATTGATCCGGTTTCCGATTCGGCTATGACCTATTTTTACGGCCATCTCTTCGCGATCGAGCCGCAGACCCGGGCCATGTTCCCGCCCGCCATGGACGCGCAGCGGAAAAGGTTTTACCAGGCCCTGACGAGAATCGCCGCCAGTGGCGACGAGGCCAGCCTGACCGGTTACCTGGAAGGCCTGGGCCGGGCGCACCGTAAATTCGGGGTGCGGAAGGAGCATTTCGACGCTTTCCAGCAGGCGCTCGCCGCCACCTGGCAGCGGTACGCGCCGGAGGCGTGGACCGACGCCACCGCGGCCGCGTGGGAGGCCCTGTTCGTCCGGGCCAGCAGCGCGATGATCGCCGCGGCCGAACGGGACGCCGAGCAGTCACCGCCGTGGTGGCTGGCGGAGATCGTCGCACACGAGACGCGCGGACCCGATCTGGCCGTGCTCACGCTGCAGCCCAGCCAGCCGGTGCCCTACCTGCCGGGCCAGCACATCAGCATCCAGACGCCACGCTGGCCGCGGCTGTGGCGCAACTACTCGGTGGCCAACGCGCCCCGCGACGACGGCACCCTCACCCTGCACGTCCGCGCGGTCCCGGGCGGGCTGGTCAGCGCGGCGCTGGTGCACCACGTGGCCGTGGGCGACACCCTGCTGCTCGGAGCGGCAGCCGGCGCGATGACCGGGGACATCATGTCCGACCGGGACGTGCTGTGCCTGGCCGGAGGCACCGGGCTGGCGCCGGTCAAGGCCATCATCGATGCGATGGTCGCCGCCCCCGGGGCCCGCCACCGCGAGATCGTGCTCTACTACGGAGCCCGGTACGAGGCCGAGCTGTACGACCTGGCCGACCTTCGGCACCTGGAGCGGAACTATCCGTGGCTGCAGATCATCCCGGTCGTGTCAGAAGAGGCCGCCCCGGACGCCATCTTCGGCACGATCCCGGACGTGGTGGGCCTGTCCAACTGGCGGGCCCGCGACATCTACGTCGCCGGTCCCGACCCGATGATCGCCCGCACGGTCAGCGAGCTGAGGGATCGCGGCGCTCCCGAGGAGCGCATCCGCTACGACTGCCCCCTGTTCAGCTGACACTGTTCTAGCCGGCCTCAGACCTTCCGCCACCCCGGAACCCAGGCGCCGTCCTCGCGCACCTCGTAGTCCCCGAACAGGGCCGGCGCCTCGGCCCGCATCAGCTCGCCGATCTTGCCGAACACCAGCCGGATCTCTTCCTCGGCGCCAGGATCGGTCCGCGACTCGATCGTGTGCCGCAGCGTGCGCACGTTGGCCGTCCACACCAGTCCGGTGGCCACCCCGTCCGGCGCGAACCGGCGCATGAACGACGTCTTGTGCTTCTTCTCGTGCATCTTGGTGCCGTCGTCGTCCAGGCCGAAGTGGTCGGCCATCCAGCGCTGGAAGGCCTCCATCTCGGTCAGCAGCGCGCCGGCCCGCTTCATCAGTTCCTCGTCCTCGTGCGCCCACTCCGGGAACCAGAACGGGATGTCCGCGAGCCGGACGAACCGCAGCGACTCCTGCGACACCGCCGTACCGGGCCGGTGCCGGACCAGCTCGTGGGTGAACACCCGGCTCACGTTGTGCAGCACGAACGTGAAGCTGATGTGCTCCAGCACCGAACCGTGCGACTGGGCCAGAATGTTCTGCAGGTAGACCAGCTGGTCGTCCCGGACCCGCCGGACGTTCGGGTTGAGTCCCGGCTCCCAGGACCGGTAACACATCTTGCCCGCGAACTCGGCCAGGTTCTGCGCGTCGTTGTCGAGCTGGTCGCGGTCCAGCCGCTCAAGCCAGCTGCTCCCGCCCACCTCGGCCAGGTACTCCGCGATCATTTCGTAGTCGAGTTGCGGCCGTGCCACCAGCCGGATCTCGGGCTCCACGCTCCTCATGCCCAGCACTCTAACCACCTTGCCCGGCCCGCGGCGCTACCCAGGCCGGCCCGCGTCATTCCGGCAAAATTCAGCGCGTCAGTTTCGTGAATGATCGGGTGTATCTGCCTGGTAGCCGGGTAGGCCGGACCGCAGCCCGATAACAGTCAACCCGAGGGGGTAACCGCGATGACCAGCCCGGAGCATTGGAACAACGTCATTGGCTCTACCGCTGTCGATGCCGACGGCGACAAGGTCGGCAAAGTCGGTGAGATCTACGCCAACGACACCACCGGCGAGCCGGAATGGGTAACCGTCAGCACCGGCCTGTTCGGTAACCGGGAAAGCTTCGCTCCGCTGTACGGCGCCCAGCCCGGCGACGGGGAACTGCGACTGGCGGTCAGCAAGCAGCTGATCAAGGACGCCCCGAACATCGACTCGGACGGTCACCTCGACGGGTCCGAGATCGACCGGCTGTACCAGCACTACGCCGGTCACCTCAACCGCACGTCCGCGCAGACGGGCACCGGCGACAGCACCTACGCGCAGGACACGACGCAGACCGACGCCGGGTACGCCGGCCGCGGCACCGAGTACGCCGGCCGGGACGCGGTAGGCACCGAGGGCTACGACACGTCCGGGCCGACCACCGATGACGCGATGACCCGGTCCGAAGAGCGCCTCCACGTGGGCAAGGAGTCGGTTGAGGCCGGGCGGGCACGGCTGCGCAAGTACGTGGTGACCGAGAACGTGACCAAGACGGTTCCCGTCAGCCACGAAGAAGTCCGCCTAGAACGCGAGCCGATCACCGAAGCCAACCGGGACGCCGCGCTCGACGGCCCGGCCATCACCGAAGAAGAGCACGAAGTCATCCTCAACGCCGAACGGCCCGTGGTGGAAAAGGAGACCGTCCCGGTCGAGCGCGTCCGGCTCGGCACCGAGACCGTCACCGAAGAGGCCCAGGTCAGCGAGGACATCCGCAAGGAGCAGATCGAAGAGCCCGAAACGGACGTTAATCCGCGCCGCTGATCCTGGCGGATGACCTCGTACCGTCCCGGCCGCGGTCGCGGCACAGGTGCAGCACGTTGGCTACAACCTGGTGCCCGGCGCGGCCGGTGGCGGTGAGGATGGACTCGGGGTGGAACTGGACGGCCCAGCGCCCGGCCGCGGGATCCTCGATGGCCATGACCACACCGTCGGGGGTGGTCGCGGTGACCTCGAAGTCGCCCTTGACCTGCTCCGGGCGGGCGTAGATGGAGTGGTACCTGGCCCCGGTGAACTCGGCCGGCAGGCCGTCCAGCAGCTGGCCACCCTGCACCTGGACCCGGCCCGGCTTGCCGTGCACGGGCTCGGCCAGCAGGGACAGCTCGCCGCCGGCGTGCTCCACCATGGCCTGCAGGCCCAGGCAGACGCCGAACGCGGGCAGGTGCCTGCGGTCCAGCTCGGACAGCAGTTCGTCGCAGGCAAAGTCGGCCGGGCGGCCGGGACCGGGCGACAGGACCACCAGGTCCGGGGCGTACCCGTCCAGCAGCGACGGCGGGAAGCCAGCCCGCAGCGTGGTCACCTCCGCCCCCTGCTGGCGGAAGTAGTCGGCCAGCGTGTGCACGAACGAGTCCTGGTGGTCGATCAGCAGGATGCGCAGGCCCAGCCCGGGAAGATCGCCGGCCACGCCGGGCCCGGCCGGACCGGCCGCGGCGGCATCCCCGGAGGCTTCACCAGAGGCGTCCCCAGAGGCATCCACTGTCGCGTCCGCGTCCTTGAGGGTCTCGATCAGCGCCCGGGCCTTGATGTGCGTCTCGCGTTCCTCGGAGTCCGGGTCAGAGTCGAACAGCAGCGTGGCCCCGGCCCGGATCGCGGCGATGCCGTCCCGGATGTGCGCGGTGCGCAGGGTCAGCCCGGTGTTCATGCCGCCGTCGAAGCCGATCGCGCCGACCGCGCCGCCGTACCAGCGGCGGGGGGTGGCCTCGTGGTCCTCGATGAACTGCATGGCCCAGTGCTTGGGGGCCCCGGTCACGGTCACCGCCCACATGTGGGTCAGGAACGCGTCGAGCGCGTCGAAGCCGGTCTGCAGCCGGCCCTCCACGTGGTCGACGGTGTGGATCAGCCGGCTGTACATCTCAATCTGCCGGCGCCCGATGACCTTGACCGTGCCGGGCACGCAGACCCGCGACTTGTCGTTGCGGTCCACGTCGGTGCACATGGTCAGCTCGGACTCCTCCTTGGTGGAGTCGAGCAGCGTGCGGATGTTCTCCGCGTCCTCCAGCGGGCCTGCCCCGCGGGCGATCGTCCCGGAGATCGGGCAGGTCTCCACCCGATCTCCGGTGACCCGCACGTACATCTCGGGTGACGCCCCGACCAGGTACTCCCCCTGGCCCAGGTTGAACATGAACTCGTACGGCGCCGGGTTGCGCTGCCGCAGCTGCTCGTAGAACGCGGACGGCCGCGCGCACCGGCCGTAGAACACGTGCCCGGGTACCACCTCGAACAGGTCACCGCGGGCGAACTTCTCCCGCGCCTGCGTCACGACCTGGGCGTAGGAGCCAGGCCGGGGC
>CAXUJF010000428.1:0-5512 GCA_964250865.1 uncultured Streptosporangiaceae bacterium
GGCGTGGCCTACCTGCGCCAGCTGACCGACTCCGGCCTGACCGCCAGCCAGGCGGCCGGGCAGCTGGAGTTCCGCTACGCGGCCGGCGCCGACCAGTTCCTGACCATCGCCAAGCTGCGCGCCGCCCGCCGCCTCTGGTCCCGCGTGGCCGAGGTCTGCGGCGTCGATCCCGCCGCTGCGGGCCAGCGCCAGCACGCGGTGACCTCGGCTGTGATGATGACCGCGCGCGACCCGTGGGTGAACATGCTGCGGACCACGATCGCCTGCCTGAGCGCGGCCCTCGGTGGCGCCGACGCGATCACCGTGCTCCCCTTCGACCGCGCGCTCGGCCTGCCGGACCCGTTCGCCCGCCGGATCGCCCGCAACACCCAGGCCATCCTGCATGACGAGTCGAGCCTGGCCCGGGTGATCGACCCGGCCGGCGGTTCCTGGTACGCCGAGCAGCTCACGGACCAGCTGGCCCGCGGGGCCTGGGACTGGTTCCAGCGCGTTGAACGGGCCGGCGGCCAGCAGGCGGCGCTGGGCAGCGGCCTGATCGCCGGGGCCATCGCGCAGAACTGGGCCGAGCGTTCGGCGGACCTGGCCCACCGGCGCGAGCCGATCACGGGGGTGAGCGAGTTCCCCAACCTCGGCGAGCGGCCGGTGGTACGGGACCCGGCGCCGCCCCCGCCCGGTGGCGGCCTGCCCCGGGTCCGGCGGGCCGAGGCGTTCGAGGCCCTGCGGGCCCGGTCCGACGCCGTCCTGGCCGCCACCGGCGCGCGGCCGAAGATGCTGCTGGCCACCCTTGGCCCCCGCGCCGTGCACACGGTCCGCTCGTCTTTCGCCGCCAACCTGTTCCAGGCCGGCGGTATTGAGACACCTATCAGCGAGGCGGCCGGCGGCAGCAAGACCGAGCAACCGGACGTGCAGGCCCTGGCCGCGGCCTTCACCAGCAGCGGGGCCCAGGCGGCCTGTATCTGTTCCAGCGACGCCCTCTACGCCGAGTACGGCGAAGCGGCGGCGGCCGCGCTGAAGTCGGCCGGGGCCCGCCACGTCGTGCTGGCGGGGCGGCCGGGCAACCGGATCGAGGCCTACCAGCACGCAGGGGTCGACGACTTCGTCTACGTGGGCTGCGACGCCGTCGCCGCACTAGCCACCGCCCTGGCCGCAGCCCTGGACGAGGGGGAAGAGTCCTGATGATCCCCGATTTCAGTGCGATCGAGCTCAACGATCCGGACGTGGCGGCCGTCAGCACCGCCCAGTGGGAAGAGGCCTGGGGGCGGGAGACCGGCAAGGACGTCGGCGAAGCGGTCTGGGAGACGCCGGAGGGCATCGCGGTCAAGCCGCTGTACACGGCGGACGACCTGGCCGGCCTCGACCTGGACACCTATCCCGGCATCGCGCCGTACCTGCGCGGCCCGTACCCGACGATGTACGTGAACCAGCCCTGGACCGTGCGCCAGTACGCCGGCTTCTCCACCGCGCAGGAGTCCAACGCCTTCTACCGCCGTAACCTCGCGGCCGGGCAGAAGGGCCTGTCCATCGCGTTCGACCTGGCCACCCACCGCGGCTACGACAGCGACCACCCGCGGGTGACCGGCGACGTCGGCATGGCCGGGGTGGCGATCGACTCGATCTACGACATGCGGCAGCTGTTCGACGGCATCCCGCTGGACCAGATGTCGGTCTCGATGACCATGAACGGCGCGGTGCTCCCGGTGCTGGCGCTGTACATCGTCGCGGCCGAGGAGCAGGGCGTGGCCCCGGAGCAGCTGGCCGGGACCATCCAGAACGACATCCTCAAAGAGTTCATGGTCCGCAACACCTACATCTACCCGCCGCAGCCCTCGATGCGGATCGTCTCCGACATCTTCGCCTACACCTCGCAGCGCATGCCGCGCTACAACTCCATCTCCATCTCCGGATACCACATCCAGGAGGCCGGGGCCACGGCTGACCTGGAGCTGGCCTACACCCTGGCCGACGGGGTGGAGTACCTGCGGGCCGGGCTGGCCGCCGGGCTCAGCGTGGACGCGTTCGCCCCGCGGCTGTCGTTCTTCTGGGCCATCGGCATGAACTTCTTCATGGAGATCGCCAAGCTGCGCGCGGCCCGGCTGCTCTGGGCCCGGCTGGTGAGCCAGTTCCAGCCGGAGAACCCCAAGTCGCTCTCGCTGCGCGCGCACTGCCAGACCTCGGGCTGGTCGCTCACGGCGCAGGACGCGTTCAACAACGTCGCGCGTACCTGCGTCGAGGCGATGGCGGCCACCCAGGGCCATACGCAGTCGCTGCACACCAACGCCCTGGACGAGGCGCTGGCCCTGCCGACCGACTTCTCCGCCCGCATCGCCCGCAACACCCAGCTCCTCCTGCAGCAGGAGTCCGGCACCACCCGGGTGATCGACCCCTGGGGGGGCAGCGCCTACATCGAGCGGCTGACCGGCGAGCTGGCCCGCCGCGCCTGGCAGCACATCCAGGAGGTCGAGGAGGCCGGCGGGATGACCAAGGCCATCGGCGAAGGCATCCCCAAACTCCGCATCGAGGAGGCGGCGGCCCGTACCCAGGCCCGGATCGACTCCGGCCGCCAGCCGGTCATCGGTATCAACAAGTACCGGCTGGACGCCGAGGACGAGCAGATCGAGGTGCTCAAGATCGACAACGCCTCGGTCCGGGCGCAGCAGCTGGAAAAGCTGGGCCGGCTGCGGGCGGAGCGCGACGAGCAGGCGAGCCAGCGCGCGCTGCAGGCCCTGGTCGACGCGGCGCGGGCCGGGGCCCAGCCCGGCGGCGGACTGGAGGGCAACCTGCTCGCCCTGGCCGTGGACGCGGCCCGGGCCAAGGCTACGGTGGGCGAGATCTCCGACGCGCTGGAGCAGGTCTACGGCCGGCACGCCGGGCAGATCAGGACGCTGGCCGGGGTCTACCGGGACGAGGCCGGGGCGTCCGGCCCGGTCGAGGAGACCCGCATGCTGGTGGAGAAGTTCGCCGAGGCCGAAGGCCGGCGCCCGCGCATCCTGGTGGCGAAGATGGGCCAGGACGGCCACGACCGCGGCCAGAAGGTGATCGCCACCGCGTTCGCTGACCTCGGCTTCGACGTCGACGTGGGCGCGCTGTTCCAGACGCCGGACGAGGTGGCCCGGCAGGCGGTGGAGGCCGACGTGCACATCGTCGGGATCTCCTCGCTCGCGGCCGGGCACCTGACCCTGGTCCCCGCGCTGCGCGCGGCGCTGGACGAGGCCGGCCGCAACGACATCATGATCGTGGTCGGCGGGGTCATCCCGCCCGGCGACTTCGAGGCCCTGCACGAGGCCGGTGCGGCCGCGGTCTTCCCGCCCGGGACCGTGATCCCGGATGCGGCCGCGGAGCTGCTGCGCACGCTGGCCGCGGCCCTGGGTCACGAGCTCTGACCGGCACGATGGCCCAGGCCCGACCGACCGATAGCGCGGCGCGGTACGTGCGCGGCGTACTGGACGGCTCGCGGCCCGACATCGCCCGCGCCATCACCCTGGTGGAATCGACCCGGCCCGACCACCGCCAGGTGGCGCAGGAACTGCTGAGCGAGCTGCTGCCGCACACCGGCAAGTCGATCCGGGTCGGCATCACCGGGGTGCCGGGCGTGGGCAAGTCCACGTTCATCGACGCCTTTGGCACCATGCTGACCGGCCTGGGTCACCGGGTCGCGGTGCTGGCCGTGGACCCCTCGTCCAGCCGGACCGGCGGCTCGATCCTGGGCGACAAGACGCGGATGCAGCACCTGGCCACCGACCCGGCCGCGTTCGTCCGGCCCTCGCCGTCGTCAGGCACGCTCGGCGGGGTGACCCGGGCGACCCGCGAGAGCATGCTGATCATGGAGGCGGCGGGCTACGACGTCGTGCTGGTCGAGACGGTCGGGGTCGGGCAGTCGGAGATCGCGGTGGCCAGCATGGTCGACACCTTCCTGCTGCTGGCCCTGGCCCGGAGCGGCGATCAGCTGCAGGGTATCAAGAAGGGCGTGCTGGAACTGGCCGACGTCATCGCGGTCAACAAGGCCGACGGACCGCACGAGCAGGACGCCCGCGCCGCGGCCCGGGAGCTGGCCTCGGCGCTGCGGCTGCTGCAGGATCCCGGCGCGGCCTGGCGGACTCCGGTGCTGACCTGCAGCGCCCTGGAGAACACCGGCCTGGACAAGGTGTGGGAGCGGATCGAGCAGCACCGCGCGATGCTGGAGACGACCGGGGAGCTGGACCGCCGCCGCCGGGACCAGCAGGTCGGCTGGACCTGGAACCTGGTGCACGACCAGCTGCTGGCCCGGCTGCATGCGGACCCCGAGGTGCGCGCGGTCGTGCCCGGGCTGGAGCACCGTGTCCGGGACGGGTCGGTCACCGCGACCACCGCCGCGGCCGAGATCCTCGACGCCTTCGGGACGCCGGAGCGGTGACCGAGCACACCAGCGACGGCCGCTACATCCTGGTCGGCGGGCGGCGCTGGCGCGCGACGGATCCGATGATCCCGCCCGAGCGGGCGGCCGAGCTCCGGTCGGTGCTGATGGCCTGGCGGCGCGAGGTCAAGGCCGTGCGGGGCACCGCGGCCGAGCCCGCGGCCCGGGCCGGGGTGCAGGCGGCCAAGGTGGCGCTGGGCGAGCGCGGGTGCCCGTGGTGGGAACAGACCGCCGCCGAGCGGAAGAAACGCTGGGCGGCGGTGGTCCCGCGGCCGGGGGGCCGCCCCGGCGCCTAGGCTCACCCGGCGGCCGCGGCCACCAGGGCCAGCACGAACGCCGCGATGAGGATGGCCACGCGCAGGTAATGCAGGCGGTCCCAGCGTTGCTGCTGCTCGCGCCAGTCGGCCGGATGGTCGTCCGCCGTCCAGGTGACCGAACGATTGTTGATCGGCACCAGCAGGGTGATCGACAGGACGACGCTGACGGCCAGCAGCGCCGCGGCCGCGATGGCCGCCCCGGCGGCGGGCCCCGATCCGGCCCGGTTCCAGCTGGCGGCGGCCAGCCCGGCGGTCAGAATCAGCGACGCGAAGTACCAGAACGGCATGACCCGGCCGAGGACGCGGCCGCCCCAGGCGCGGGCCTGCTGTCCCGGCCCGACGGCCAGCTGCAGCAGCATCGGATTGACGAACACCGCCACCGCGAATTCGACGCCGACCATGAGGCCGACGACGGTGGTGGTGACGACAGCGAGCGCGTTAAACATGATCTTCCCTGGCTCCCCTGGTTAGCATTGCTAGATTCTAGCAGTGCTAACCTAAGACGGTACGGGCCAGAACGCAAGCGGAAAAATCGGGAGACATCATGGCGGCGCCGGGAACCAGGGAGCAGCGGGCGGCCGAGCGCAGGCAGCAGATCCTGACCGCGGCCCGGACCGTGGCCGAGGCCGAAGGCTGGCCCGCCGTCACCTCCCGGCGCCTGGCCGACGCGATCGGCTACACCCAGCCCGTGCTCTACGCGCACTTCCCCGGCGGGAAGACCGAGATCATGCGCACGGTGGCGCTGGCCGGCTTCACCGAGCTGGCCGCGGCGACCCGGGCCGCGGTGGGCCGCACGACCGGCGCG
>CAXUJF010000429.1:0-5489 GCA_964250865.1 uncultured Streptosporangiaceae bacterium
GCGGGCGGGTTGTAGGCCATGTCGAGCCGGCCGATGTCGGTGCCGGGCGGCACGATGGCGTCGATCTGGTCGAGCACGTCGTCGGTGAGGACGACGTCGGCGCCGGCCAGGTAGTCGTCGAGGTGTTCCATCGTGCGCGGCCCGAGGATCGCCGAGGTCACGCCGGGATGGGCGATCGCGAACGCGATGGCCAGGTGGGTGAGTTTCAGGCCGGCCTGCTCGGCCACCGGGATGAGCTGCTCGACGGCGTCGATACGGCGTTCGTCGCTGAGGTGGGTGAAGAGCCGGGTGCGGCGAAGGTCGGTCGGCTGGCCCCGGCGGAGGCGCCCGGTGAGCATGCCCATCGCCAGCGGGCTCCAGACGAGCACGCCCACCCCGTGCCGCTGGGCGACCGGGAGGATCTCCTGCTCGATGCCGCGGCTGAGAATCGAGTAGGTGGGCTGCTCGGTGCTCAGTGGCTCCAGGCCGCGCCGCTCGGCGGTCCACTGGGCCTCGACGAGGTCGGAGGCGGGCATCGCGGAGGTGCCGAAGGCGCGGATCTTGCCCGCGTGGACGAGGTCGGTCAGCGCCGACAGCGTCTCGCCCAGGTCGGTGGCCGGGTCGGGCCGGTGGAGCTGGTAGAGGTCGATGTAGTCAGTGCCGAGGCGCCGCAGCGAGTCCTCGACCGCGGTCATGATCCACCGGCGGGAGCCCCCGCGCTGGTTCGGATCCTGTCCCATCGGATTGCCGAACTTGGTCGCGATGACCAGGCTGTCCCGGCGGCCTTTGATCGCCGTGCCGACGATCTCCTCGGACTCACCGTGCGAATACATGTCGGCGGTGTCGATGAAGTTGATCCCGGCGTCCAGCGCTTTATGGATGATGCGGGTCGACTCGGCGTGGTCGGGGTTGCCGATGGGGCCGAACATCATGGCCCCCAGCGCATAGGGACTGACCTTGATCCCCGTCCGGCCCAGGGTGCGGTAGTGCATGACAGGCTCCTTACTGGCATCGGGTCGGATGCCGTGCCACCATAGAAACGGGACAACGTCCCGCTAAGGCTATACGGAACATTGTCCCACTTACAAGGAGCTCGTCATGCCCCGGGCCGACGCGCAGCGCAACGTCGACGCGTTGCTGCAGGCGGCGAAGGAGGCGTTCGCCGCCGCCGGCGGCGACGTCACCGTGCGGCCTATCGCCGCCCGCGCGGGCGTGGGCACCGCGACGCTGTACCGGCATTTCCCGCTGCGATCGGACCTGATTGCGGCGGTGTTCCGCCGGGAGATCGACGCGTGCGCGGCCGCCGCGACGAGACTCGCGGCGACGCACGACCCCGACGAGGCCCTCACTCTGTGGGTGCACCGGTACACCGAGTTCGTGGCGACCAAGCACGGCCTGGCGGCCGCGCTGCACTCGGGCGACCCGGCCTACAGCGCGCTCCCGGGCTACTTCCACGAGCACCTGGGGCCGGCTCTGCGTATGCTCCTCGACCACGCCGTAGAGGCCGGCGCGATCGGGCCCGGCGCCGACCCGCTCGACCTGCTGGGGGCGATCGCGAACCTGTGCATCCCCCCACCCGGGAGCAGCGACACCTCCCGGGCCTACCGCATGGTCGCGCTGCTCCTCGACGGGCTCCGCTACGAGGCGGTCAGTGGTACGGGTGATGCGGGATAGGGGCATCGTTGGGGGTCAGGGAGCACACATCGTTCGTGCGTATAGTCAGATTAAATCTGATAGTATGTACTCATGATTTCCGTAACGGCCACCCAGGCGGCACGGAACTTCGCCAGCATCCTCGATCAAGTCGAGCACGGCGAGACCATCGTCATCACTCGCGACGGTGTGCCGGTCGGCCGACTCGCTCCCGAGCAACACACCTCGGCCGAACGGCTCAAGGCCGCGCTGAGGGAGAACCCCGCGGATGAGGGGTTCGCTGATGACCTTGAGGCAGCCCATGCCGACCTTCGAGCCGCCTTCACAGACGAGGTGCGCGGATGGCCCGCCGAGTAATCCTTGATACTGGCACCATCATCGCGATCGAGCGCGGCAGGCTCGACATCGACGCTGCGCTAGGTGCAGACGACGCCGCCATCGCCTCGGTCACCGCTATGGAGTTGCTCGTCGGGGTCGAACGGGCCGACGAGGTGCACAAGCAGGCGCGGTCCGTCCGGGTCGAGGCAGTGCTGGCCAGTCTCCCGATCGAGGACTACACCATCGCGGTGGCCCGGATCCACGCCCGGCTGGCTGTGGAAGCGATGTCAGAAGGCAAGCAGAGATCTGCTTACGACCTGATGATCGCAGCCACCGCAGCGGCAACCAATCGCATCCTGCTCACTACCGACGCCAAGGCCGAGTTCAATCAGCTGGCCAGCGTACGCTCCGAAGTAATCTCGCTCCTCTGAACAGAGCTCCCGCTGCGTCAGTGGTACGGGTGATGCGGGATAGGGGCGTCGTTGAGCTGCTGGTCGATGTCGACCAGAATCGCGTCGCCGTCGACCTTGCAGGCGTACACCGGCAGCGGGGGCACCTCGGGAATGCCGACCGACTCGCCGGTTTCCAGGTTGAACCGTGAGTTGTGCGACGCGCAGACCAGAGTGTCGTCGTCCTGCACGGTGCCCTCATGCAGCGGCTGCTGCTGATGGGTGCAGGTGTTGTGCACGGCGCGGATGTCTTCCCCGTCCAGGCGGACCAGGCAGATCGGCTCCTTCAGCCCTTCGACGAACAGGGTCTCGCCCTCATCGAGGTCATCGAGGTTGGCGACGATGACAAAGGCCATGACTACTTCCTTCCGGTTGCGCTACGGCGCGGGGCGGGCTGGTTACCACGGACTTCGATCCAGCCGTTGCGGGCCCGGGTCCGGATCACGGGCTGCGGCTGATGGGACGGCCCCCGGCGGACGGAGCCGTCGGCCAGGCAGTACTGCGATCCGTGCAGCGGGCAGGTCACGGTCAGGCCGGCAACCGTGCCCCGGCTGAGCAGGCCGGCCGCGTGACTGCACAGGTTGTCCAGCGCGTACAGCGTGCCGTCATGCCGGTACAGCAGGACCTGCCGCCCCTCGGCCAGGACGCCGGTGGGCACGTCGTCCGGCAGCTCAGCTTCTTCGATCACCTTGACCCAGCGCCGCGGGCCGTCGGCCCCGGCGACCCGGTTGACCATGACCGCCTTGGCGAACACCAGGTGGCCCCCCAGGTAGGCGGCGGCCCCGGTGACGGCCAGGCTGGCCGCGCCCAGCCCCTGGGCTGGGCGCCGGTGACCGGTCAGCCGAGCCGCCAGCGACAGGCCCTGCAACCCGAGAGCCGCCGTATTGAGCACCCCGTGGAACAACCCGAGGCGGCGATCCTCGTCGTCGCTGACGGTCCAGTCGACCACGCCGGTGGCCGCGGGCGCGCCCGCGGCGGCGGGGCCGGGCGCCCGGAACCGGGCGGCCGGCTCGAGCCCCCCCCGGGGGGCCCGGGCGCGGGGCGCGACATCCAGGATCAGGGCGCCGGCCCACAACCCGATCGGCAGGTCGCTGAGCGCGGGATGCAGCGGGTGACCCAGCCACCGGCCACCGTGCATCAGCTCCAGGACCGGATTGCCCTGGTTCCGCTCGCGCCAGGGCCCGAGCACCCCGGTCAGCTGGTCGTTCAGCGTGCGGATCCAGCCCCAGTTGTCGATGGACTCGAGTGCGTCCTGGTGCCAGTTCTGCACCTGAGCCAGCGCGGACGCCGGCCCCGCGGGCCGGGAAGCTGGAGCTGAACCGTCGGCCTGGCCGGTGTCTGCTGACATGCACGGAGCGTATCCCGCGCGGGCCCGGATACCTGTTCCATGCTGAGACAGCTGGCCACTCAGGCCCCACCAACGTGGGCGGCGGCCAAGCCTGCAGCGCGTAACCTTCCGGCATGACCGAGGTCGTGATCTACACCGACGGTGCGTGCAGCGGCAACCCCGGGCCGGGTGGCTGGGGCGCGGTGCTCCGCTGGAAGGGCACCGAGAAGGAGCTACACGGCGGCGACCCGCAGACCACGAACAACCGGATGGAGCTGACCGCGGCCATCCAGGCGCTGGAGACATTGCAGCGCCCGGTCCAGGTCCAGTTGCACACCGACAGCACGTACGTACTGGATGGCATCACCAAGTGGATCGCGGGCTGGCAACGCAACGGCTGGCGAACCGCGGCGAAGCAGCCCGTCAAGAACGCCGATCTGTGGCAGCGGCTGAGCGCCGCGATGAGCCCGCACGAGGTGATCTGGACCTGGGTCAAGGGTCACGCGGGCGACCCGGACAACGAGCGCGCCGACGAGTTGGCCCGGCTCGGGACCGCGGAGGCGGTCGACGAGTCCCGTTCAGTCCTCTGACGGGCCCGGGGTGACGCGGAGTACGCGCTCGTCTGGCGGGCGACCCTGGCCGGTGCCGGGCTGTTCGCCCAGCTGGGCGCGACGGCGTCCACCCGGGCGTTCCACCTGGCCTACTCCCCCAGGTTCCGCGACGCGAGCCGGCCCAGCCGAGCGCTGCTGGCCACCGGATCAGCTCGATGAGAGGTCGAGCGCGGGGTTCCAGATGATCTCCCAGAGGTGGCCGTCGGGATCTTGGAAGTACCCCGAGTAGATGCCCCACGGCCGGTCGTGCGGTGACTCGGTGACGGCAGCTCCGGCCGCCTGGGCCTGGGCGATGACTTCGTCGACCTCGGCCCGGGTAGCCACCACGTGCCCGACGCTGAACTCGCCGGGATTCCCTGCGTTCGGGGGAATCCCGGCGTCCTTGGCCAGCTCGGAGCGCGGATAGATGGACAGCATGAGGCCGCCGTCGAGGTTGAACACCGCCGTGGTCCCGTCGGGAGTGGTCTCGTCCCCGGTGAACTCGGTACCGATCAGGCCTTTGGTCTGGAAACCCAGTCCGTCTCGGTAGAACGCCAGGGCCCGATCGAGGTCAGCTACCGCAAGGGTGATGACATGGATGCGCGGCTTCATGGTCGGGTTCCTCACTGTCTGGTCGGTGTGCTCCAGACCATGATCGGTACCCGAAACCATCGGCGTCTTGAACGAAACGGACACGCATCAGGAGGGGGCGTGCGCTGCTCAGTCACCGCAGCGCGGGCTCAGGGCGCTGATCCGCTGGCGATCCAGCGCTGGAAGAAGCCGGACGCCGACCGGGTTCAGACCCGGCTCGCCCGGTTAGACCGGGGCAGGCTAGCGCCAGCCGTAGCGCTGATGCAGCCGGCCCGTGACCCGCTCGAACGGCTCGCGCGGCAGGGCGGCCGCCTCTCAGCGCATCCCGCCCTCGTGCACCCG
The DNA here is from genome assembly GCA_964250865.1 of uncultured Streptosporangiaceae bacterium. Taxonomy (GTDB): domain Bacteria; phylum Actinomycetota; class Actinomycetes; order Streptosporangiales; family Streptosporangiaceae; genus Bog-532. Next base: position 5,250 of record CAXUJF010000429.1, read on the forward strand.
GATCACCCGGTCCAGGCTGACCCAGGACGGCCGGTGCTCGCCATCCCACCCGCCCGCGCCCACGGAGACAAAGTCACCGTCACCGTCATGGTCCTTGCTGGTCAGCTGCAGGGCCAGGTAGGTGCCCGCGGCCTCGGCCGCCACCACGAGCACTGGCCGGTCCTTGCCCCGCCCCTCGTTCTCCACGAACGGCCCCCAGGTCCCGCCGACTTCGCCGGGATCCGGGGCGCCCTCCGGTCG
>CAXUJF010000430.1:0-4622 GCA_964250865.1 uncultured Streptosporangiaceae bacterium
GGGCGGTGCTGGATGGGGCGGTGCTGGAGCAGGCCCGGGTCCTGCTGCGTGAGCACGGCGCGGTCATGGTCAAGGCGGTCGCGGGCGGCGGTGGTCGCGGCCTGCGCCCGGTGACCCGGGAGGCTGATCTGGCCGCGGCGATGCGCCGGTGCGCCTCCGAGGCGGCGTCGGCCTTCGGCGACGGCACGGTCTACGTCGAGCAGCTGCTCAGCCCGGCCCGGCACATCGAGATCCAGGTCATCGGCGACGGCACCGGCGCCGTGGCGGTGCTGGGGGACCGTGACTGCAGCCTGCAGCGACGCCGCCAGAAGCTGGTCGAGATCGCCCCGGCCTCGGTCGGGGACGTGCTCCGCACCCGGCTGCACGAGGCCGCGGTCGCGCTGACCAGCTCGGCCCGGTACGCCGGGCTGGCCACCGTCGAGTTCCTCGTCCAGGACGACACGATCGCCTTCCTCGAGGTCAACCCCCGGATCCAGGTCGAGCACACGGTCACCGAACAGGTCACCGGCCTCGACCTGGTCGAGCTCGCGCTCCAGGTGGCCGACGGCGCCCTCCTGAGCACTGGGCCGCTGGCGGACGCGCTGGCCCGGGCGGCCGCGCCGCAGGGCGTCGCGATCCAGGCCCGGGTCAACACCGAGACCCTGAAGCGGGACGGCACGCTCCAGCCCGAAGCGGGCACCCTGACCCGGTTCCAGCCCCCGGCCGGCCGGGGCGTGCGCGTCGATACCGCCGCCTACCAGGGTTACACCGTCAGCCCGCGCTACGACTCGCTGCTGGCCAAGGTGATCGCCGGCGGGGCCACGCTGGAGGAGGCCCGCCGCCGGACGGTGCGGGCGCTGGCCGAGTTCGACATCGCTGGCGTACCCGTCAACGTGGCCCTGCTGCAGGCGCTCCTGCACGCGCCCGGGCTCGGCACGCACGACGTCGGCTGGGTCGACGCGCACGCCGCCGACCTGGCCGCGGCCAGCCCGCCTGGTGAGCTCGCCCCGTCCGCTCCCGCCGAGGTCCCGCCGGGCCAGGTCGCGGTGACCGCACCGCTGGCGGGCACGGTCGTGTCGGTCGCGGTCGCGCCGGGTGACCAGGTCGCGGCCGGTGACGAACTGCTCGTCGTCGAGGCGATGAAGATGGAGCACGAGGTGCGGGCACCAGAGGCCGGCCTGGTGCAGGAGGTACCCGCCGCGGTGGGCGCCACCGTCGCCGCCGGCGCCGTGCTGGTGGTGCTGGCCGAATCCGGGGCTGGGGCCAGCGCGCCCGCCCAGGACAGCGACGTCCCGCTGGACCAGGTCCGGCCCGACCTGGCCGAGGCCCAGGAACGGCATCGGATCGGGCTCGACCAGGGCCGTCCCGAGGTGACGATGAGGCGGCACACCGCCGGGCGGCGCACCACGCGCGAGAACATCGCCGATCTGGTCGATCCGGGTAGCTTCACCGAGTACGGCGCGCTGACGATCGCCGCCCAGCGCCGGCGTCGCTCGCTGGACGACCTGATCGCCCGGTCACCAGCCGACGGCCTGGTCATGGGCACCGCGACGGTCGACGGCCGGGCGGTCGCGGTGATGTCCTACGACTACAGCGTGATGGCCGGTACCCAGGGCATCGTGAACCACCGCAAGACCGACCGGCTGCTCGAGCTGGCTGCCCGTGAACGCCTGCCCGTGGTCATGTTCACCGAAGGTGGCGGTGGCCGGCCCGGTGACACCGACACCACCGCCGTGGCCCAGCTCGACGTGCCGACCTTCCGCCTGGCCGCCGAGCTCTCGGGCCAGGTCCCGCTGGTCGCGGTGGTGTCGGGCTACTGCTTCGCCGGCAACGCGGCGCTGGCCAGCGCCTGCGACGTGATCATCGCGACGCCGGAGGCGAGCCTGGGCATGGGCGGACCGGCCATGATCGAAGGTGGTGGCCTCGGCGTGGTCGCGCCCGCTGAGGTCGGCCCGATGGCGGTGCAGGTGCCGAACGGCGTGGTCGACCTGCTGGTCGAGGACGAGGCCGCCGCGGTGCGCACGGCCCGGCGTTACCTGTCCTACCTGGGCGCGCCGGTGACCGCGGCCGGTGCCCCGCACGCCGATCAGCGGCGGCTGCGCCAGCTCATCCCGGAGAACCGGGTCCGCAGCTACGACGTCCGGCCCGTGGTGGAGACCTTGTGCGACACCGGCAGCGTGCTCGAGCTGCGGGCCGGGTTCGGCGTCGGGGTGCTCACCGCGCTGGCCCGTATCGACGGACGGGCCGTGGGGCTGCTGGCCAGCAACCCGCTGCACCTGGGCGGGGCGATCGACGGCGACGCCGCCGACAAGGCCGCGGCGTTCCTGCGGCTGTGCCAGGCCCACTGGCTGCCCGTCGTCTCGCTCGTGGACACCCCCGGCTTCATGGTGGGACCGGAGGTGGAACGCACCGCCGTGGTGCGCCGCTTCGGGGCCATGTTCGTGGCCGGGGCCCGGCTCACCGTGCCGGTCTGCGCGGTCGTGCTGCGTAAGGCCTACGGCCTGGGTGCGATGGCGATGACCGCCGGTGACCTGCGCCGGCCGGCCGTCACCGTGGCCTGGCCCACGGGGGAGTTCGGCGGCATGGGCCTGGAGGGGGCGGTACGGCTGGGCTACCGCAAGGAACTCAACGCGATCGATGACCCGGCCGCCCGCCGGGCCCGCTACGACGAGCTGGTGGCCGAGCACTACACCCGTGGTCGTGCCCCTGAGCACCGCGGCCGCGTTCGAGATCGACGACGTGATCGACCCGGCCGGCACCCGCGCGGTGCTCACCGCCGCGCTGTCCCGGTCCGCACCACGCGGCTGACGTCCCCGGCTTGGCCGGGTCCCGTCAGCTAGCAGGCGGGAAGTCGATCCGGTCGACCGACTCGCCCCGGCCGACCAGGACCGTGGCCACCATCTGCGGCGGGAACAAGCCGTGAGCGACGACTCCGGGCGTCGATGACAGCTGGACGGCCAGCGCCGCCGGGTCCTGCACCGGCCCGTGGTAGTCGGCGATCACGCCGCCGTCCGGGCTGAGCGGGACGTCGCGCAGCGACGCTGGGTCGACCCGGCGCAAGGTGGCCCGCAGCCCGAAGGACAGCAGCTCAAGGGGGATCGGGGTGTGCAGGGCCGGGACCGGCTTGGAGGAGTCGGCGATGACGACGAACCGGTCGGCCGCCCCGGCCACGATCTTCTCCCGGGTGTGGGCGCCGCCGCCCCCCTTGACCAGCCAGCCGTCCGGGGCGATCTGGTCCGCGCCGTCGATCGTGATGTCGAAGCTTTCGATGCTCGTGACGGCCTCGATCCGCAGGCCCAGTTCGCGCGCGGCGTGCTCGGTGCGCGGCGACGTGGCGGCGCAGACGATGTCGAGGGACCGCTTGGCCAAGGCCGGCAGCAGATACGCGACGGTCGAGCCGGTGCCCAGCCCGACGGTCATGCCGTTCTCGACCAGCCCGGCGGCCGCTTCCGCGGCGACCTGCTTCTCTTGCTCAATGCTCATGACCGTGTGCCGTTTCTTTCTGCGTGACCGTGGGTATTTTACCGGCGGCTCTAGCCCAACAAAGGAGATGGGTGACCGTGACCGCTGACCCAGTGCCCGGACCCGCCGCTCTCGAATCCCGGCTGGTCACCATCTCGGCTGCCTACGGTGCCGGTGGCAGCGTAATCGCGCCCGCCCTGGCGCAGCGGCTTGGGGTGCCGTTCCTGCAGCGGGTGACGAGCAACGAAGCCGATGTGGCCGACTGCGGGCCCTGTGCGGAACAGCTGACCCAAGATGAAGCGAGCAGTACCCCGGTGCACCGGCTGCTCGCTTCGTTCACCCACGCCATGCCGGTGGGGTCCACTCAGTCGCCGCTGCCCTCCCACTTCCTGGAGGACGACCTGCGCTGCGGAGCCGAGGCCGGGATCCGCCGCCTCGCCGACGGCGGCGAGGGCGTGATCCTCGGCCGGGCGGCGGCGGTGGTCCTCGGCAAGGACCGCGGCTTCCACGTCCGGCTCGATGGTCCGGCGGACCGACGGGCCGCCCAGGGAGCGGTGATCGAGGGCATCGATGAGGGCGAGGCCAAGGCCCGCATGAACGCGGCGGACAAGGCTCGTACCGCCTACGTCCGCCGCCTGTACCGGGTCAACCCGGCCGAACCGTCCCACTACCACCTGGTGATCGATTCCACCGCGATCCCGCTGGAGGCCGTCACCGAGGTCATCCTGCAGGCGATGTCTGCCCGCTCGATGGTGCATTCCTAGCGCCGATCCTGGCCTGAGCCGCCGGGGGGTGGCTCGCTCCGTCGGCTGCGCTGACCGGATGGATCGCGTGGCAACCCCGCCGGCCAGCATGCCGATCCCGGCGCCGATGGCCAGGTTGACCAGTGCGGTGGCGATCTTGGCGTCGAGCCCGGCCGTGGTGCTGAACGGGAAGAGAACCATGATCGTGGTCATCAGGCCCACGATCCAGCCGAAGAACGTCAGCGGTCGCGCGGTGCCGACCATCAGCAGGTGAACCAAACCGGTCGCGATGAGAGCCGCGGCGAAGGCCACCAGGATCAGCGCGGTCGGGTGCACGTCGCCGAAGGCGCCGTCCTGGTGCGGGGCCAGCACCGACAGGTTGAACAGCCAGCGGCAGGCCAGCACGCCGACCAGTGCCACCAGGGCGGAAACGATGGC
>CAXUJF010000430.1:4632-5479 GCA_964250865.1 uncultured Streptosporangiaceae bacterium
TCACCACCCCGCGCCCGGCCCCCCCGCCCCCCCGGCCCCCCGGGGCGCAACGGTGGGGGCGGGCCGCGCCGCCCGCCCCCCGCGGGGGGGGGTCGACCCGGCGCCAATGCGGCGGCCATAGTCAGCCGGGGTGAACTCAGGGTCGCTGGACGTCGTGGTCGCGGTCCGGTCAATCCACAGGTTGGTCGTGGCCTGCTCGCCCGGGGTGTGAAGCTGGGTGGTCATGGCAGGTCTCCTTTTTTAGTTGCTTCTCGGCCGGCAAATCCAGTTTCGGTCTTGGCAAGAGCAAAATCCCTAGTAAATCTCCCTAGTCGTCGGCCAGCGGCCAAACGGTGTAAACAACCAGGTGAGAATCGCGGCGAGAGGAGTGGCATGACGCAGGGCAGGCTGGTTCATCCGTGGGTGGCTGAGGGTGCGGGTCGGGTCCGGTTCGGGGTGGTGGGGAACTTCGTGACGGGCTGGCCGGAGCATTTGCGGTTCGCGGCGGAGGCGGAGCGGCTGGGTTTTGTCTCGGTTGCCCTGTTTGATCATCCGGATCGGCTGATGGAGTGCTGGACGCTGATGGGGGCGCTGGCGGCGTCGACGGAGCGGATCCGGCTGATCTCGATGGTCAGCTGTGTGTATTACCGGAGCGCGTTCATGCTGGCCCGGCAGGCCGCGGACGTGGACCGGGTCAGCGGGGGCCGGCTGGTGCTGGGGGTGGGTATCGGTGATGATGTGCCCGAGTTCGAGCAGCTGGGCTTGCCGTTCGAGCGTGTGGGGGTGCGGCAGGCGGCGATGGCGGAAACCATCCGGGTGGTGCAGGCGTTGTGGCGTGGTGAAAAGGTCACCACGCCTGATGGCGCGG
>CAXUJF010000431.1:0-5473 GCA_964250865.1 uncultured Streptosporangiaceae bacterium
AGCCCCAGCAACCCCGCAAGTCACACGCGCCCCTGGGACCCCAGCGGCGAGGCGGCCGTGGCGCAGGACTCCACCGGGATCGCGCCGCCCGACCCGGACTCGGTGGCCGCGTTCGCGGCCCTGGCCGAGATGCTGCGCGCGGTCATCGACGGGGCCACGGCCGAGCAGAGCAGCGTGCTGGCCACCGCGGCCGCGGGCAGCGGGCTCAGCACCGGGGAGATCATCTCCGACGCCGCGGTGGTGATGTTCGGCGGCATCGACACCACCGACGGCATGATCGCCAACGCCGTGCTGCACCTGCTGGGCCAGCCCGGTGAGCTGGACCGGGCCCGCTCGGATCCGGCGCTGCTGCCCGCCGTGGTGGAGGAATCGCTGCGGCTGGAACCGGCCGCCGCCATCGTCGACCGCTACGCCACCGCGGACACCGCGATCGGCGGGGCTAAGGTCCGGGCCGGGGACCGGGTGACGGTCTCGCTGTCCGGGGCCAACCGGGATCCGGCCGTGTTCGCCGACCCGGACCGGTTCGTGGCCGGCCGCCCCGAGGCCGGGCGGCATCTGGCCTTCGCGCACGGGCCGCACTTCTGCATCGGCGCGCCGCCCGCCCGGGCCGAGACCCTGGCCGCGCTGCAGGCCCTGCTCACCCTGCCCGGCCTGCGGCTGGACTCCGCGGCCGCGGACGGGCCGGCGATCGCGCCCCGCGGCCTGGTGTTCCGCAAGCCACCCGTGCTGCCCGTGCGCTGGGACTGAGCCCTGCCGGCCAGACCACGGCTACCAGTCCGACACCGAATTGTCTTCGCGGTGCAGGACCCGCAGCCCGGGCAGCTGGAACGGGTAGGCCGCGGCGGCCTCCTCATCCAGTTCGACGCCCAGGCCGGGTGATCCGCCGCTGTACAGGTTGCCGCCCTCGAGCCGCATGTCGGTCCGGACCACACCGCCCAGCACCGAGGGCCGCCAGGTGAGCTCCTGCACGGCGAACAGCGGGGTGGACAGGTCGAAGTGCAGGCAGGCCGCGGTCGACACCGGGCCCAGGGGGTTGTGCGGAGCCTGCTCGATGTAGTGGGTCTCGCACCAGCCCGCGACCTTCTTGGCCTCGGTCAGGCCACCGCAGATGCACAGGTCGACCCGGCAGTAGTCCATCAGGTCGCGTTCGATCAGCGCCCGCCAGTCCCACTTGCTGGGGATCTGCTCCCCGGTGGCGATGGACACCGAGATGTGCTGGCGCAGGTAGGCGAACTGGTCGGGGTTTTCGGCCCGGACCGGGTCCTCGATGAAGAACGGGCGCATCGGCGCCAGCGCTCCTGCCAGCTGGATGGCGTAGGCCGGTGTGGTGCGCTGGTGGAAATCCACGCAGATCTCGATCTCGGGACCGAGGGCGTCGCGCAGGGCCGCGAACGCGTCGACGGTCCAGCGCAGGGCCGGCGCCTGCTCATACAGGCCGCCGTGGGAGGGGTAGAAGCCGTCGCCCGCGGTGTACCGGACGAACCGCCACCCCTGCGCCACCCGTTCGCGGGCGGTGGCGACCATCGCCTCGATCGTGGCCTGCCCGTCGAGGTCGTGGCCATCAGACGGCTGCACGTGGCAGTAGCAGCGGGCGTAGTCACGGGTCCTGCCGCCCAGCAGGTCGTACACGGGCACGCCGAGGGCCTTGCCGCGCAGGTCCCACAGGGCGATGTCGATCGCGGCCACCGCGGCACTGTGCACGTGCCCGCCGCGGAAGAACTGGCCCCGCCACAGGGTCTGCCAGATGTGCTCGATGCGGGTCGGGTCCATCCCCCGCAGGATCGGGGCCCAGGTGTCGATCAGGCCGGCCAGGGCCAGTTCCTTGCCGTTGATGCCGGACTCCCCCAGCCCGGTCAGTCCCTGGTCGGTGTAGACCTTGACGAAGGCGTAGTTCCGGTCCGGCCGCTCACGGTCGTGGACGAGGAACGTCTTGACGTCGGTGATCCGCAGTTCGCTGTTCACCGTGCCATTCTCGCCGCCGGGGGTGCCGGGCCTGGGCGGCGGTGGGCTATTCGGCGGTGATGCCGATGGAGGGGCTGGTGGCCAGGCCGAGGTCGCGCATGGCCCGGCGGTAGGCGACGGCGACCGCGTCGAAGCGCAGGTGCAGCTCGGCGGCCAGGTCGAACGGGACGCGTTCGGGCCGCTGTGATTCGACCACGACCTGGTCCTGGCCGAAGATCGTGTCCTCGAAGTCGCGGATGACCTGGTCCGGCTGATCGGCGTTGTAGTTGCGGCCGATGACCACGTAACCGGCGCAGCGGTCGGCCGCCACCGGCTGCGAGGCGAAGAAGTACACCATGCCGCGCGGGCCGCCCCAGCCGAGCCGCAGCACGATCGTGTAGGGCAGGTGCAGTTCGTAGCGGCTGCGCCGTTCCGGCGGCCCGGCCTGGTCGTTGCCGAACACCGGAAAGTCGTCGCTGTTGGGGGCCTCGGGACGGACGATCTCGTACCGGAGCACGTGGCCGCCGGCCTGCACCTCGTGCCGGGGCACCACCGGCCGGTCCGGGTCGCCGAGCAGCCCCGGATGAACCCAGGGGAAGTGGCCGAAGTCGGTGAAGTTCTCCACCTGGCGGCCCGCGTCGCAGTGCCACCGGTACGGCCCGGCGGGCACGATCATCCAATCGCCGGTTTCCAGCTCGGGGACCTCGGGCAGCGGCCACCGGGGCTCGTCCAGCGCCACCCAGACCAGCCCGTAGCGCTCCTGGACCCCGAAGGCCCGGACCCGGGCTTTGGCCGGGACGACCGTGGGGTCTTCCTTCTGCGGGATGGCCACGCAGCGGCCGTCGGCGCCGTAGCGCCAGCCGTGGTAGGCGCACACCAGCTCATCGCCCTTGATCCAGCCCAGCGACAGGGCGGTGCCGCGATGGACACACAGATCGGACATGGCCCGGAGCGCCCCACTGGCGCCGCGCCAGACCACCAGCGGCTCGCCGAGCAGGTCGGCGCGGGTCGGACGGTCACCGATCTCGCTGGCGAAAGCGACCGGATGCCAGCACGCGCGCTGGGCGGCCAGGTCGGCGAACAGTCCCGGTGAATCCATTCCCCACCCCCGGACGTACCGCTGGGCCGGTCGCGGGCCCCCCGGCGCATAGCAACGGCGAGGAGTACAGAACTCCCCGCCACCATCAATCTATAGCGCAGTAGGGGGCTTGCGGCAAGACCCGGGTCGTGCCCCACACTAGGCGGCCGAGCCTACAGATACGGGGGTTGTCGTGATCGACGTGATCATCGCCGGCGGCGGGCCGACCGGCGTGATGCTGGCCAGCGAGCTGCGGCTGCACGGGGCGCACGTGCTGGTGCTGGAGAAGGACGCGGAGCCGACCCGGGTCGTCCGCGCGCTCGGCCTGCACGCACGGGGCATCGAGATCATGGACCAGCGCGGCCTGCTGGAGCGGTTGCTGCCGCTCGGCCAGCAGTACCCGCTGGGCGGTTTCTTCGCCGGTATCCGCAAGCCGCGGCCGAAAGGGCTGGACACCGCGCATCCCTACGTCCTGGGCCTGCCGCAGCCCGTCATCGACCGCCTGCTGACCGAGCGCGCCCTCGAGCTCGGGGCCGAGATCCGGCGCGGCGGCGAGCTGACCGGGCTGAGCCAGGACGAGGACGCGGTGAGCCTCGAGCTGGCCGACGGGACCCGGCTGCAGGCCCGCTACCTGGTCGGCTGCGACGGCGGCCGCAGCACGGTGCGCAAGCTGCTCGGCGTCGGCTTCCCCGGCGAGCCCGCCCGGAGGGAGGCGCTGCTGGGTGAGGTGGAGGTGACCATGCCGCCGGAGGCGGTGGCGGCCGTGGTCGCCGAGGTCCGCGAGACCGAGAAGTGGTTCGGTGTCGGGCCCTCCGGAGAGGGGCTGTACCGCTTCGTCGTGCCGGCTGAGGGGCTGGCCGGGGATCGCTCGGTCCCGCCGACCCTGGAGGAGGTCAAACAGCGGCTGCGGGTGGTCGCGGGCACCGACTTTGGCGTGCATTCGCCGCGTTATCTGTCCCGGTTCGGCGACGCGACCCGGCTGGCCGAGCGTTACCGGACGGGCCGGGTGCTGCTGGCTGGCGATGCGGCCCACATCCACCCCCCGACCGGCGGCCAGGGCCTCAACCTGGGCCTGCAGGATGCGTTCAACCTGGGCTGGAAGCTGGCCGCCGAGATCAACGGCTGGGCCCCGCCGGACCTGCTGGACAGCTATCAGGCCGAACGGCGCCCGGTGGCGGCCGACGTGCTGGACAACACCCGCGCGCAGACGGAACTGATCTCGACCGAGCCAGGGGCCCGGGCCGTGCGCCGGCTGATGTCGGAGCTGATGGACTTCGACGAGGTGAGCCGGTACCTGACCGAGAAGGTCACCGGGATCGGGGTCCGCTACGACTTCGGCCCGGGACCTGAGCTGATCGGCCGGCATCTGCGGGACGTGGGGCTGAAGCAGGGCCGCCTGTACGGGCTGCTGCACGGCGGCCGCGGGCTGTTGCTCGACCAGACTGGCGGCCTGTCGGTGACAGGCTGGGCCGGCCGGGTCGACTACGTGGCCGACGTCAGCGACGAACTGGACGTGCCCGCGGTGCTGCTGCGGCCGGACGGCCACGTGGCCTGGGCCGGTGCCGATCAGGAGGATCTTCTCGGCCAGTTGCCGAGGTGGTTCGGCGCGGCCGTCAGCTAAGGGGGTGCTGACCGCGACGGTGTTGACGGCCACGATCACCGCGATGGCCAGCCACCCGCTCACGACCAGGTGCTGACCCAGCACGATCAGACCGGCCAGGGCGGCGAACACCGGGTTCACGCTCATGAACACCCCGAAGAACTGGGCCGGGACCCGGCGCAGGGCCAGCATGTCGCACAGCAGCGGTACCGCCGACGACAGCACGCCCGCCGCTAGTGCCTCCCCGAAGGCGGCCAGGGTGAGGTGGTGGAAGGCCAGCCAGGCCAGGCCGGCCGGGACGTAGGCCGCGGCGGAAATCGCGGCTGCGGTGGCGGTCCCTTCGAGGCCCTTCGATCCGGGCCAGCGCTGGCCGATGGCCCGGTTGAGCAGGATGTAGCAAGCCCAGCAGAGCGCGGCCAGCAGGCCGATACCGATGCCCAGGTAGTCGGTAGACGAGGCCGGATGGATCAGCACCACCACCGCGGCCCCGGCGGCCAGCGCGCAGGCCGCATCGAGCCGCCGCCGCGAGCTGATGAGGGCCACCGACAGGGGGCCAAGGAACTCCAGCGTCACCGCCAGCCCCAGGCCGACCCGCGCGATCGCGGTGTACAGGGACAGGTTCATCACCGCGTACACCAAGGCCAGGCCGAGCACCGGGCGCCACTGGGCGGCGGTGAACGCGCGCGGCTTCGGCCGGGCCGTGGCCCACAGCGCGGCCGCCGCCACCCACTGCCGGATCGCGACCACGCCCAGCGGGCCGATGGCCGGGAAGGCCAGGGCGCCTGCGGAGGCGCCCGCCTGGTTGGCCAGGCCGCTGGCCAGCATGAGGGCCACGCCGCCGAGCCGCCCATGAT
>CAXUJF010000432.1:0-1158 GCA_964250865.1 uncultured Streptosporangiaceae bacterium
GGCCGTCGGGGGCCGGTCGTTCAAGCTGTCCTCCAACGAGACGCCGTTCGGCCCGCTCCCGTCGGTGGCCAAGGTCATCGCCGAGGCCGCGCTGGTGATCAACCGCTACCCGGACAACGGGGCGGAACTGCTGACCGCGGCGATCGCCCAGCGCTTCGGGGTGCCGCTGGACCACGTGGCCGTCGGCTGCGGATCGGTCGGGGTGGCCCAGCAGCTGCTGACCGCGGTGGCCGAGCCGGGCGCGGAGGTGCTGTACGCCTGGCGGTCGTTCGAGGCCTACCCGGGGCTGACCGCGCTGACCGGGGCCCGTTCGGTACAGGTCCCGCTGCGCGACGAGACGCACGACCTGGACGCGATGGCCGACGCGATCACCCCGCACACCCGGCTGATCTTCGTCTGCAACCCGAACAACCCCACCGGCACCGTGGTGCGCACGGCCGAGCTGACCCGCTTCCTGGACCGGGTCCCCGGTGACTGCCTGGTCGTCCTGGACGAGGCCTACCGCGAGTACATCAGGGACGAGTCGGTCCCGAACGGGCTGGAGCTGTACCGGGACCGGCCCAACGTGGCCGTGCTGCGCACGTTCTCCAAGGCCTACGGGCTGGCCGGGCTGCGGGTCGGGTTCATGGTCGGGCATCCGGCGGTGGCCCAGGCGGTGCGCAAGACCATGCTCACCTTCACCGTCAACAGCCTGGCCCAGGCGGCGGCGGTGGCGTCGCTGGCGGCCGAGGCGGAACTGCTGGAGCGGGTGGAGGCCACGGTCAAGGAGCGCAGCCGGGTGCATGAGGCCCTGCTGGCCGACGGCTGGACCGTGCCCTCCTCCGAGGCCAACTTCGTCTGGCTGCGGCTGGGTACCTACACCACCGCCTTCGCGGCGGCCTGCACCGGGGCCGGGGTCAGCGTCCGGCCCTTCGCCGCCGACGGCGCCCGGGTCTCCATCGGTGAGCCCGAGGCCAACGACCTGTTCCTGGCCGTGGCCCGGGCCTTCCCGTACCGGACCTGACGGTGCTCACCAGAGAGCGCCCACAGAGAGCGCGCGGCCGCCGTCTTACGAGGGGGCCCGGGACGGCTCCAGCTCCTCCAGCTTCTCGGTGATCAGCCGGTAGAACTGCCGGGGACGGCCGGGCTGGGCCGCCCGGCTGGGGGGCAGGGGCCAGG
>CAXUJF010000432.1:1168-5459 GCA_964250865.1 uncultured Streptosporangiaceae bacterium
CCCCGGCCCGGCCCGCGGCCCCCTGGCGGCGCCGCTGCCGCCGGGCGGGCCGGGAGGTGACCCCCAGCAGCCGCCCGGCCGTCTCGGCGTCGACGACCAGGGCGGTCTCCGAGCCTTCGAGCCGGCCGGCCAGCCGGGACAGGGTCTCCACCCCGCGCGACGGTGCGGTCCGTAGCGCGGGGGAGGCCCGGCGCGGCGAGGGGACCAGCGGCTGGCCCTCCCGGGTCGCGGTGACCGCGGGGACGGCCGACCGGGACCGGGCCAGCGTCGTCCGCGCGAACGTCTCGGCTTCGTGCGCGGTGCGGCCCATGCCCACCCCGACCTCGATCGTGACGCCGAGCTCGGTGCGGGCCCGCTCCTCAAACGGCAGCTCGGTGAAGTCGCTGGTCAAGGCGGCCAGCGAGCCGCGGGTGGCTATCAGCACGAACGAGTGGTCATCGGCCTGGGCCACCATGGCCTGGATGCGCTGGGCCTCGGTGGTGAGGAACCGGTGCACGGTCAGCCGCAGCTCATCGCGCGAGTACCGGGACAGCGCCCGGCGGGCCCCCTCCCGCAGCCGGGGCACCTCGACCACCACCACGGCCAGCTGGGCCGCCTCCAGCCGGTGGTGGCCACCGAGCAGCACCGCGTTCCAGACCGCCATCCGGATGGCCGCGTCGGTGGGCCGGATGGTGATGACCGGGACGCCGGCCCGGATCAGCCGCCGGCTCACCGAGTCCAGGCAGGTGAGCGTGACCGAGGTCTCGCCCATCCGCCAGAGCCGTTCGTGGAACGCGGCCAGCGCGGCCGGGCTGGCCGGGTCCTGCCGCAGCCGGACCCCGTCCGAGGGGATGCCCAGCTCGGCGTAGGCCTCGTCGATGGCCGCCCGGTCCAGCACGTCGACGCTGATCCGCTCGATGTCGTGGCCGTGCTCCCGGCTGGCCCGCAGCAGCGCCGCGTACAGCGCGCCCTCATCCAGCCGCACGTAGGTGCTGGGCACCGAGATGACGTCGGCCCGGCGCGCGTACTCGTACGGCACCGGGCTGGCGAACAGGCACACGTCGATGGCGGCGCCGAGCCGGGCCACCTTCTCCGGTGCCTCCCGCTCGCGCCGGTACGCGGCCGCGATCAGCCGGCGCGGCAGCGCACCGCCCGCCATCCCGCGGGACTCGTCCTGGGACCAGAGCGCCGGCCCTGGCGCCGCGTGCGGGCCGCTGGCGGACTCGGCTCCCTCGGCCCGGAACGCGCCTGCTTCCGGCCGGAAGGGGCTCGACGGGCTGGACGGGCTCGCTGATCCGGGGGTGGCGGCCACCGGGCCAGCGGGGGCGGCCCCGGGTTGGCTGGCACTGAGCGTGTCGTCCCGGGCCGCAGCCCCGGACAGCATGATCCGCTCGACCAGGTCGTAGGGTCCGACCACCCCGATGACCAGCTCGCTGGGCAGGTGCCGACGGGCGGTCACCGACCTTTTCCCCCGTAGACCGTTAACCCGGGGCAGGCCGTAAAGCCGTTGCTGACGTGTGCGCTCACCGTTCACTCCATCCGCATCCGGTAACCAGCTAACAGCCACAGTTCGCACGATCGAGCCACCTCATCACCCCGAGTAGACGCCGGTCCGTACTTTTCGTAACTCATCCGGCTTAATTTGTGAAGAGGCAGGCCAAGCCGAAATCATCCCACCCAGCCCAGCTAAAAGCTGACTTACTACCCCGCCGATTGGCGTGTCATCCGGAAATGTCGCAAAAGAGAAGGGGGGCCGGGGCCGGGGGGGGGGGGGCGGGCGCCCCCCCCGCCGGGGGGGTTTGGGCGGGGGCGGGGGCCCCCAACTGCTCCGGTTGGTTGCCTGGGCTAGTTCTGCTCGACCTGAATGTCGGCCCCCAGCGTGGTCAGCCGCTGCGCGATCGAGGCGTGCCCGCGGTCGATGAGGTACCCCGGCGCCACCACCGTCTCGCCCTCGGCCGCCAGCCCGGCCAGGACCAGCGCGATACCGGTGCGCAGGTCGTGCGCCACGACTTCCGCCCCGCGCAGCGTGCTCGGCCCGTGCACGATGGCCACGCTGCCGTCCATCTCGACCTTCGCGCCCATCTTGTTCAGCTCGCCCACCATCATGTACCGGCCGTCGAAGATGGTCTCGCGGATGTAACTGGACCCTTCGGCCAGGCACGCCAGCGCCATGATCGGCGACTGCAGGTCGGTGGCGAAGCCAGGGTAGGGCGAGGTGATGACGTTGATCGGCCGCAGCGGGTTCTCCCGGCGGACCTGAAGCACCGCGCCCGCGGTGGAGAACTCGACGCCCATCTGCTCGAGCTTCCAGCGCACCACGCCGAAGTGCTCGAGCGAGCCGCCGACCAGGTTGAGCTCGCCGCCGGTGATCGCCGCGGCCATGGCGAACACACCCGCGTCGAGCCGGTCCGGCATCACCGTGTGCTCGACGGCGGTCAGCTCGTCGACGCCCTCCACGGTCACGAACCCGGTGCCGCTCCCGCTGATCTGCGCGCCCATCTTGGTCAGGAAGGCGATCACGTCGAGGACTTCCGGCTCCAGCGCCGCGTTGTCGATGATCGTGGTGCCCGGCGCCACCGACGCCGCCATGATCAGGTTCTCGGTGCCGGTGTGCGAGGGGGTGTCCAGGTACAGGTGCGCCCCGCGCAGGCCGTTGGTGCCGGCCTTGATGTGGATGACCGACTCGCCCTCGTCGACCACCGCGCCCAGCCGGGCGAAGCCCCGGTAGTGGAAGTCCAGGTTGCGGCTGCCCAGATTGCAGCCGCCGATGCCCTCGATGTGCGCCTCACCCAGCCGGTGCAGCAGGGCGGGCACGAACAGGACCGAGCTGCGGAACCGCCGGGCGATCTCGGCCGGCAGCACCGGGTTGTTGAGCCGGGACGCGTCCACCACCAGCGTCCGCTCGGACTCGTGGAACTCGACGATGGCCCCCACGGCCTGGGCCAGCTCGACGGCCCGGCGTACGTCTTCAATGGGCGGCACGTTACGCAGGACCGTCCGGCCCTTGGCCGCGAACAGGGACGCCGCGATCATCTTCAGCGCGGCGTTCTTCGCGCCCTGCACGAAGACGGTGCCGTGCAGCGGCGTTCCGCCCCGTACGCGGTAACGGGTCTCAGTGCCCATCGTCATCTGGATGCAACTCCTGTCGAGGGGTGGTGAAGGAAACCGGTGTGCGGCCGGTACAGATCGGGGCCGGCCGTGCTGGCCGGGCCGGTCAGAGGACGACCAGAATCGCGGCCGGTGTCCCACGCAAATGCGGTGCCCAGTATTCCACCCACCCTGCCGGAGGACGGCGGCTTGACACGATTTGCCGTCATGCCAGCTGCTCCAGCCGGGCGAATACCGGACCTAGGCGGGTTACGTAGCGCTCGGGCTGGCAGGCTTCGTCCAGCCGCGCCTCGTCGATGACCTGGCCGCGGGCGGCGGCCTCCTTGCGCAGCGTTTCCCGGAACGGCGTGCCGGTATTCCAGGTCTCCATCGCCGCCGTCTGGACCAGGCTGTACGCGTCCTCCCGGGCCACGCCCGAGGCGACCAGCTCGAGCAGCGCGGCCGAGGAGTACAGCAGGCCGTGCGTGGCGTCCAGGTTGGCTCGCATCCGCTCGGTGTCCACCACCAGGCCCTCGACCAGGCCGGTGGTCAGGTGCAGCAGGTAGTCGACGCTGATCGCCGCGTCCGGCAGGGCGATGCGCTCCACGCTGGAATGGGAAATGTCACGTTCGTGCCACAGAGGGATGCCCTCCAGCACCGGGGTCACGTAGCCGCGTACCACCCGGGCCAGCCCGCAGATCCGCTCCGACCGGATCGGGTTCTTCTTGTGCGGCATGGCCGAGGAGCCCTTCTGGCCCCGGCCGAACGGCTCGGCCAGCTCACGGACCTCGGTGCGCTGGCCGTGCCGGACTTCCAGCGCCACGGCCTCGCACACGGTGGCCAGGATGGCCAGGGCGCTGACCCATTCGGAGATCCCGTCGCGCATCACGACCTGGGTGGCGACGTCCGCGGGCCGCAGGCCCAGCGCGGGCATGACCGCGGCTTCGATGTCCGGGTCGATGTTGGAGTAGTTGCCGACCGGCCCGGACAGCTTGCCGACCGCGACGCCGGTCCGGGCCCGGCGCAGCCGGTCCCGGCTGCGGGCGGCCGCGAACGCGAAGTCGGCCACCCGGTGGCCCCACACGTCGGGCTCGGCGTGCACCCCGTGGGTGCGTCCCGGGCGCAGCGTGTCCCGGTGGGCCAGCGCGTGGTCACGCAGCGCCGCGATCAGGGCGTCCGCCCGGGCCAGCAGGATGTCCGTGGCCGCGGTGAGCTGGCTGGCCAG
>CAXUJF010000433.1:0-5443 GCA_964250865.1 uncultured Streptosporangiaceae bacterium
CCCCTCCGCGGCGACCCCGCGGCTGCCCAGCATCCCGGCGTCGGCCTACGTGATCGCCGACGCCGGCACCGGCCAGGTACTCGCGGCCAAGGACGCCCACGGCCAGCTCAAGCCGGCCAGCACGCTGAAGATGCTGACCGCGGTCACCCTGCTGCCGTTGCTCAATCCCAACGCCTACGTCACCGCGTCGCCGGCGGCGGCCAATGTGACGCCGAACATCGCCGGGCTAATCGCCGGGTCCAACTACCAGGTCTCCGGCCTGTTCAACGCGCTGCTGCTGATCTCGGCCAACGACGCCGCCATCGCCCTGGCCCAGGCCACCGGCTCGCTGAACACCGGCATCGCGCTGATGAACGCCGAAGCCCACCACCTGCAGGCCTACGACATCGCGGCCAAGGACCCCAACGGGCTGGACGCCCCGGGCCAGCACGTCTCCGCCTACGACCTGGCCCTGGTGGCCCGGGCCGCGCTGAGCGAGCCCAGCTTCCTGCGCTACGACCAGAACCGGACGGTCACGTTCAAGGTCAGCGCGAAGAAGACCGAGACCCTGGCCAACCAGAACTCGTTGCTCAGCACCTACCCGGGCGGCCTCGGCGGGAAGATCGGCTGGACCTCGGCCGCCGGGGCCACCTACGTCGGGCTGGCCCAGCGCAACGGCGTGACCCTGATCGTGACCCTGCTGCACTGCCCGGCGCTGACCGAAGTCAACTACGCCAAGACCCTGCTGAACTGGGGCTTCGCCCAGGACGGCAAGGTGACCCCGGTCGGCAAGCTGGTCAGCCCGCTGCCCACCCCGGCCGCGCCGAAGTTCCAGGTGCCGAACGGGGCGGCCCAGCCGGTCACCTCGGGCAGCCTGGACAGCAGCCACATCCCCAGCGGGCTGGCCGCGGCATCCATCGCCCTGATCGGGTTCGCGGCCGTGGCCGCGATCGTGCTCATGCTGCTCCGGCGCCGGTCACTGCCGCGCTGAGCCGCCGGGCCCGGGGCGAGGGAGTCTGTTAAATATTTAATAACTGGTCGTCAACGGTCGCCGCGGTCCATGCGGGGGACGAAGCCGACCTGTTCGCGCACGGCATCCATGGTCCGGCGCGCGACCCGGCCGGCCCGGTCCGCGCCGAGGGCCAGCACCTGGTCCAGGTGGGTCTCGTCGGCCAGCACCTTCTCGGTCTTCTCCCGGATCGGTGTGAACGCCGCCACCACGGCCTCGGCCACCTCCTTTTTGAACGCGCCATAGCCGCCGCTGCCGAACTTGTCCTCGGCCTCGGAGATCGGCATTCCGGTCAGTGAGGAGTAGATCCGCAGCAGGTTGGTCACGCCCGGCTTGGCCTCCTCGTCGGCCCGGACCTCGCCGCCGGTGTCGGTGACGGCGCGGGCGATCTTCTTGCGGATCTGGGCCGGGTCGTCCAGCACGTCCACGATGCCCTGCGGGGACGAGGCGGACTTGCTCATCTTGATCGACGGGTCCTGCAGGTCCGCGATCCGGGCCGCCGCGGGCGGGATGTAGGCCTCGGGCAGGATGAACGTCTTCCCGAAGCGGTGGTTGAACCGCTGGGCCAGGTCGCGGGTCAGCTCCAGGTGCTGGCGCTGGTCCTCCCCCACCGGTACCTGGTCCGCCTCGTACAGCAGGATGTCCGCGGCCTGCAGGATCGGGTAGGTGAACAACCCGACCGAGGACTGGTCCGCGCCGCCCTTGGCCGACTTGTCCTTGAACTGGGTCATCCGGTTCGCCTCGCCGAAGCCGGTGATGCAGCTCAGCACCCACTGCAGCTCGGTGTGCTCGGGCACGTGGCTCTGCACGAACAGCGTGCAGCGCTCCGGGTCCAGCCCGGCCCCCAGCAGCTGCGCGGCCGCGATCCGGGTCCGGCGCCGGAGCAGGGCCGGGTCGTGCCGCATCGTGATCGCGTGCAGGTCCACCACGCAGTAGAACGCGTCGTGGGTCTCCTGCAGGGCCACCCACTGCTTCACGGCACCGAGGTAGTTACCCAGGTGGAACGAGTCGGCGGTGGGCTGGATGCCGGAGAGCACGCGAGGCTGATGCATGGAGGTGAGTCTATGAACCAGCGCCGGCTGGGCGCGACTCGGCCGCACTCGGCTGGACTCGGCCGCACTCGGCTCAGTAACGCGGGCGGGTCAGTAGCGCTGGCGCGGAATCGGGCCGGTGACGGCGCTGCCGTACGAGCCGAGCGAGTTCTGCGGGTCGCGCGGCGCGCCCGGCGCCACCACCACCTCGACCCGCTGGAACTCCTTCAGGTCGGAGTACCCGGCGGTGGCGATGGTCCGGCGCAGCGCGCCCATCAGGTTCATCGAGCCGTCCGGCACCTCGGACGGGCCGTGCACGATCTGCTCCAGCGTGCCCGCCGTGCCCACGTTGACCCGGACCCCGCGCGGCACCTCGGGGTGGCTGGCCTCGCTGCCCCAGTGGTAACCGCGACCGGGGGCCTCCGCCGCCCGGGCCAGCGGGGATCCGACCATCACCGCGTCCGCCCCGCAGGACAGCGCCTTGGCCATGTCGCCGCTGCGGGTCATGCTGCCGTCCGCGATCACGTGCACGTAGCGGCCACCGGACTCGTCCAGGTAGTCCCGGCGGGCCGCGGCCACGTCGGCGATCGCGGTGGCCATCGGCACCGCCACCCCGAGCACGGCCGCGGTGGTGTGCCCGGAGCCACCGCCGAAGCCGACCAGCACCCCGGCCGCCCCGGTGCGCATCAGGTGCAGCGCCGCGGTATGGGTGGCGCACCCGCCCACGATGACCGGCACGTCCAGCTCGTAGATGAACTGCTTGAGGTTCAGCGGCTCGGCCCGGCCCGACACGTGTTCGGCCGAGACCGTGGTGCCGCGGATGACGAAGATGTCCACGCCGGCGTCGATGACGGCCTTGTAGTACCGGGCCGTCCGCTGCGGCGACAGCCGGGCCGCGCTGGTCACGCCGGCCGCGCGGACCTCCTCGATCCGGCGGCCGATCAGCTCTTCCTTGATCGGCTCGGCGTACATCTCCTGCAGGCGCCGGGTCGCGGCCTGCTCGTCGAGCTCGGTGACCTCGGCGATCAGCGACTCAGGGTCGGCGTACCTGGTCCACAGCCCCTCCAGGTCGAGCACGGCCAGGCCGCCGAGCTGCCCGATCTTGATCGCGGTCTGCGGGGAGACCACGCTGTCCATCGGGCAGGCCACCAGCGGCAGCTCGAACCGGTAGGCGTCGATCTGCCAGGCGATCGATACCTCTTCGGGGTCGCGGGTCCGGCGGGCCGGCACGATGCCGATCTCGTCCAGGGAGTACGCACGGCGGCCGCTCTTGCCCCGGCCGATTTCCACTTGAGTCACTTGCTGTCCCTGCTGTCTTCGACGCTGCTGTTGGGCGCGGGTGTTTGGCGCGGCCGGTTGGCCCGGCGGTCTCGGGCGCGGCTACCGGCGGGCGCTGTAGTTCGGGGCCTCGACAGTCATCTGGATATCGTGCGGGTGGCTTTCCTTCAGGCCCGCGGTGGTGATCCGGGTGAACTGCGCCTGCTGCAGGTCGCCCAGGGTGCGCGACCCGCAGTACCCCATGGCCGCGCGCAGCCCGCCGACCAGCTGGGTCGCCACCGCGGCCAGCTGGCCCCGGTAGGGCACCTGGCCCTCGACGCCCTCGGGCACCAGCTTGTCTTCGCGCAGCACGTCGTCCTGGAAGTAGCGGTCCTTGGAGTAGGACCGGCCGCGCTCCCGGTTGCGCATCGCGCCGAGCGAGCCCATGCCCCGGTAGAGCTTGTACTGCTTGCCGTTGATGAACACCATCTCGCCCGGCGTCTCCTCGCAGCCGGCCAGCAGGCTGCCCAGCATCACGGTGTCAGCCCCGGCCGCGATGGCCTTGGCGATGTCACCGGAGTACTGCAGGCCGCCGTCACCGATCAGCGGGATGTTGGCCGGGCGGGTGGCCTGGGCCGCCTCGTAGATCGCGGTGACCTGGGGCACGCCCACACCCGCCACGACCCGGGTGGTACAGATCGAGCCCGGCCCGACGCCGACCTTGACCCCGTCCGCGCCCGCGTCGATCAGTGCCTGTGCGCCGCTGCGAGTGGCCACGTTCCCGCCGATCACCTCGACGTCGGTGTTGGCCTTGAGCTGGGACACCATGTTCAGCACCGCGGCCTGGTGGCCGTGCGCGGTGTCCACGATGAGGAAGTCGACCCCGGCGTCGATCAGGGCCTGGGCCCGGGCCTTGGCGTCCTCGCCCACGCCGATCGCCGCCCCGACGACCAGCCGTCCACCCGGGTCCTTGGTCGCGAGCGGGTACTCCTCGCTCTTGGCGAAGTCCTTGACCGTGATCAGCCCGCGCAGCCGGCCTTGGTCGTCGATCAGAGGGAGCTTCTCGACCTTGTGCTGCCGGAGCAGGGCCAGAGCCTGATCGGGACTGACCCCGACCGGGGCGGTGACCAGCGGCATCTTGGTCATGACCTCGGACACCTTGCGGCTCGGGTCGGTCTCGAACCGGATGTCGCGGTTGGTCACGATGCCGAGCAGGACCTGGTTCTCGTCGGTGACCGGGAGGCCGGAGATCCGGTAGCGGCCGCAGATCCGGTCCACGTCCCCCACGGTGGCGTCGGGCGTGCAGGTCACCGGGTCGGTGATCATCCCGGCCTCGGAGCGCTTCACCACGTCGACCTGCTGGGCCTGGTCCTCGATGGCCAGGTTGCGGTGCAGCACGCCGACCCCGCCGTTGCGGGCCATGGCCACCGCCATCCGGGCCTCGGTCACCGTGTCCATGGCCGAGGACACCAGCGGCATCCTGAGGCTGATCTTGGGAGTGATCCTGGTACTGGTGTCAGCCTCAGCGGGCAGTACATCGGAGGCGGCCGGCAGCAGCAGTACGTCGTCGAACGTCAGGCCGGGCGGGGCAAACTTCTCATCCACGGTCATGGCACCTTCAGCGACGCGGCGGGGTTTATATTCCCCCCATCCTAATGAGCCGCTTGGACCGCCCGGGGCGAAGCTGGTGCGACGTCCCGCTACGCCCGGTCTTGCCCTGATCTGCGCTCGGCGGGGCCCCTGGGACGCCTGGGACTGAGGGCTCGCGGCGAGGTGGCGGGAGCGGCAGGTGCGCCCTGGGTTGCCGGTCCGTGGCGCGTCTCCCTCGCAGCACCCGCCACTCAGGTTCCAGCAGGCCCGTCAGTCCCGGGGCGCCTACGTAAGTTGGCGCGTCTGGGGTCACCAAGGACACCCTTGCGCCGCATCCGTCACGCAGCGCCCAGCGGCAGGTGCGCACCCTGGTTCCCCGGCAGGGAGGTGCCAGGAGGGGCGGATGGGCCCT
The DNA here is from genome assembly GCA_964250865.1 of uncultured Streptosporangiaceae bacterium. Taxonomy (GTDB): domain Bacteria; phylum Actinomycetota; class Actinomycetes; order Streptosporangiales; family Streptosporangiaceae; genus Bog-532. The sequence goes on from CAXUJF010000433.1 coordinate 5,279, forward strand.
GGCTCCGCCCCCTCCGGCTCGCCCCCTGCGCCGCACCCGTTGCTCGAGTAACAGCCAACGCGCCAGTCACACGGCGTCGGGGGGTGAAGGTAACTTTGGTGCCCCTCTTTGGGGCTGTTGCGGAATTGGCTGTGCCGGGCGGGCATGTGGCATGGCTGATGGCGG
>CAXUJF010000434.1:0-4904 GCA_964250865.1 uncultured Streptosporangiaceae bacterium
GGGCGGGCTACCGGCGGTTGTGGGCAGGGGTCTGGGACTGGAATGTCGCGTCGCGGCGGGTTCTGGAGAAGCTCGGGTTCCGCGAAGTGGGCCGGGTGAGGCCCGGTTCTGTCTACGGCCACAGCCTGCTGACCGTGCGAGAGTTCTGAACGGTGCCTAGTGGTTGGCTTCGTTCGTGTGATGAGGGATCTGCTGGCTCGCCGAACCGGTTCCGGCCAGGGCAGACCCCAATCATCAGATGGGGACGAGATCCCGAGGCTCAAGATCAAGAGTGCGGGGCCGTCAACGGCGGAATGTTCCCCAGTTCGCCACGATCTCGACCAGGCCGTCGGCTTCCATGCGGCGTAGCGCACTGACCACGGTCGATCGTGCGACACCGTAGTGGGCGGCCAGGGAGGCGACGGACGGTAGTTTCTCGTCGCGCTGCCATTCGCCGGCGGTGACTCTGCGTCGCAGGTCAGTTTCCACCCGCTTACTCGGTAGCTCCGGACCCCGCGCTGGCATGTGGTCATGATCGCAAACCGCCCGTGACCTGCGCGTACCGTCTGTACTGTTTGTACTGTCTGGCGTATCTGCAGTGTCTGATCTAGGCTATCTGTGCCGGACCCGGTACCGACCCGTACCGGGCACGGTCCCTACGAGCCAGCTACGGGTCAAGGCAAGGAAACTGTGATGGCGCTCCCAATCGGGCAACTCCGCCGCCAGCAGCGATTCACCAGCAGTCATCCGACGTGGTGTATCCAGGCACGGAACTGGGGCCAGCACTACATCGCCGAACGCCGAGACCGTCACGGCTGGCACATCGTCGTGACACTCTCCCTGCATGCCCTGCTCGACCGCCTCGACCAAATCGAGGCCGGACGATGACCGGGCGTCGGCCAAAGACGGAAGAGGATGACAGGCGCGCGCTGGACGACCTGGACCGGGCTTACGGACACGACTACGATCTGGCTGTTGCTCGGAGCCGCTGGATGGCCTACGGGCTCGGTACCGGCCGGTGGCTCGTCGCCTCGTGCGCGGTGGAGCTGCGGCGGCTCATTATGGCTGATGCCGCCCCCCGATAGCCGGGTCGCTGGCGCCATTGCGCAGGCAGGAAGAACCCTCGGACCGAGCGCGACTCCCGGAGCAGCGCGCACCGCGCACACGGGTGGCGGCCTGGCTCATCCCGGAGCCGGAAGCGCCCCCGCCGGAGGCAGGTCCCCGCCGCCCTAGAACGCCTCTTCGGGGATCTCCATGACGTCGAGCGTCGTGTCCTCGGTGATGCGACGGTCCGCGGTCAGCCGAGGCAGCACCGTCGCGGCAAAGAACCGCGCCGCCGCCAGCTTGCCGGTGTAGAAGTCACGGTCCTTGGACGCGGTGGACAGGTCCAGCTCGTCCAGGCGGGCCAAGGCCACCTCGGCCTGGCGGCCCAGGAGCCAGCCGACCAGGAGGTCGCCCAGACCCAGCAGGAGGCGGGTCGTGTTGAGCCCCACCTGGTAGATCGCCTGGGGCTGGTCGCCCATCTGGCTCAGGAAACCCATCATCGCCGTGACCATGGCTTCGACATCATCGGCGCCCTGGGCCAGGGCGGCGCGCTCGGCCTTGAGACGGCCGTTGCCCCCGTCCTTGGCCGCGAACGTGCGGATCTCGGCCAGGATCGTGTTCAGGGACGCACCGCCGTCGCGGACGATCTTCCGGAAGAACAGGTCCTGGCCCTGGATGCCGGTGGTGCCCTCGTACAGGCTGTCGATCTTGGCGTCCCGGATGTACTGCTCCATCGGGTAGTCCTGCAGGAAGCCCGAGCCGCCGAGGGTCTGCAGCGACAGCGTCAGCATCTCGTAGGCCCGCTCGGAGCCGAGGCCCTTGACCACCGGCAGCAGCAGGTCGTTCAGGGCCACCGCGGCCGGGTCGGGACGGCTCTCGGCCTCGGCCAGCTGCACGCTGTCCTGGATGCTGGCGTTGTACAGCACCAGGGCCCGCATGCCCTCGGCGTAAGACTTCTGCAGCATCAGCATGCGGCGCACGTCCGGGTGGTGGGTGATCGTCACCCGGGGCGCGGTCTTGTCCAGCAGCTGGGTCAGGTCGGCGCCCTGGACCCGGTTCTTGGCGTACTCCAGCGCGTTCAGGTAGCCGGTGGACAGGGTGCCGATCGCCTTGACCCCGATGACCATGCGGGCGTGCTCGATGATCTGGAACATCTGCCTGATGCCGTCGTGCACCCCGCCGACCAGGGTGCCGACCGCGGGCCGATCGCCCCCGAACGTCATCTCACAGGTGGTGGAGGCCTTCAGGCCCATCTTGTGCTCGACGTTGGTGACCCGGGCGCCGTTGCGGTCGCCGAGCGAGCCGTCCTCGTTGACGAGAAACTTGGGCACCAGGAACATCGACAGGCCCTTGGTGCCGGGACCCGCGCCCTCGGGCCGGGCCAGTACCAGGTGGAAGATGTTCTCGGTCATGTCCTGTTCACCGCTGGTGATGAATCGCTTGACGCCCTCGATGTGCCAGGTGCCGTCGGGCTGCTCGACCGCCTTGGTCCGGCCGGCGCCCACGTCCGAGCCGGCGTCCGGCTCGGTCAGCACCATGGTCGAGCCCCACTTGCGCTCGATGGCCTGCACCGCGAACTTCTTCTGCTCGGGGGTGCCGATGTTCCACAGCAGGTGGGCGAAGGCCGGCCCGCTGGAGTAGAACCAGACGGCCGGGTTGGACCCGAGGATCAGCTCGGCCACGGCCCAGTACAGCGAGCGCGGTGCGTGCGAGCCACCGATCTCGGTCGGCAGGTCGAGGCGGTACCACTCCGCGTCCATGTAGGCCTTGAACGAGCGGCGGAACGAATCGGGGAGCTGCACCGAGCCGTCGGCCGGGTCGAACACGGGCGGGTTCCGGTCGGCGTCGATGAACGACTCGGCCAGCGGGCCGACGGCCAGCCGGTTGACCTCGTCCAGGATGCCCCGGGCCGTCTCTTCGTCGAACTCCTCGTACGGCTCGGCCCCCATGATGTCCTGGCGGCGCAGGACCTCGAACAGGTTGAACTCGATGTCGCGGAGGTTGCTCTTGTAGTGGCTCATCCAAACCTCAAGCGTGTCTCGTGCCTGCCCGACCCCGGCGGCCAACGACAAGCTACTCATTAGTAACTGTAGCCGAGGCCAGCGGAAGCGGCCAGCCGGGGGCGGCGCGAATCCCGGCCCGCCTGAGGCGGCAGTCCTGGCCGGCTCACGGCGTGGTTACCCGCCGGCAGCGGTGAAACACCAGGCCGCCCTGGGGAAAACAGCTGGCCGGCCCGCCGGCGCTGCGACCGGGGATCGGCCCGCGGCTTGGGTACCCTGGCCCGGGGCCGGTACCCGAGAACCGGTTCTGGTACTGGGGAGGGGCATGAGCGACGGGCGCGATGACGGCCGGGGTGACACCCTCCGGCGCCGGCCGCCGCGGCAGTACCTGCACTCGGAGCCGCAAGGCCGGCTGGCCGCGCGGATCGCCACCAGCCGGGAGGCCCGGCGGCGGCGGCTCGGGCTGATGATCTGCGGCGCGCTGTCGGCCGTCGTGCTGATCATCGCGGGCGGCGCCTGGGGGCTGACCGGGTACATCAACGACACCATCAAGCGGGTCGACGCCGGCACGTCCGACTCCGGGACCACCGGCCCGCTGAACATCCTGGTCGCCGGGGTGGACCAGCGCACCGGGCTCACCCACCACCAGGAGGTCGTGCTGCACGTCGGCCCCGCCGGCAGCCCGAACACCCCCCCCCAGCTGGGCATGGACGTGTCGGCCGACCGGAGCCGGGTGACAGTGGTCAGCATCCCCCGCGACTCCTGGGTCAACATCCCCGGGCACGGGATGAGCAAGATCAACGCGGCTTACGGCGACGGCGGCCCGAAGCTGATGGTGCAGACCGTCGAGCAGGCCACCGGGCTGACCGTCAACGATTACGTCGAGGTCAACTTCCTGGGCTTCGTCAAGGTGATCGACGCGCTCGGCGGGGTGAACATCTGCCTGCCCGAGCCGGTCGACGACCCCTACAGCGGGCTGCAGCTGTCGGCCGGGGTCCACCACGTGGACGGCATCACCGCGCTGGCTTACGCCCGGGACCGGCATTCGTTCGCCAGCTCGGATCTGGCCCGCATCCAGGACCAGCAGAAGCTGATGTCGTCCGCGCTGACCTCGGCCATCCACTCCGGCCTGCTGGCCAACCCGGTGAAGCTGTCCGGCTTCATCAGCGCCGCACTGTCCGCGCTGACCGTGGACAAGGGCCTGAACGTGTCCGCCCTGGCCGACCAGATGCGGGGCATCACCGGCCAGGACGTGCGGTTCACGACCGTGCCGCTGGCCAACGCGAACTACGTGACCCCAGACGGCCAGGACGCGGTGCAGTGGGACCAGCAGGCGGCCAGCGCGCTGTTCACCAAGCTCCGCAGCGACCAGGATCTGGCCCCGGCCACCCCGAAGGCCAAGGCCAGTTCTTCGTCGAGCCCAGCCAGCGGGTCCAGCTCCGGGTCGACGGCGGCCGGCTCGGCGGGGGCTGGCTCGGCGGGGGCCGGCTCGGGATCGGGCGCGTCGCCGTCAGCGACCGCGGGCAGCTCCGGCGCCGGTCAGACCGCGACCCAGGATGCCTGCCGATGAGCCGTCAGCAGAGCCGTCACCCGAGCCACCAGAACGGCCCCCACCAGGGTGGCCACGTGAGCAATCACGCGACACGACCTGCTGTCGTGTTTCTCCGCTTTTAAGGCATGCCGGATCGCGCGCGACTACGCTCACCCTGTGGCCGATCTGCGGGAACCAGTAACCGGACTGCCTAAGCGGCAGCCGGCACCCTCCCATGACCCGGCGCCGCCGCGCGAGCCGAACGAGCAGCGTGAGCAGGCTCCCCGGACCCGTAACGCCCCCAGTGGGCCCGCCGGGTCGGCGGGCCGCCCCCGGCGGCCGGTGCCGGC
>CAXUJF010000434.1:4914-5439 GCA_964250865.1 uncultured Streptosporangiaceae bacterium
CCCCGGGGGCGCCCCCCCCCCCCCCCCCCCCCCCCCCCGGGGGGCCCGGGGGGGGGGGGGGCCCGCCACCGGCGGCCGGTGCCGGACGGCCTGCCCCCGGAGGCGCCGGCCCTCGTGGTCGCCGTGGCCGGCCATCTCGGGACCCCCGACGTGGCCGCGGAGGTCACCTCAATCGTCCGGGTGGACAACCCCAGCGTGGACGTGCGCCTGGCCCGGGTCCGGGCCAACCCTGACGACCCGTCGGGACTGTCGGCCGTGCTCAACAGCGCCGCGGACGGCCGTCCCGCGGACCAGCCCGCCGCGATCGTGGTGCCGCTGCTGGCGCTGCCGTACCCGGCGGTGACCGACGCGATCCGGTACGACATCACCCAGAGCGGCGTCAACGCGCTGATCGCCGAGCCGTTCAACGTGAGCCTGACCTTCGCCGAGGCGCTGCACATCCGGCTGGCCGACGCCCGGCTGGCCCGGGCCGACCGGGCGCGGATGTTCAGCCTTCCGACCTCGGCCGACGGCATCATCGTGGCC
>CAXUJF010000435.1:0-635 GCA_964250865.1 uncultured Streptosporangiaceae bacterium
CGCTGATCGCGGGGATGCACGCCTGGGGGCTGGCGCTGGACGGCATGACCAGCTACGCCATCGCCCGCCGGACGTTCGAGCAGGCGGTGGAGCGGGCCCAGCAGGCGGGCTGGTCGCTGGACCGGTGGCCGGTGGCCGAGGCGTCACTGCGGCTGGACGACATGCGCGGCGGGCTAGACGAAGTGATCGCGAGCTGGCGGCAGCGGGTGGCGGCCGGCGGCGGGGTGACGAGCCTGGATCCCGGCGCTGGTCGACGGCCGGCGCGTGCTGGACCTGGCCGCGTTGATCGCCGGGGACCCGGTCGCGGCCAGCCGGTAGCCTACGGACTCCGGCATGCTGGAGGACCCGTGCTCGTTGTGCGCTCGATCGGATTGTTCATCCTGGCCGCCGTGCTGGAGATCGGCGGCGCCTGGCTCATCTGGCAGGGCGTGCGCGAGCACCGGGGCTGGGTCTGGATCACCGCGGGCGTGGTCTCGCTCGGCCTGTACGGCTTCGCGGCCACCCTGCAGCCCGACTCGCACTTCGGCCAGATCCTGGCCGCCTACGGCGGGATCTTCATCGCCGGCTCGCTGGCCTGGGGGGCGGTAGCCGCCCGCGACCCGCCCGCCCCCCTGGACCAAAAAGGCGGCGTGGAA
>CAXUJF010000435.1:645-5433 GCA_964250865.1 uncultured Streptosporangiaceae bacterium
GGGGGCCGGCCGGGGGGGTTTTCGCGCGGGGGGGGGGGGGGGGGGGGGGGGGGCGCCCGCCCGCCCCCCCCCCCGACCGCTTCGACATCATCGGCGCGCTGATCTGCCTGGTTGGGGTGGGCTTCATCATGTACGCCCCCCGCCACTGATGTAGCCAGCACCGGGGCTGGTCAGCCTGAGCCGGCCAGCCCAAAACCAATCAGACTTCCATGACCACCGGGATGATCATGGGGCGACGGCGGTAGTTGTCGCTGACCCAGCGGCCCACGGCCCGGCGGACCAGCTGCTGGATCTGGTAGGTGTCGGTGACGTTGTCCGCGGCCGCGCGGGCCAGGGCCTCTTCGATCTTCGGCCGGACCGCGGCGAAGGCCGCGTCGTCGATGCCGGAACCACGGGCGTGCAGCTCGGCCGGGGCCACCGCCTTGCCGGTGGTCGAGTCGAGCACGATGATCACCGAGACGAAGCCCTCCTCGCCCAGGATCCGCCGGTCCTTGAGCTGCTCGTCGGTGACCTCGCCGACCGAGAGGCCGTCCACGTAGACGAAACCGCACGGCACGGCGCCGGTGATCTTGGCCTGCCCGTCGATCAGGTCGACGACCACGCCGTCGTCCGCGATGACGATGTTGCCCTCGGGCACGCCACTCTGGGCGGCCAGCGCAGCGTGCGCCCGCAGGTGCCGCCACTCCCCGTGCACCGGCATGAAGTTGCCCGGCTTGGTCACGTTGAGCACGAACAGCAGTTCACCCGCGTTCGCGTGCCCGGACACGTGCACCAGTGAGCCGCCCTTGTGGATGACGCGGGCGCCGAGCCGGGTCAGGCCGTTGATGACCCGGTAGACGGCGGTCTCGTTGCCGGGGATGAGGGACGAGGCCAGGATGACGGTGTCGCCCTCGGCGATCCGGATCGGGTGGTCGCGGCCGGCCATCCGGGACAGGGCCGACATCGGCTCACCCTGGGAGCCGGTAGAGATCAGCACCACGTCCTGGGGCCGCATCTCCTCGGCCTCGCGCATGTCAACCAGCATGCTGCCGGGCACCTGCAGGTAGCCCAGGTCGCGGGCCACACCCATGTTGCGGACCATGGACCGGCCCACGAACGCGACCTTGCGGCCGTGCTTGGCCGCGGCGTCCAGCACCTGCTGGACCCGGTGCACGTGGCTGGCGAAGCAGGCCACGATGATGCGCTTCTCGGCCCCGGCGAACACCTGGTCCAGGACCGGGGCGATCTGCCGCTCGCTGATGGTGAAACCGGGCACCTCGGCGTTGGTGGAGTCGGCCATGAGCAGGTCGACGCCCTGGGCGCCGAGCCGGGCGAAGCCACCGATGTCGGTCAGCCGGTGGTCCAGCGGCAACTGGTCCATCTTGAAGTCGCCGGTGTGCAGGACCAGCCCGGCCGGGGTGCGGATGGCCACGGCCATGGCATCGGGAATCGAGTGGTTGACCGAGAAGAACTCCAGGTCGAACGGCCCGAACTGCCGGCGTTCACCCTCGACGACCTCGTCCACCACCGGGGTCAGCCGGTGCTCGGTGAGCTTGCTGCGCACCAGGGCCAGGGTCAGCCGGGACCCGACCAGCGTGATGTCCTGGCGCTCGCGCAGCAGGTAGGGCAGCGCCCCGATGTGGTCCTCGTGGGCGTGGGTCAGCACGACCGCTTCGATCAGGCCGAACCGTTCCTCCAGGTAGCGGAAGTCCGGCAGGATCAGGTCGACGCCGGGCTGGTCCGGCTCGGGGAACAGGACCCCGCAGTCAACGACGAGCAGCCGGCCGTCGTACTCGAAGACGGTCATGTTCCGGCCGATCTCGCCGAGGCCACCGAGGGCCACGACCCGCAGGCCCCCCTCGGCGAGCGGCGGGGGCGGCGGTAGCTCCGGGTGGGGATGACTCACTGTGTTGTAGTCCGCTCTCTGCTAATAAAAGTCCTGGCGGGGTCTTCTCGCCCCGCGCCAGTTGTCAGTTACCGGTCCCCGGCAGCTTGATCCCGCCGGCTTCGAGGTCCTCCCGCAGCCGGCGGATCTCCGCCTCGGTGGCGTCGGCCAGCGGCTGCCGCACCGGCCCGGCCGGCAGCCCGAGCAGGTTCAGCGCCGCCTTGGTCATGACCAGGCCCTGGTTGCGGAACAGGCCGGTGTAGACGGGCAGCAACGCCAGGTGCAGCTCGCGCGCCCGGCCCACCTGACCCGCCTCGAACTCGTCAATCATCTCATGCAACAGGTCGCCCACGATGTGCCCGACCACGCTGACGAAGCCGACCGCGCCGAGCGACAGCCAGGGCAGGTTCACCATGTCGGTGCCGCAGTAGTACACCAGGTCGGTACGGGCCAGCACCTCGGAGGTGCCCGCCACGTCCTCCTTGGCGTCCTTGACCGCCACGATGTTCTCGTGGTCGGCCAGCCGGATCAGCGTCTCGGTGGCGATCGGTGTCCCGGTACGGCCCGGGATGTCGTACAGCATCACCGGCAGCTCGGCGATGTCGGCCACGGCGCGGAAGTGGGCCTCCAGCGCGTGCTGCGGCGGCTTGTTGTAGTACGGCGTGACCAGCAGCAAGCCGTCCGCGCCGGCCCGCTCCGCCTGCCGGGTCAGCTCCTTGGTGTGGGCGGTGTCGTTCGTGCCCACGCCGGCCACGATCGACGCCCGGTCACCCACGGCCTCGATCACCGTGCGCAGCAGCCGGTCCTGCTCCGCGTCGGTGGTGGTGGGCGATTCACCGGTGGTGCCGCTGATGACCAGCCCGTCGTTGCGCATGTCGTCGACCAGGTACGTCGCCAGCCGCGCCGCCCCGTCGTAGTCGACGGCCCCATCCGGCAGCATCGGTGTGATCATCGCCGTCAGCATCCGGCCAAAGGGAGCAGTGGCCGGTGCCGCCGGGGCGTCGGGCGGCGTCGAATTAGTCATGGTCCGACCGTACCCGCCCACCCCGGGCCTGCGTAGCCAACCTGCCGCCAGATGCCGCCCAGATCCTGCCAATCCGGGCCCGGCTCAGAGGCCGGACAGGGCCTCGGCCAACGGGCCGAGATCGTCGAACGCGAACTTCCCGTCCGGGCCCAGCGGCTGCAGCAGGACGTGGTCCGCGCCCGCGGCCAGGTGCTGGCGAACGCGCTCGGCGATGACGGCGGGGCCATGCGGGATGATCGCGTCGATCAGGCGGTCGCTGCCGGAACCGCTGGTGTCGATGTCACCGAAGCCGAACCGGCGCAGGTTGGAGACGTAGTTGGGCAGCTGCAGATAGCGCTGGGCGTAGGTGCGGGCACCGCCGGTGTCGTCGCCCAGGATCACCGCCTGCTCGGGAATCAGCAGCTTGTCCGGGCCGAGGACCTGGCGCGCGAACGAGGTGTGCTCGACCGGGCTGAAGTACGGGTGGGCCCCGTCGGCCTCGTCCCGGGACAGCTCGAGCATCCGCGGGCCGAGGGCGGCCAGGATCCGGATCGCCCGTTCGCTGGGGACCTCGGCTCCGCTGGGCGTCTCGGCGCTCCGCCCGGACGGGTGGTCCATCTCGTCCAGGTAGCGTTCCATCGCGCTGTAGGGGCGGTCATAGGACCGGCCGAGGTTCTCCACCGCGGGCGCATGGCTGACGCCCAGGCCGAGGATGAACCGCCCCGGAAAGCCCTCGGACAGCGTGTCGGCGCCCTGGCGCATGTCGGACGGCTCGCGGCCCCAGATGCTGGCGATGCCGGTGCCGACGATCAGCTTGGTCGACCCGTCCAGCAGGGTCACCAGCTGGGTGAAGGCGTCCGGGGCCAGGTGGCTGCCGCCCAGCCAGAGCGAGCCGAAGCCGTGCTTTTCCACCGCGGCGGCCAGGTCGCGGGCGTCCACGCCAACGGACTCGGGCACCCCGGACCAGATCCCGGTCGGGCCCAGGTTGCGGCGCAGGGCGGTAACACGGTCACTGGCGTCCGGCGTGGTCATCAGCGGCTCCCGGGGCGAAGGTGGATGTGATGGGGGATAGGCGCGTCCTGCTCGGTGTAACGCACAAGGGCCTTGATCCTTCCCGGCGCGCGGCGGGCGCCCTTGTCTGCGTCGTTTGTACTGTTTTAATCGTTGTGTGCCTTTCCTTAGCGCAATGGAACGGCTACGGCGCGCACGGCGGGACGGCCCGCTGGCCTACCGCGGCTTCCGGTTACTGACGGCCGGCCAGTTCAGCTCGGCCACCGGCGACAGCTGCTACGCCGTCGCGCTGCCCTGGCTGATCCTGACCCGGCCCGGCAGCCCCGTGCTGCTCGGCATGGTGCTGGCCTGCTACGGGGTGCCGCGCACGGCGCTGATCCCGGTGAGCGGGGTGCTGTCGGACCGGGTGGGCGCCCGCCCGGTGATGCTGGTAGCCGACGCGACCCGGTGCGTGCTGGTCGGCCTGCTGGCGGTGGTGGCATTAGGCCATCACGGCACGCTGCTGGCGCTGGGGCCGCTGGCCGGGCTGACCGGGGCGAGCGAGGGGCTGTTCATCTCGCCGTCGTACGCGCTGCTGCCGTCGCTGCTGCCGCCGGGCGAACTGCAGGCGGGTAACGCAATCGCGAACGCGGTGACCGAGGGCGGCAGCCTGATCGGCCCGGCGCTGGGCGGCCCGCTGGTGGCCACGCTCGGGCCGGCCGCCCGGCTCGCGGCCGACGCGGCGTCGTTCGCGGTCTCAGCGGCCATGCTGGCGCTGATCCCGGTCCGCCGGGCCGGGGGCCGGGCCGGGCATCAGCGGCGCGAGGTCCGCGAATGGTCCAGGAAGCTGACGCTAGGGACGGGCGGGCCGGAGCGGCTGTGGCCGCTGATCCGGCGGGAACGGCTGCTGCAGGTCATGCTGGCCGTGGTC
>CAXUJF010000436.1:0-5412 GCA_964250865.1 uncultured Streptosporangiaceae bacterium
AACCCGCCCTCAGTTGCGCCCGGGCCCGGCTCGGCCGGACCGGCCGGGCCAGCGGGACCGGTGCCGCCCGGACCGCCCGCACGGTCGCCCGGCCACAACAATGGGTCGAATGGGCTCCCGGGCGGGCCGTCGGCTCAGGCTTACGTGCCGCCGCAGAACGGCCCCTACAGCGGGCCGCAGCCCACGCCGGGCCACCCGTCGTCCGCGGGGCCCGTCTCGCTGACCGATGCGGTTCAGTCCGCGCATGAGGAAGGTAAGGATTTCGGTGAGTCGGTGGCCCGGGAGGCGCCTGCGCTGTGGCTCGAGGCGGTGCTGGCCCGCAAGCCGCGGATGCCGTCCGACCTCGAGGCCCGCCTGCTACAGGGATCGGCTCTGCCCATCGACTTCCTGCTGCACGACGAGGTCCGGCATGCGCTGCGCCGCGGTTTCTGGGACGCCCTGGAGAGTTCCCGGCGCTGATCCTCGCGGGCCGCTTCGCCTGGCCGTGCGGCAGTGCCGCGTCGCAGTGACCGGAACGCATTCGACGACGACGGGACAACTGTGAGCAATCCGGGCCGAGGCGCCGTTTCGGCTGCAGGTGACGCACCGAGGGCTGCTGCTGGCGAAGGGTTGGATACCGGGCGCCTGGGTACGTCCACGAACGTGGTTGTCTTGACTGATGACCTGTTCGACGAGATCGAATTCGACGCCGCACGGACCGGGGATCACCGCCGGGCTGCACTGCGCATGAACCATCTCGCCGCAACAGCCGAGCAGGACGGGAACATGTCCCGGGCTGAGGCGTACCTGCGGGCGGGTGAGCAGTGGCTGCTCGCCGACGAGCCTGCCATCGCCGCCGAGCGCTTCGAGCAGGCTATGGCGGTCGGCGGCGAGACGTTCGCCGACCCGCGTGCGCCGCTGGCTCGGGCGCTGTTCGCGCTCGGGCGGCCGGACGAGGGCCACGCGCTGATCAGTGAGCTCGACCGGGAGAGCGACGCGGGCCGCCGCGACCCGCGGACCTGCGACCTGGTGGCCGAGCTCCTCGCCGAACAGGGTGACATGGATGGGGCCCTGCACTGGGCCACGGCGGGGGCCGACGAATGCAAACGGCGGGGTGACACCGCCGAGCTGCGGCTGCTACTGAGCTTGCGCTACCGGATCCGCCACGACCTGGGGATGCCGGAAGACGACTATGACCAGCTGCTCGACGAGCTGACCACCGACCCCCGGAAAAGCCAGCACCTCCGGTCGGCGAAGCCGGCCGGAGGCACCGGGGACAACTGACCGCTCGTAGCGGCGAGCCGCTCTGAGCCCGGGCCGACGCCCGGGCTCAGGCCTTTGAGGTCAGCGCTGGGTGGCCACCTCGGCCGCGGTCCGGAGGGTCAGCGCGTCCGCGCTGTCGTCCGTGTCCACCACCACGTGGTCGCCGTCGGCGATCTGACCCGAGAGCAGGGCCCGGGCCAGCTGGTCGCCGATGGCCGACTGCACCAGGCGGCGCAGCGGCCGCGCCCCGTACACCGGGTCGTAGCCGGTCAGAGCCAGCCATTCTCGCGCCGCCGGGGTGACGGTCAGGGTCAGCCGCCGGTCACCCAGCCGCTTGGCCAGCCGCGTGACCTGCAGGTCGACGATCCGGCTGAGCTCACCGGTCCCGAGCGCGTCGAAGACGATCACGTCGTCGAGCCGGTTCAGGAACTCGGGCTTGAACGTGTTACGCACCACGTTCAGCACCGCCGCGCGCTTGGCCGCCTCGTCGGTCATCGCCGGGTCGGCGATGAACTGCGAGCCCAGGTTCGACGTGAGGATCAGGATCGTGTTCCGGAAGTCCACCGTCCGGCCCTGGCCGTCGGTGAGCCGCCCGTCGTCCAGCACCTGCAGCAGGATGTCGAAGACCTCGGGATGGGCCTTCTCCACCTCGTCCAGCAGGATCACCGTGTACGGGCGCCGCCGCACGGCCTCGGTGAGCTGGCCGCCCTCTTCGTACCCGACGTAGCCGGGAGGCGCGCCGACCAGCCGGGCGACCGAGTGCTTCTCGCTGTACTCACTCATGTCGATCCGGGTCATGGCCCGCTCGTCGTCGAACAGGAACTCGGCCAGCGCCTTGGCCAGCTCGGTCTTGCCCACGCCGGTCGGCCCGAGGAACAGGAACGATCCGGTGGGACGGTCCGGGTCGGCCACACCGGCCCGGGCCCGGCGCACCGCGTCGGAGACGGCCTGCACCGCGCTGGCCTGGCCCACGATCCGGTTGCCCAGCTCCTCTTCCATCCGGAGCAGCTTGCCGGTCTCGCCCTCGAGCAGCCGGCCCGCCGGGATGCCGGTCCACGACGCCACCACGTCGGCGACGTCGTCCGGGCCGACCTCTTCCTTGACCATCGGCTCCTCGGCCGGGACCGAGGTCCCGTCCTCGGCCCCCGCCGCCGTGCTGGCTTCGGCCGCGGTGGCCTGAGCCAGTTCGTGCTCCAGGGCCGGGATCTCGCCGTACATCAGCCGCGAGGCGGCCTCGAAGTCAGCGTCCCGCTGCGCCCGCTCGGCCTGGCCCTTGAGGTCATCCAGCCGCTTCTTCAGGTCACCGACCCGGTTCAGGCCGGCCTTCTCCTGGTCCCAGCGCGCGATCAGCGCGGTCAGCTGCTCCTGCCGGTCGGCCAGGTCGGCGCGCAGCCGCTCCAGCCGGTCCTTGCTGGCCGCGTCGGACTCGCGGGCCAGGGCCATCTCTTCCATCTTCATCCGGTCCACGGCCCGCTGCAGCTCGTCGATCTCGACCGGACGGGAGTCGATCTCCATCCGCAGCCGGGAACCGGCCTCGTCGATCAGGTCGATGGCCTTGTCGGGCAGGAACCGCGCGGTGATGTACCGGTCGGACAGGGTGGCCGCCGCGACCAGCGCCGCGTCGGCGATCTGCACCTTGTGGTGCGCCTCGTAGCGGCCCTTCAGGCCACGCAAGATCGCGATCGTGTCCTCGACCGTGGGCTCGCCCCCGAACACCTGCTGGAAGCGGCGCTCCAGGGCCGGATCCTTCTCGATCCGCTCGCGGAACTCGTCCAGCGTGGTCGCGCCGACCATGCGCAGCTCACCGCGGGCCAGCATCGGCTTGAGCATGTTGCCCGCGTCCATCGCGCCCTCGGCCGCGCCCGCACCCACCACGGTGTGCAGCTCGTCGATGAACGTGATGACCTGGCCATCGCTCTGCTTGATCTCGTTCAGGACGGACTTCAGCCGCTCCTCGAACTCACCGCGGTACTTGGCCCCGGCCACCATCGCGCCCAGGTCCAGGGCGATCAGCTTCTTGTCGCGCAGTGACTCGGGCACGTCGCCGGCCACGATGCGCTGGGCCAGGCCCTCGACCACGGCGGTCTTGCCCACGCCGGGCTCGCCGATCAGCACCGGGTTGTTCTTGGTCCGCCGGGACAGCACCTGGATGACCCGCCGGATCTCCGCGTCCCGGCCGATGACCGGGTCCAGGGCACCGTCCCGCGCCTGCTCGGTGAGGTCGACGCCGTACTTCTCCAGCGCCTGGTAGGTCTCTTCGGGGTTCTCGGTGGTCACGCGCGCGCTCCCGCGCACCTGGGTGAACGCCTCCAGCAGCGCCTCGGGGGTGGCCCCGGCGTCACGGAGCAGCGTGGCGGCCTGCCCGCCGTCGGCCGCCAGGCCAACCAGCAGGTGCTCGGTCGACACGTACTCGTCGTTCATGTCCCGGGCCCGGGCCACGGCGGTGTTGATGACGGACAGCAGCGGCCGGGACATCTCGGGCGCGCTGAGCGTCTGCCCGTTGGCGCGGGGCAGGCGGCCCAGCCGGTTCTCGGCGTCCTTGGCCACCGTGGCCGGGTCGGCGCCCACGGCGCGCAGCAGCGGCGTGGTGGTGCCGCCGTTCTGCGCGATCAGCGCCACCAGCAGGTGCAGCGGGTCAACCTGTGGGTTGCCGTCCGCGGCCGCGCGCCGGACGGCTGATGACAGCGCGTCCTGGCTCTTCCTGGTGAGTTTGTCGTCCATGTGAGGCTCTTAGCTCTCGTTCTCTTCGGTGGTGTACCGGTCCGCGGCCCGGGGGCGCCTAGTGCCCCGCGAAGGATCTTCTGCGGTGCCGCCCGCCGCTGGATCGGAGTCGTTCACTGGTTCCCAGACCGCTACCCGAGCGGTGCTGCGGACCGGGATGAGCCCGGTACCGCCGCGGCCACGCCGGAGCAGGTCCGCGAGCCGGGCCGCCACGGATCGGGTGGACTCCAGCTCGACCCGCAGCTGGGTTATTTCGCTCTTGAGTTCGGCCAGCATCCGACGCGACCGATTCAGTTCGTCATTCAGTTCCAGGATCCGCTTGATCCCGGACAGGTTGACGCCTTCGTCCTGCGAGAGGCGCTGTACTTCCCGCAGCGCCAGTACGTCCCGCATGGAGTAGCGGCGGCCCCGGCCGGTGCTCCGTCCGGGGGACACCAGCCCCATCCGGTCGTAGGTCCGCAGCGTCTGCGGATGCAATCCGGACAGCTGAGCGGCGACGGAGATGACGTAGACCGGTGTCTCGTCGGACATGTCATATGGGTTTGTCACTGCCATCCCCTTTCGCGCTCATCATCGTGTCTCCTCTTCCCGGGGCCGCCGCCCGGGGGGGGGGCGGCCGTCGTCCTGCTACTGCTTGTCCTGCTACCGCGCTGGCCGGCCGGAACTGGTCCTACGCGCTCTTGGCCCGCGTCAGGAGGTCTTCCCTGGGGTCCTCTCCCGCGGTGGCCTCGCGCAGGTCTTCCAGCGCCTGGCGGCCCTTGGTGCCGACGTTCTTGGGCACGATCACCTCGACGGTGACCAGCAGGTCGCCGTAGGTCCCGTCGGACCGCCGGATACCCTTGCCCCGCACCCGGAAGGTGCGGCCGTTCGGTGTGCCCGCCGGGATCTTGACCGTGACCGGGGCACCCCGGTGCGACGGCACCTTGATGTCGGCGCCCAGGGCCGCCTCGGGCACGGTCACCGGCACGGTCACGGTCAGGTTGCCACCCGACCGGCCGAACACCGGGTGCGGCATGACGTGGATCCGCACGTACAGGTCCCCGGCGGGACCGCCACGCTCGCCCGGGGCACCCTTGCCCTTGAGCTTGATCCGCTGCCCGTCGGCCACGCCGGCCGGAATCCGCGCCTGAATGGTCCGCGTGCTGGCCGCGTGCCCACTGCCGTTGCAGGAGGTGCACGGGTCATCGACCACCATCCCCCGGCCCATGCAGGTCTTGCACGGTTCGGAGAAGGCGAAGCTGCCCAGGTTCCGGCTGGACTGCCCGGAACCTTGGCAGGTCGGGCAGACCTTGGGCACGGTGCCGGCCTTGGCCCCGGTGCCCCGGCAGACCGGGCAGGGCCCGTCGCCGGTCAGCTTGAGCGGGACCGTGGTGCCGTCGACCGCGTCGCCGAACGACAGGCTGGCCTCGGTCTCCACGTCGGCGCCGCGGGGGGGGGGGGGGGGGGGGG
>CAXUJF010000437.1:0-5409 GCA_964250865.1 uncultured Streptosporangiaceae bacterium
GGTTACGTCGCCGGGGGCTTCGGGGGTGTGGTGCGCGGTCCGGATGCAGGCGAGCCGGGTGCCGTCCGGGGCGACCTCGGGGCTCTCGAAGTCGAAGCCCTCGGCCGACAGCAGCGTGCGCGGGTCGCCGCCGGCCACCTCGATCGCCACCAGGTCGGAACGGATTTCGGCCGGGGAGTCCCAGCGGCGCCAGCTGGCCACCACGGTGCCGCCGTCGGGGGCCACGGTAAATGTCTGCTGGTCCAGCGCGCGGCCCGGAGCCGGGGTGAGGTCGCGCGGGGCGGTCGCCTCGTCCCCTGGGGACCCCGCGCCTCCCGCGGACAGCGTACCCAAGGACAGGGCACCCAAGGACAGGGCGAACAGGCGCAACTCAGCCGGGCCCAGGTCGTGATCCCAGTACCGGACCGGGACCGACTCGTGCAGGATCGCGGTGACGCCGGCGTCCTCGCGGGCCTGGCGTCGCTCGGCGTCGCCCACGGAACCGGCTTCGGAATCAGGCCCGGGCAGGACCGGAGCGGCCAGTACCACCTGGTCGCTGGCGGCCGCGGTCTTGGCCGCGCTCACCCCGCCCGGCCGCGCGGCCACGCGGACGGCTTCGCCGCCGCCGGCGGGCAGCCGCCACAGGGTGGCCTGGTCGGCGGCCTTCCCGTCGTCGGAAGCGGCCTGCTGGCCCGGACGCTTGGAGAGGTAGAGCAGCGAACCGTCCGGGGCGAAGCGGGGGTTGTTCTCACCGTCGGCGGACCAGGTGAGGCGGCGCGGAGGCGGGTCGTCACCCGGGTGCGCGGGCAGCCGCCAGATGCTGCTGACGTACTTCTTCCGGTCAGCGCTGAGCGTCTGGACCACGGCGGCCAGCCAGGTGCCGTCCGGGGCCAGCCGCAGCCCGCCGACCCGCGGGATCTCGACGTAGCGGGCCAGGTCGTCGAACGGCGTGCCCGCCTCCGCTGGCTCCACCCCGCCGGCCCCGCTCACCGTGAGTCGGTGATCATGGCGGCGCCGGCGGTGGCGTTGGTCGCCTCGTCGATGAGGATCAGGCCACCGGTCTGCCGGTTGCGGCTGTAGGGGTCGGAGAAGATGGGCTGGGTCAGCCGCAGCGTGACCCGGCCGACCTCATTCAGCCCCAGCCCGGTGGCGGTCTCGTCCCGGTGCAGCGTGTTCACGTCGATCCGGTAGTGCAGGTCGCGCACGATCGCCTTCACCGTGCGGGTGGTGTGCTTGACCACCAGACGGCTGCGCGGGGTGAGCTGCTTGTCGCCCACCATCCAGCAGACCATGGCCTCGACGTCCTGGGTCACGGCCGGTTTGTTGTTGGGACGGCAGATCATGTCGCCCCGGGAGATGTCCACGTCGTCGTCCAGCAGCAGCGTGACCGACATGGGCGGGAACGCCTCGTCCACCGGCTGGCCCGCGACCTCGACCCCGCGCACGGTGGTGGTGAACCCGGACGGCAGGTGCATCACCTCGTCCCCGGGCCGGATCACCCCGCCCGCCACCTCGCCCGCGTACCCCCGGTAGTCGTGCAGCCCGGGGTCGGTGGCCTGATGCGGCCGGATCACGTACTGGACCGGGAACCGCACGTCGATCAGGTTGCGGTCCGAGGCGATATGGACGTGCTCCAGGTGGTGCAGGAGCGAGGGCCCGTCGTACCAGGGCATGTTGGTCGAGCGCTGGACCACGTTGTCGCCCAGCAGGGCCGAGATCGGGATGAAGGTCAGGTCCCCGATGTGCAGCTTGGCCGCGAAGGCGGTGAACTCGGCCGCGATCTTGTCGAACACCGCCTGGTCGTAATGGACCAGGTCCATCTTGTTGACCGCCAGCACCAGGTGCGGGACCTGGAGCAGGGTGGCCAGGAAGGCGTGCCGCCGGCTCTGCTCGGTCAGCCCGTTGCGCGCGTCGACCAGCACCACGGCCAGGTCGGCGGTGGAGGCGCCGGTGACCATGTTGCGGGTGTACTGGATGTGCCCGGGGGTGTCGGCGATGATGAACTTCCGCCGCGGGGTGGCGAAGTAGCGGTAGGCGACGTCGATCGTGATGCCCTGCTCCCGCTCGGCCCGCAGGCCGTCGGTCAGCAGCGCAAGGTTGGGGGTCTCCTCGCCACGGTCCCGTGACGTGCGCTCGACCGCCTCGAGCTGGTCCTCGAAGATGGCCTTGGAGTCGTACAGCAGCCGCCCGATCAGGGTGGATTTACCGTCGTCGACCGAGCCGGCGGTGGCGAACCGCAAGATGTCCATCAGAAGTAGCCTTCCTTCTTACGGTCTTCCATCGCCGCCTCGCTGGTCCGGTCGTCGGCCCGGGTCGCGCCGCGCTCGGTGACCCGGGTGGCCGCGACCTCGGTGATGACCTCACCGACGGTGGCCGCGGTGGACAGCACCGCTCCGGTGATCGTCATGTCGCCCACCGTCCGGTACCGGACCGTGGCCGTGAACGGGGTCTCGTCCCCGGCCAGCGTCAGGTACTCGTTCACCGCGAGCAGGATGCCGTCCCGCTCGAAGACCTCGCGCTCGTGGGCGTAGTAGATCGACGGGATCTCGAGGTTCTCCCGCTCGATGTAGGCCCAGATGTCGAGCTCGGTCCAGTTCGACAGCGGGAACACCCGGATATGCTCGCCTCGCTTGAGCCGGGTGTTGTAGAGGTTCCACAGCTCGGGCCGCTGGTTCTTCGGGTCCCACTGGCCGAATTCGTCACGGAACGAGAACACCCGTTCCTTGGACCGGGCCTTCTCCTCGTCCCGCCGGGCCCCGCCGAACAGGGCGTCGAAGCGGTTGTCCTCGATGGCGTCGAGCAGCGTGACCGTCTGCAGCCGGTTCCGGCTCACCCAGCGACCGGTCTCCTCGACCGCCCGGCCGGAGTCGATCGAGTCCTGGACGCTGGCCACGATCAGCCGTACCCCGAGCTCCGCGACCCGCTTGTCGCGGTACTCGAGGACCTCGGAGAAGTTGTGCCCGGTGTCCACGTGCATGACCGGGAACGGGATGTTGGCCGGCCTGAACGCCTTCTCCGCCAGCGCGAGCATGACAATCGAGTCCTTGCCGCCGGAGAACAGCAGCGCGGGCTGCTCGAACTCGGCCGCGACCTCGCGGATCACGTGGATCGATTCGGCCTCCAGCACGTCGAGCTGGGACAGCGTGTAGTCGGTGCGCATCACAGGTTCCAGAGGGCGTCGTGGATCAGGATTGAGCGGAACGGATCGCTTCCAGCAGCAGGCTGGTCAGGACCGGCGGACAGACCAGGATATCCGGCATGAGCAGGTCAGACTGATTGTAGGAAAGCTCGCTGCCGTCGATACGGGACGCATGGAAGCCCGCGGCCCGGGCCACCGCCACCGGCGCGGCCGAGTCCCATTCGTACTGGCCGCCCGCGTGCACGTAACCGTCCGCCTCCCCCAGCAGGACCGCGGCCACCTTGGCCCCGGCCGACCCGAGCGGGACGAGGTCCGCGCCGGCCAGCTCGGCCATCCGGGGCAGGAACGACGCGGGCCGGGACCGGCTGACCACGATCCGGAGCGGCTTGTCCGGCGGGTCACCCGGCAGGGGCGGCGGGTTCACGGTGCTCAGCACCTCGTCCTGGGCGGGCAGGGCCACGGCCCCGGCGGTCAGGTCACCGGCCCGCCGCTCCCACAGGGCCACGTGGACGGCCCAGTCGATCCGGCCCGCCTCGCCGAACTCGCGGGTGCCGTCGAGCGGGTCGACGATCCAGACCCGGTCCGCGCCCAGCCGGGCCGGGTCGTCCGCGCCCTCCTCGGACAGCACCCGGTCGTCCGGCCGCAGCCGGGCCAGCTCGGCGGTGAGGAACTCGTGCGCCAGCTGGTCGCCCGCGTGGCGCAGCTCGTCCGGCGTGCCACCCCGGGCCCGCAGCTCAACCAGGCGGTGTCCCGCCACTACGGCGAGATCCCGGGCGAGGTGGTCGTCGTCCGATGCCATCGGCGGGCTCCTTGGGTATGCGCTCAGTCAGCGTGGAACGTGTTCTGCGCAACCGCAATTCCCTTGGACAGCAGGGTCTCCACGGCGTCGGCGCAGCGGTCGATGAGCAGCGGCAGTTCTTTGCGTTCGGCGGTGGAGAAATCACGCAGCACGAACGTGGCCGCGTCCATCCGTCCCGGCGGCCGGCCGATGCCGAACCGGGCCCGGTAGTAGGCGTTGGTGCCGAGGGACTGGGTGATGGAGCGCAGGCCGTTGTGGCCGTTGTCGCCGCCCCCGAGCTTGAGCCGGATGGCCCCGAACGCGATGTCCAGCTCGTCATGGACGACCACCAACCGCTCCGGCGGCACCTTGTAGAAGGAAGCCAGCGCGGCCACCGGCCCGCCGGAGGTGTTCATGTACGTGCGCGGCTTGGCCAGCGTGACCGGGATCCCGGCCAGCCGCCCATCGGCGACCTGGTTGCGGGTCCGGTGGGCCTTGAACCGGCTGCCCATCCGCTCGGCCAGCAGGTCCAGCACCATGTGCCCGGCGTTGTGCCGGTTACCGGCGTACTCCGGGCCCGGGTTGCCGAGCCCGGCGATGATCCAGCGGTCGTCGTCCGCCATCGCCGGGTCCTTCTTCACCCATAGGGCCCGCACTCAGCGAGCGGTCAGCTCTCGTCGCCCGCGTCGGCGGACTCGGTCTCACCGACCGGCTCCGGCGTCTCGGCACCCTCGGTGCCGCCGATCTCGGCCTCGATCTGCTCGGCCGTCGGCGCCGCCAGCACCTGCAGGATCAGCGTCTCGGGGTCGACCGCGAGGGTCGTGCCGTCCGGCAGGGCCAGGTCGCCGGCGTGGATCGAGGCGCCGACATCCATGCCCTCCACGTCCACGTCGATCCCGTCCGGGATGTTGGTGGCGTCGGCCTCGACCGGGAGCTGGACCACCTGCTGGTTGAGCATGCCGTCCGGTGACACCTCGCCGGTGACCCGGACCGAGATCTCGACCGTGACCTTCTCGCCCCGGCGGACCAGGATCAGGTCGGCGTGCTCGATGGTGCCGCGGATCGGGTCGCGCTGCACAGACTTGGGCAGCGCCAGCCCGTTCACGTCGGCCAGGCCGTCCAGCTGGATCAGCACGTTCGGCGTCTTCAGCGCGAGCATCAGCTCGTGGCCGGGCAGCACGACGTGGCGCGTCTCCTCGCCGTGGCCGTAGAGCACGGCAGGCACGAGGCCCGCGCGGCGCGTACGCCGGGCGGCGCCCTTGCCAAACTCGGTGCGCGGCTCGGCGGCGATGCGGACCTCAGGCACGGTGGTTACTCCTCGAAGCAAATGGGGGAAAGCTCAGCACGGCGACTCGGCCGGTAAGGCCGGCCCGAGGCGGCATCCGCCGTCGGCGACACCAGCGCTCAAGACCGCGCGTCTTGCAGTGTAGCCGAGAACTGCCCCAGTCAGCGTTTCGGGGGGGGCGGGCCGCCCGCCCCCCCCCCCCCCGACCCGGGCGGGGGGCGGGGGGTG
>CAXUJF010000438.1:0-5403 GCA_964250865.1 uncultured Streptosporangiaceae bacterium
GGGCGGGCCGGCGTCATCGCCGGGTTCGCGCCGGTGGGGGCGCCGGCGTTCTGGCCGCCGCTGCCCGCCTCGCCCACCTTCTGGCCCATGGCCTTGGCCACGTTCTGGTCGACTTCGTCCTCCAGCGACGGGCGCGCGGTCTCCGCCGCAACCAGGCCGGACACGCCGTCCAGGATGTCGGTCAGCCGGCGGATCGTCTCGGCGTGGCGGGTGCTGAGCAGGTTGAGCCTGCGCTCGGCGCCGTCGTGGATGGCCGCCGCGCGGGCCGTGGCCTCGTCCAGCGTCTGCTTGGCCTGGGCCTTGGCCGTGGACAGCGCGCTGTCCGCCTTCTTGTGCGCGTCCGCCGTCAGGTGGTCAGCCTCGGCGCGGGCGGTCGTCCTCGTCTTGTCCGCCTCGGCGCGAGCTGCCGAAATGGCCCGCTCGGCCTGCTCCTGGGCGGCGGTGAGCATGTGCTCGGCCTGCTCCCGAGCCTCCTTGCGGGAGCGGTCGGCTTCCTGCTGCGCGTCCGACAGCTGCTTCTTGATGTCGTCGTCAGCCCGGTTCTTCTGCGCCTTGGCCTCGTCGTCGGCGAGCTTCAGGATCTGGGAGATCCGCTCGCTCACTTCCTCGTGAGCCGGCTTGTTGCCCAGGGCCGCCTGGCGGAGCGCCTGGGTCTCCTGCCGAAGCTGCTCGGTCTCGTCCAGCGAGCGGCCAAGCCGTTCCTCGAGCTCGCGGACCTGGCTCCGGCAGCGGGCGACGAACTCATCGACCTGCCGCCGGCTGTAGCCGCGCAGCTGCACCTCAAAAGCGTCTTCTTGGCTGGAGAGATTGGGAAGGAGATCGGTATTTTCGTTCATGGCTTCACGAGGACCTTATATCCGGGAGCGTGCAGGAAAGTTGACCGGTAGGCACGTTATCGCGGGACTACTGAGCGAGGCGTGATGTCGGCGGGAACCTTGTGGGCTGTGGTGAGATCGATATGTGCACGACTCTTGTCCCGAACGACCCTTCCGCGCAACCGAAACGTCCAAGTGCTCCGGTACACGTCCTGTTGGACCGGCCCCCACCCGGCCGAGGTCCACGCTTGGCTTCCATCACGTCGCGCAGAGTCGCTACCTGCCTCGCGGCACCGTCGGCTCGCGCTGCGTCCCGGCGGCGGTCCGGACATCGCCCGCGGCCGACCCCGCCAGGCCACACCGTGCATGCACAATAACGCTCACTAGTCCTCGTATCAGTTCTCTATCGGATCGCGGCCGGCTTTATCGGGCGATTGGTGGGATTGTGACCGCCGCTCTGGGTAAAACCACACCTGAGGGTGGTACAAGAATGGCCCTGATGGGTCATGCGGACCAGCGGCGTACGACGTAGCCTTGAGACACAGGCGCCAAGCGTCAGCGTCGACGGAGGTGAGCACGGTGCCCGAGTTCGTAGATCTTCGTGTTCACGATCTGGTCGCTCTGGATGAGATCGAGCTGTACGCCGAGGTGCTGGGTGCGGTGGCCGTCAGCGATGGCCCGCTGAGCCGCGAAGAGCTGGACGAGGTGCTGGGCGTCCGCCCCACCCCCAGCGTGCTCGGCCGGATCGCCTAGCCCGTTCGCACTAGTCGCAACTAGTCCGGCTCGTCCTAGTCCGGTTCAGGCGTCCCGTACATGACGTCGGTGGCGGCCAGGGTGAAGCCCAGCGCCGTGTACATCCGCACCGCGGCCCGATTGGTCTCGTCCACGTAGAGCATGACCTCGGCCAGCCCCCGGTCGTCCCGCAGGTAGCGCAGTCCGGTCAGGGTGAGGGCTCGTCCCAGCCCTGAGCCCTGCTCGGCCGGATCCACCCCGACCACGTAGACCTCGCCGGTTTCCGCGTCGTGCACCTTGGTCCAGTGGAACCCGGCCAGCCGCCCGTCCCGCTCGGCCAGGAAGAAGCCCGCCGGGTCGAACCAGTCCTCCTGCTCCCGCAGTTCCAGGTCCATCCGGGTCCAGGCGCCCTGCTCGGGATGATGGGCGAACGCCAGCGCGTTGAGCCGCAGCCAGCTCTCTTCATCCCGGCCCGGCTCGAACGTCCGGAGCGTCACCCCGGCCGGCCACGACGGCTCGGGCAACGGGTCCCGTAGCGGGCGGCTCATCTGGAACAGGGCCCGGACCCGGCTGAGCCCGGCCGCCCGGGCCAGTTCTGCCGCCGCGGGCAGGTCGCCGTGGGCCCAGACCCGCAGCGCGCCCGATCCGGCCTGCTGGGTCAGCCCGTCCAGCAGCGCCCGGCCCGTGCCCCGGCGCCGGTGGCCGGGGCGGGTAACCACCTCGGCGCTGGCCACCCCGGGCCCCTCCCACTCCAGGTGGGCGTAGCCGGTGATCACACCGTCCGCGCTGGCCAGCAGGTCCAGCCCGGCCGGTCCCGGCTCGCCACCGTCGCCTTCCGCCTGGCCGTCGCCGTTGGCCCCGGCCCGGCTGCGGTCGTCGTCGGGCGCGGCTGATCCGCCATAGCGCACGTGCAGCATGGCCTGCTCGGACAGCGGAGCCACACCGTCGGCCTCGGCCGCCTCGGCTACCAGCCGCAGCACCTGATCCCGCTGGGCCGGGCTGAGCGTTTCGGCTACGGACGGCCGGGCCGCCGGGTCAGGCGCCGGACTGGGCCTCGTGGAGGCCGCCCGGGGGGCCCCCGCCGGGGGGGGGGGGGGGGGCGGGCGGGCGGGGCGGCGGGGTCCGGCGCGGCCGGGGGCCGGGGGCCCGCCGCCGGGCGCGCCCCGCGGGGGGTCGTCGTCGGATCCGGTGTCGTGTTCATCGTCTCCCGCGTCCTGGGCCGTCCGCTGGTCGTCACTGGCGCCCTTGAACGGAACGAAACGGTAGCCGACGTTGCGGACGGTCCCGATCAGCGCCTCGTGCTCGGTGCCCAGCTTGGCCCGCAACCGCCGGACGTGCACGTCCACCGTGCGGGTGCCGCCGAAGTAGTCGTAGCCCCAGACCTCCTGCAGCAGGTGGGCCCGGGTGAACACCCGGCCCGGGTGCTGGGCCAGGAACTTCAGCAGTTCGAATTCCTTGAACGTCAGGTCGAGCGCGCGCCCGCGCAGTCGCGCGGAGTAGGTGGCCTCGTCGATGGTGAGGTCGCCGGACCGGATCTCGTCCGGCGCGTCCACGGCCGCGTTCCGGGCCCGGCGGCCCAGGGCCAGCCGCAGCCGCGCTTCAACCTCGGCCGGCCCGGCCGTGTTGAGGACCACATCGTCGGCGCCCCAGTCGGCGCTGACCGCGGCCAGGCCACCCTCTGTGACAATGATCATGAGCGGGCAGTCCAGCCCAGTGGTGAGCAGCAGCTTGCAGATGCTCTTACCGTGGGCCAGGTCGCGACGGGCGTCGACCAGCACGATGTCCCCGGGCGGCGCGTCGATCAGGGCCGATGCCTCGGGCGGCATCACCCGCACCGAGTGCAGCAGCAGACCCAGGGCGGGCAGCACTTCCGTAGACGGTTCCAGCGTCCCGGTCAGCAGGAGCAGATCGCTCAAGCGGTTCCACCTCCAACTTCGCGGCGCCCGGCGCACCGGCACTAGCCTGTTAAAACACACAGGGACCCGGGGGCAGCGTCGCCCGGATCCCATTGTTGACGAGGATAGCCGATTTGACCATGGTTACGATTCGCTACTGGGCGGCGGCGAAGGCCGCGGCCGGGGTCGCGGACGAGTCCTGTGAGGCCGGAACCCTGGCCGAGGCGCTGGCTTCCGCCCTCGCGCGCCGCCGCGGCGAGCCGGGAGATCGCCTGCGTGAGGTGCTGGCTCGCTCGTCCTTCCTGGTCGACGGTGCCCCGGCCGGGACCCGGCGGCACGAGGACATCAGCCTGGCCGGTGCGGCCGTCATCGAGGTGCTGCCGCCCTTCGCCGGCGGCTGACTGAGATGAACCGGTTTACCCCGTCCTGGCCGGGTACGCTGCCAGCCCATGCGCAAGCTGCTGATCGCCGTGATCATCCTGGCTGGGCTGCTGCTCGCGGCCGACCGGATCGGCGTGGTCGTGGCCGATCACGAGATCGCGAGCAAGGTGCAGTCGGCCTATGACCTGCCCGCCAAGCCCTCGGTCAGCGTGCGGGGATTCCCGTTCCTGACCCAGGTGGCGTCCGGTCACTACTCCGACATCGGTGTTTCGGTCGGCCAGCTGACCACCAGCGGAGTGACCGTCGACGACCTGGTGGCCCAGCTGACCGGGGTGAACGCCCCGATCCGCGACCTGACCGGGAACAACACCGCGGACATCACCGCGGCTCAGGTCAGTGGCACCGCCACCGTGCCGTTCTCGTCCGTGCGCAGTCGCCTGCCCGCCGGGGTGAAGCTCAGCCAGGACGGTTCGGCCCTGAAGCTGGCCGGGACCATTCGCTACCTCGGGCTGAGCCTCCCGGTCTCGGCCGACGCCACGTTGTCGCCCAGCGGGACCGGCATCGCGGTCACCCCGACCAAGATTTCGGTGGCTCACGGCAGCAGCGCGCTGTCCAGCCTGATCGCCGGCCAGTTCCGGTTCGTGGTCCCGATCACCGGGCTGCCGCTGCACCTGGTGGTCAAGTCGGTCAGCGTGGTCTCCGGCGGCGTGCGGGTCAGCGCCACCGCCACCAACGTGGCCTTCGCCGGTAAATGAAACGTGGCCTTTCGCCGGTCAATAAGTTGCCCGCCCCAGTTGAATGAAAAGGTGACGCGATCGGCGGACGGCAGCGCAGGGGACGCGGACTACGGTGCGATCGGTGCGTCGTACTCGCACTACCGCCGGCCGGACAGCAGGATCGCGACCCAGATCAGCCAGGCGCTGGGCCAGGCCCGCACCGTCTTGAACGTGGGGGCCGGCGCGGGCTCGTATGCGCCGGCCGACCGCCCGGCCACCCCGGGGGCGCCGCCCGCGGCGATGCGGGCCCCGCGGCCACCCGGCCGGGCCCCGGCGGTGCCCGCTACGGCCGAGGACCTGCGGTTCGCCGACGACTCCTTCGACGCGGCGATGACCACCTTCAGCGTGCACCAGTGGACCGACCTGCGGGCAGGCCTGCGTGAGGTCCGTCGGGTCACCCGCGGCCCGGTCGTGATCCTCACCGGCGACCCGGCCCGGCTGCGAGGGTTCTGGCTCAACCAGTACGCCCCGGAGGTCCTCGACACCGAGGGCCGCCGCTACCCGTCGGTCGAGACGCTGGCCGAAGCCCTCGGCGCCCCGGTCACCACCGCCGTGGTGCCGGTCCCGCTGGATTGCACCGACGGTTTCAACGAGGCCTACTACGGCCGGCCGGAGATGCTGCTCGACCCGGCGGCCCGGCGATCCTGCTCGGCCTGGAGTTTCGTCGATCCCGCCGTGCCCGACCGCTTCACCCGGGACCTGAGCCGCGACCTGGCCGACGGCACCTGGGACCGGCGGTACGGGTACCTGCGGACTCAGCCGTTCTTCGAAGGCTCGCTCATCTTGGTGACCTCTCCGGCTTAG
>CAXUJF010000439.1:0-5387 GCA_964250865.1 uncultured Streptosporangiaceae bacterium
GTCCCGCTCATCCTTATCCTGGGGGCCGGAGGGCATACTCCCCTCCACTTTCAACTTATAGCGTGCAGGGGGGCTTGCCGCAAGACCCCGGTCGTGCCGCATAATCGCTGGCCGGGGGCAGAACGGGGCGGCAGCTACAGAAACGGGAGTCGCGACGGGTGACGGACACCGACGTGATCATTGCGGGGGCGGGTGCGACCGGGCTGATGCTGGCCGGTGAGCTGGGCCTGGCTGGGGTGCGGCCGCTGGTGCTGGAGCGGCGGCCGCAGCTGCGGGAGGCCCCGAAGGCCAACGGTTTCTCCGGCCAGATCGTGGAACTGCTGCGCTACCGGGGCCTACTGGACCGGGCGGAAGCGGCCAGCAACGGCCCGGTCCACCCGGCCCCCATGATCCCGTTCGGCGGTATGGATCTGAACCTCGCGCCCCTGACCGATAACCCGCTGCGGGTCCTGGGGCTCCCGCAGCCGCGGCTGGAGCGCCTGCTCCACGAACACGCCCGCGACCTCGGCGCCGAGATACGCCACGGACACGAGGTGGCCGGGGTCAGCCAGGACGACGCCACGGTGACCGCGGACGTGCGCGGCCCGGACGGGCCCTACCAGATCCGCGCCCACTACCTGGTGGGATGCGACGGCGCCCACAGCCGGGTCCGCGTCGCGGCTGGCATCCCGTTCCCGGGCATCACCTACCCCGAGGTCAACCGGCTGGGTCAGGCCACCGTGCCCGGCTCGGTCACCCGCCCGGACGACGGCGACCTCGACGTCCCCGGTGTGGGCCGGGTGCGGCGGGGTTTTACCCGGACCGACCGCGGCGTGTTCGCGTTCGGGCGGCTGGCCTCGGGAATTCTGATGATTCAGACCACCGAGGACGAGGCGGCCGAGCCCGACGATGACGCGCCGATGACCTTGACCGAGTTCCAGGGCAGCATCCGCCGGGTGCTCGGCGCGGAGCTGCCCCTGAAAGAAGTGACCCGGCTGTCGCGCTACGGGTTCCAGGCCCGGCAGGCCGATCCGTACCGCAGCGGGCGAATCCTGCTGGCCGGCGACGCGGCTCACCAGTTCCCCGCCACCGGCATCGGCATCAACGTCGGCATGCTCGACAGCGTCAACCTGGCCTGGAAGCTGGCGGCCGAGATCGGTGGCTGGGCGCCGGCCGGCCTGCTGGACACCTATCACGACGAGCGCCACTTCGCCGGGGCGCGTGAGATGCTGCAGACCCAAGCCCAGGTGGCCCTGCGCCGTGGGCAGGACCCGGCCGACGAGGCGCTGCGGGAACTGTTCGCCGAACTGGTCGCCGACCAGCAGCCGTTGCACCGCCTGGCCACCCTGATCGCTGGCACCGACCTGCGCTATCCCAGTTCCAGTTCCAGTCCCCTGACCGGCACCTTTGCCCCTGACCTCACCCTGCACACCGACCAGGGCACCACCACCGTCGCGGGACTCATGCGCGCCGCACGTCCCGTGTTCCTCGACCTCGCGGGCCGCCCGGACCTGCGCGAGACCGCCCGGGACTGGCGGCATCGCGTCGATAGCCGGACCGCCACGACCGGCCAGCGGCCAGCCGACGCCCTGCTGATCCGCCCGGACGCCTACATCGCCTGGGCCGCCCCCATCGACGAACCCGCCAGCACCGCTGCGCCCGCCCTGCGAGAAGCGCTCGGCCGCTGGTTCGGCAGATCGGAGCTGATGCCGTGACCAACCCGACCACGAGCGCATTCAACCTGCCCAGCCGGTTGGCGGCCAAGGCCGACCCGGCGCTGATCGCCGAGGACGAGCAGCACTTCGCGGCCATCGCGGCCAGCCTGGACGAATCGATGGAGGACCTGTCCGGACGTCTTGAGACCGAGCTCGCGGCACCGGGCGGCATCGGCCAGAAAGCCCTGGACCGGGACCAGGAGATCTACCGGCTGACCGGTCGCCTGCGGGTGCTGCGGCGGTTCGGCCTGGACCTGTGCCTGGGCCGCATGGTCAGTGACGATGACGGTGAGCCGACCTACGTCGGGCGGCTCGGCCTGACCGACCGCGACGGCCGCCGGCTGCTGCTCGACTGGCGTTCTCCCGCGGCCGAGCCGTTCTTCGGCGCGACCCACGCCAACCCGATGGGCCTGGCCAGCCGCCGCCGCTACCGCTGGACCCGCGGCCAGATCAGCGACTACTGGGACGAGGTGTTCACCCCGGACGGGTTCGAGGGGCACGCCGCGCTGGACGACCAGTCGGCCTTCATTGCCAGCCTGGGCGCCAGCCGATCGCCCCGGATGCGGGACGTGCTCGGCACGATCGCGGCCGACCAGGACGGCGTCATCCGGGCCAGCTCCCGGGGCGCGCTCGTCGTCGACGGCGGCCCGGGCACGGGCAAGACCGTGGTCGCGCTGCACCGCGCCGCTTACCTGCTCTACTCCGACCCCCGACTGGGGCACCGGCGGGGCGGTGTGCTGTTCGTCGGCCCGCACCAGCCCTACCTGCACTACGTCGCCGACGTGCTGCCCAGCCTGGGCGAGGAGGGCGTGCAGACCTGCACGCTGCGGAACCTGGTGGCCGAGGGCGCCACGGCCACGGTGGAGACCGACCCGGAGGTGGCCCGGCTGAAGGCGTCGGCCGACCTGGTCAAGGCGATCGAGCCGGCGGTCAGGTTCTACGAGCACCCGCCCACCCAGGGCATGAAGGTCGAGACCCCGTGGGGCGACATCGAGCTGAGCGCGGCCGACTGGGCCGAGGCGTTCGAGGCGGCCGAGGCGGGCATCCCCCACAACGAGGCGCGCGACCTGATCGAGGAAGAACTGCTCGCGATCCTGATGGCCAAGTACCGGGGCGACGCCCCGCCTGACCTGCTGCGCAAGTCGCTGCGGCAGAACCGGGAACTGCGCACGGCGATCTACCGGGCCTGGCCGCTGCTGGAACCGACCGACCTCGTCGGTGACCTGTGGACGGTGCCGGCCTACCTGCGTAAGTGCGCGCCCGAGCTCACCGTGGCCGAGGTCCGGGCGCTGCAGCGCCCGGACGCCCAGGCCTGGACGGTGTCCGACCTGCCGCTGCTGGACGCGGCCCGGCAGCGGCTCGGGGACCCGCAGGCGTCACGGCGCCGCCAGCGGCAGCAGGCCGTGGTCGCGGCCGAACGCGAGCAGATGGACAAGGTGCTGGACAGCCTGATCGCGGCGCACGACGACGAGTACGGCGGCGGCCTGGTGAACATGCTGCGGGGTGAGGACTTCCAGGACGCCCTGGTCGACGAGGCCGCGCTGCCCATCGCCGAGCCGGACGTGCTCGCGGGCCCGTTCGCGCACATCGTCGTGGACGAGGCGCAGGAACTGACCGATGCGGAGTGGCAGATGCTGCTGCTGCGCTGCCCGTCCCGGAGCTTCACCATCGTCGGGGACCGGGCCCAGGCCCGGCACGGGTTCACCGAGTCGTGGCCGGAACGGCTCAAGCGGGTCGGGTTCGACCGGATCAGCCTGGCCACCCTGAGCATCAACTACCGCACCCCGGAAGAGATCATGGCCGAGGCCGAGCCGGTCATCCGGGCCGTGCTCCCGGACGCCAACGTGCCGGTCTCCATCCGCAGCAGCGGGCGGCCGGTGCAGCACGCGGCCACCTCGGAGCTGGACTCGATCCTGGGCCAGTGGCTGGCCACGCACGACGACGGGATCGCCTGCGTCATCGGCGATCCCCTATTCGCGGCCACGGCCCGGGTCCGGTCACTGACGCCGGAGCTGTCCAAGGGGCTCGAGTTCGACCTGGTCGTCCTGGTCGATCCGGGCTCGTTCGGGCCGGGCATAGAGGGGGCGGTGGACCGGTACGTGTCGATGACCCGGTCGACGCAGGAGCTCGTCATCCTCACGAGCGTCTGAGGCGCGGGCTGCGGCTGGGCCCGCGGAAAATCAGTTGTGCCGCGGCGCGGCCGTGTGGCACGTTCGCTGCACGGTCACCGCAGGGTCGCTGGCCGCAGGAAGCACCCGGCTGAGCCGGGTCGAGCGAAGGGAGACGGACCTCATGTCTACGCCTGTCGTGGGTGGGTTCTCGGCCGCCCTTTTCGCTTTCTTCCTGAGGAGCTTCTCCCGTGCGCGCTCTGTCGCACCCATACGAGTACAACCGGGAGCGCCGCCGCGATAAGCGGCGCTTCGACGAGGACGAACCGCTTTTCCAGAAGCGTCAGCGGCATGCCCGCGGGCTGCCGTCCCTGGACGTCAGCGACGCTACCGACGGCCTGCCCGAAGGCGACCGCTGGTCGACCTGGGACCAGCCCGACGCCGGCGAACGCGGGCCGGAACCCTACCCGGACTGGCTGGTCACCGAGCTGGCCGCGGTCGACACCGAGCTCGGCATCCTGAAGACCGGTAAGGAAGCCGACGTATTCCTGGTGCGCCGGGCCGTGCCGCAGACCGGGCCGTCCTGCCTGCTGGCGGCCAAGCGGTACCGGGACGCCGGGCACCGGATGTTCCAGCGCGACAGCGGCTACGTGGAGGGCCGGCGCGTCCGGGAGTCCCGGACCAACCGGGCCATGGCGGGCCGGACCGCGTTCGGCCGGGAGGCCCTGGCCGGCCAGTGGGCCGGGGCCGAGTTCGGGGCGCTGGTCCAGCTGTTCCTGGCGGGTGTCCCGGTCCCCTATCCGGTGTCCGTGGTCGGGACCGAGGTGCTACTGGAGTTCATCGGCGAACCTGACGGCACGGGCGCGCCGCGGCTGGCCGAGCTGCGCCCGGCCGGTGCCCTGCTGGCCTCGCTGTGGGACCAGCTGGTCGACGCCGTGGTCACGCTGGCCCGGCACGGCCTGGCCCACGGCGACCTGTCGGCCTACAACCTCCTGGTGCACGGCGACCGGCTGGTGATGATCGACCTGCCGCAGGTCGTCGACGTGGTCGCCAACCCACAGGGGGCCCGCTACCTGGAGCGCGACGCCGACAACGTCGCGGCCTGGTTCACCGCCCGCGGCCTGACCGGCGTCGATCCACGGCCGGGGGAGCTGGGTGCGCTGCTCCGCTACGAGGCCCGCCTCGACTAGGCCTGAGGAGGCCGGGCGCGGGCCGGAGTGGTCGCCGCGGAACCCATCCATCACTCAGCACGCAATGGCACCGCCCGTCCCTCGCTCTGGGGGCGGCATAGGTAACTTCGGGTCCCTAAGAGGGGCACCGAAGTTACCTTTGGGCACCTAGGGACCCGGGACTCTCGGGGCCGCTGGGACTCCCGGGACCATTGGGGCATCCGGCTTCGAGGTGATTGTTTGGCCGGTGTCCGGCCGGTGGAGGGCTTCGGGCGGGGGTGCGGCAGGCCCTACGCGGGCGGGCGGCCAGGCCGCACTTCGGGGCTGCCGACGGTTGGCCTGGCGGGCCTGCCGCAGGGGTCCCCGCGCGCAAGCCCGGAGCCAGGAGGTGGCTAAAAAATCACTCCACCCAGGGG
>CAXUJF010000440.1:0-5332 GCA_964250865.1 uncultured Streptosporangiaceae bacterium
CCGCGTGGACGGGCGCCGGGTGCGACGCGCTGGCCGGGCCCTTGCTGGCCGGACCGGTGCTGGCTGGATCGGTTCTGGTCATGCCGGAGTCTTCCTTCGCGTGGGTCGTGTCAGGGGTCATGGCTCAGTACCCGTATCCGCCGGAGCCACCGGAACCGGAGCTCGAGCTGGGACTGGAGCTGGATTTGGCGCTGTCGGCCTTGGCGGTCACCGGGTTACCGGCGGCGTTCAGCACGTACCAGGTGCCGCCGAAGCTGGTCAGCCCCTGGCCGTGGGCCACGCCGGCCGCACCGGAGTCGCCCGAGAACGTGTACAGCGGCCAGCCGTTGTAGGTGACTTCCATCGCACCGGTGGCGCCCTTGACCGTGCCGGGCAGTGAGGACTGCGCTCCGGTTCCGGCCTTGGCCGCGGTGGTGCCACTGGGCAGGGTGGTCTCGGGCCAGGCCTGGGTACAGCCGTTGCTGGCCGTGCAGGTGATCTTGCCGCCCTTTTCCGAGGTCAGCAGGTACAGCGTCTGTCCCTTGCTGTCGACCAGCACGGGGCCTACTCCGGGCACGTTCTTGGTGCTCACGGTCACGGCGGAGGACGACGTAGCCCCGGCCGCTCCGGCGGAGGCACTGCTTGCGGCCGGGCTCGGGCTGGCACTCGAACCGGACCCGGAAGCTGACGTACCGGCCGAGGCACCACAGGCGGCCACGGCGACAGCGGCGCCGAAAATTACGCCACCACCTAGCAGTCGGCGTGCTGTTGAGCCAGAATGAGGGCGGACGGTGTTGCTCACGGGGAAAACTTCCTACTGAGGTTGCGCAGAGCTTCAAGGTGTTTCCCTTAGTTACGGGCTTCGGCCCCGGGGAGATTGCCGTCCGCCGCAGACGTTGCCGCCGGACGGCGGGAGCGCCCTTTGTCGTCCTCGCGATCGGTCGTGCCTGCGGGTGATCGCGAGCAGGACGTTGAGCCGCGCGCGGCAGGCCGGCCCAGATCCACGCGGAGATAACCGCACGTGGCGGCACGGTCCGTAACATAACCAGCTAATGATTACTCTCCGGTGATGGCCCGGTTTCAACTATTTCAGGCAAAATGAGGCGATGAAATGCGAAGTCACGCAGGTCAACGGCGACGGTAGCATTCGCCGGGCGTTGGTGGACACCGCCAACCGCCATGACGCTGCGCGATGGGAGAGCCTGGCCGAACAGGCTCATCTCGACGTTCCCCCGCCCTACCGCCCTCACCCCGGCGAACCCGTCTACGAGATCGCCGTCGACGGCCGAGCCGTCCAGATCGCCGACGGTGACCTCCTCGGCCCCCTCCGTGAACTGACCATCGGCGTTCTCACCGAAGGCTGGCAGATCATCTGACCTCGGCCCGGCCGCAGGCCCGCGGCCGGGCGGGCCGCTGCGGCGTGGCCTGCTGAAGATCGGTCAGCGGCCGAACTTCTGCTGGGCCTCGGGGGTGACCGGAGTGAAGAAGTTGACCAGGTTGCCGTCGGGGTCGCGGAACAGCAGCGAGCGGTTGCCCCACGGCATCGTGGTGGGCTGGTTCACGAAGTCGTCGACCAGGCCGGTCAGCTTCTCGTACACCGCGTCCACGTCGTCGACCAGGAACTCGATGATCACCGAGTGATTGTCTGCGGCCCGGGCCGCGCCGGGAGCGAACACCGGCACGGTCCGCGCGCTGCCGATGGCCAGCGTGCCGGCTGCCGTCCTGAGCTCGGCGAAGTTCTCGTTGGCCACGGTGGCCGGCAGGCCGGTGGCCTGCTCGTAGAAGCCAGCCAGCCGCTGGACGTCCTCGGTGATGATGCGGATCGAGACGAACTCCATAGTGCCCTCCTCAGTCGTGAACTACTGATGAAGAAGACGCTATGACCGATACCGGTCAGCTTCTGCCCGGTATTTGAAGAGGACTTTCTGGCTGGCGATCCGGGCAAGTTCAGCCGTCGATCAGGCGCTGGATCACTGGGCCCAGCCAGTCCTGCAGGGCACTGGGGTCGGATCGAGCGACTGGTTGTCGAGGAAGCTCGCCAGCACCTCGGCCGCCTCGGGCCGTTCGCCGGAAGCACGCTGCAGGACGAGCAGCGGATCTTCGCCGTCGATCCCGGACCAGCGGCGCACGATGCCCTCGGCCAGCCGCGCATCCGGACCATGTCAGCACGCTGCACCTCACGAACGTGTCGCCGCGGCACCGGTTCACCGTCGACCCGGCCTCGGTACCGCCTACCTGGAGCAGGCCGGGCAATGGGCCCGCACGGAAGGTGGATACATCGCCGAGCAGTCGACCCGCCCCCAACACCCTCGCGGTCGGCCTGGGCGACTCGCCCGCCGGACTCGCGGCCTGGATCACCGAGAAGCTGATCGGCTGGTCCGACACGACCAGCGGGATCGAGCACGCCTTCAGCCCGGACGAGATCCTCACCTGGGTCACGGCCCACTGGCTGACCGACACGATCGGCACCCCGTTCGCGCCCCACGTCGAACCGGCCAAGCCCGCCGACCGCGTCGAGACGCCGACCGTCGTGAGCTTGTTCGCGCACGACATCCTGCCCGCGCCGCGCAGCTACGCCGAGCTGTTCGTCAACGTGCAAGACTTCGTCGAGCACCCGGCCGGCGGCCACTTCGCCGCCTGGGAGCCGCCCGCCGCATACGCCGCCGACCTGGACCGCGCCGTCCGCCTGGGCCAGCGGAGCTAAGCTCCCGGCAGCTCTCGCCGCACCGCCGCCGACCGACCTACCATTGGAGCCATGAGCGAGCCAGCGGCCACCGTGCGCGCCGAGGACGAGCCGTCCTGGGCCGAGGTCGTACGCCACGCCGAGCACGGCGAATCGGTATCGGTCATTGCCCACGGCGACCATGTCGCCGACGTGGTGCCGTCCGGCGAGCTGGACCGGCTGCGCGAGACCATCGAGGTACTGTCCGACACTGAGCTCGTCCGCGACCTGCGCCAAGGCCTGGCCGACGTGAACGACGGGCGGGTGTTCCCGGCCGGCGACATCGCCGCTGACCTGGCCGCCCGCCGCGACGCAGGCGAATGAGCCAGAGGGCGTCGTACGTCGTCGCCTTCACCCCCGCCGCACGGCGCCGACTGGCCAAGCTGCCGCTGGCCGCCGCGGCCGCCCTTTATGAGCACCTGACCGGCCCAGTCGCCGAGAATCCTTACCGGCTCGGCAAGCCGTTAGACGCGCCATTCGATGAGGTGCGGACGACGCGGCGCGGCGACTACCGGGCCTTGTACACGGTCGATGACCCTCACCGCACCATCACAGTCTTGGCCGTGGCCCATCGGCGCGACGCGTATCGGCCTCGCTGACCCGTCGCCCCTATTCGCCGAGGCTGGCCAGACTCGGCCCCGTCCGGGGGACAAAGCGGAGGGCGTGGGATTCGAACCCACGAGCAGAGTCACCCCTGCTAGCGGTTTTCAAGACCGCCGCCATCGGCCACTAGGCGAGCCCTCCCAGCAGCTGGGTCCGCTTCGCGGCCCAGCGCTGGTTCTAGCCTCTCACATCGACTACTCCTGCCGGGCCCGTGCGAGGCGTTGCGCTACTGGGCTGGCGCGGGCAGAGCATCCGGTACGCGCAGGCCGGTCGGGAGGCCGTCGATGCTCGTCAGGTTCTTCGCCCGGCGGTACTCCTCGAGCCCGTCCGGCCCCTTCTTCTCGGCCCACTGCACCATCAGCGGCCGGTCGTCGGCGTACTCCATGAAGGGCACTCCGTAGCCACACGAGGTCTGGACCAGATCGACGCTCATGTCGAAGATCTGCCGGGCGCCGAGCATGGGCGGGAACAGCCCGATGAGCTCATCCCACTCCGGCTGGCCGGGCTGGATCTCCGTCGCGGTGCCGTACAGCCGCAGGATCAACGGCTT
This sequence comes from uncultured Streptosporangiaceae bacterium, assembly GCA_964250865.1. Classification (GTDB taxonomy): domain Bacteria; phylum Actinomycetota; class Actinomycetes; order Streptosporangiales; family Streptosporangiaceae; genus Bog-532. Next base: position 3,855 of record CAXUJF010000440.1, read on the forward strand.
CCGTTCGAACGAGCAGAACATCAGGGTCATCCGGTTGACGTCCAGCAGATGCGCGGCGGTCTCGTTGCCGCTGCCGGTGCCGTTCAGCCAGATCACCCGGTTGGGCCCGAGGACACGCAGGGCGTCCAGCCCCTTCGGCGAGACGTTCACCCGCCCTTCGCTCGCCGCCGTGGCCACGAAGAACATGTGCTGGGCCGCGATGAACTCCGCCAGTCGATCACTGATCTCGCCGTACTGCTGCGCCATCGCGCTCTACTCCCATCGGACTCAGCCAGTTCAGCACCTCCCTTCGAGGCTGCCACTGCACCGGCACGTGCTGCAACGAGTATTCGGGACCGGCCCGCGGCTCAGCGCGCGCCCCGGATCAGCGCTGCTGAGCGGCGGAGCGGTTCAGGGTGCGGCGGGGCCAGGCGAAACCGTCACCGACGGTGGCGGCCAGGCGGAGGTAGGCCTCGGTGGTGGCCGGGCTGAGCTGCTCCAGTTCGACCTCGGCCCCCTCTTCCAGGTGGGCGTCGTAGGGGACGCGCACCACGTCACGACAGCGGGCGGCGAAGTGCTGTTCCAGCCGGTCCAGGTCCACGGTGCTCTTGCTGCGCGGGCGTACGGTGGACAGCACCACGACGGCGTTGCGGACCAGGTCGCCGTAGCCGTGCGCGTCCAGCCAGTCGAGGGTGGCGCTGGCCGATCGGGCGCCGTCCACGGACGGGGAGCTGACCAGGATGATCTGGTCGGCCAGGGCGAGCACGCCGGTCATGGCCGAGTGCAGCAGGCCGGTGCCGCAGTCGGTGATGCAGATCGAGTAGTAGTGCTCGAGCACCCGTGCGACGTCGCGGTAGTCCGTGTCGCTGAACGCCACCGACACGCCGGGGTCCCGGTCGGACGCCAGCACCTCGAGGCGGCTGGAGGCCTGGGAGGTGAACGCCCGCACGTCGGCGTAGCGGTGCACCTGCTGGCGCTCGTTCAGTAGATCACGCACGGTGGCCGAGGTCTCCAGGCGCACCTTGTCCGACAACGTGCCGCGGTCGGGGTTGGCGTCCACCGCGATGACCCGGTCGCCGCGCAGGCTGGCCAGCGTGGCCCCCAGCCCGACGGTGGTGGTGGTCTTGCCCACACCACCCTTGAGGCTCATCACCGCGACCCGGTGGTGGCCGCCGGCCACCGGGGTGCGGGCGCGCCAGACCAGTTCGCGGCGGCGCTGCATGCCGGATGACTCGCCCACCCGGACCAGGCCGCCGGTGGCGCGGTAGACCGTGCGTCGCCAGCCTGAGCCCGGCGCGATCCGCTTGCCGTGCAGCAGCGCCTCGGCGGTCAAGCTGTCCGACGTCTCGTGCCCGGGATCGCCCGCGGGCTCCTGGTCGTACCCGTCGTCGTCCAGGCCGGGACGCGGCGGCAGGCCACCCGGCCCGGTCAGGCCGGGGATCGGGCCGCGCTGGGCTCCGCCTTGAGGTGGCCCGGCGGGTGGGTAGCCAGGCTGGGAG
>CAXUJF010000441.1:0-5331 GCA_964250865.1 uncultured Streptosporangiaceae bacterium
GGATGGCGGCGGCCTACCTGGACCGCGCCGGGGTCGCCCCGGCGTCGCTGGCCGTCACCCCCCGGCACGAGGACCAGTGGGCGGCCGTTTTGTCCATGGCGCGCAAGGGGGTGAACGCGCCGCTGACGTCGAGCGCCGGGCGCCTGTTCGACGCGGTGTCGGCCCTGCTCGGGGTCAGGGACACGATCAACTACGAGGGTCAGGCCGCCGTCGAGCTGGAGCAGCTGGCCGATCCTTTTGAACCAGGCTCCTACCGCGCTGGCCTGTCCCCCGGCGAACCGTTCGGCGTGGCGGGGGCCGACCTGGTTCGCGCCGCAGCCGGTGACCTGGCGCGCGGTGTACCGACCCCGGTTATCGCGGCCCGGTTCCACCACGGGGTGGCCCGGCTGATCGAGGAGGCCTGCGCGGTCGTCCGGGATCAGCGCGGCCTGGGCACCGTGGCCCTGTCGGGCGGGGTGTTCCAGAACCTGCTGCTGCTGAGTGAGACCGTGGCCCGGCTGGAGGCGCGCGGCTTCCGGGTCCTGACCCACACAAAGGTCCCGTGCAACGACGGCGGCATCAGCCTGGGCCAGGCCGTGGTGGCGGCGGCCGGGGACGCCGGCCGCTAGACCGGCACCGCGCCGCCGGGGACCTTGCTGGCCAGCCAGTCGTACCAGGTGGGCAGGCCGGAGCCGGTCGTGGCGGACAGGTGGATCATCATGGCCTGGGGGCTGACCTGGCCGATGTAGTCGCCGAACGCGCTGATGTCGAAGTCCACGTACGGGCTGAGGTCGGTCTTGGTCACCACGACCAGGTCGGCGCGGCGGAACATCTGCGGGTACTTCAGCGGCTTGTCGGTGCCCTCGGTGACCGAGGCCAGCACGACGCGCGCGGCCTCGCCCAGGTCGAACAGGGCCGGACAGACCAGGTTGCCGACGTTTTCGATGACCACGACCGAGCCGGGTGGCGGGTCCAGGGTGCGGAGCGCGCCGCCGACCATGGCCGCGTCCAGGTGGCAGCCCGCGCCGGTGTTGATCTGGACCACCTGGCAGCCCGCGGCGCGGATGCGGTCGGCGTCCAGCGCGGTCTCCTGGTCGCCTTCGATGACCGACAACGTGAGCTGGCCGGCCAGGTCGCGGCCGGACCGTTCCAGCAGGGTGGTCTTGCCCGAGCCGGGTGAGCTCATCACGTTGACGGCCAGGATGCCGCGGTCGCGCAGCCAGGCCCGGTTGCCGGCGGCCAGGTCGTCGTTCTTGGCCAGGATCTTCTGCTCCAGCGTGATCTCTTCGCCGTGCCGGTGCCCAGGCTCGTGAGGCTCGTGAGCTTGGTGGGACTCGTGAGCTTCTTGGGGGTCCAGGAGGGTGGAACAGCCGCACGTCGCGCACATGGTCAGGCCACCTTTACCGAGGTGATCAGGAGCTGCTGGCCGGAGACCACGGCCACGTTGGCGCTGCCGCAGGGGCAGAGCAGGATCCGGTTGTCTTCCGGTTCGAACGACTGGCCGCAGTCCGCGCAGTCGCACTTGGCCTCGGGTTCGGAGATCTCCAGCTCGGCCCCGGCCAGCAGGGTGTCCTCCGTGGCCAGGCTGAAGCAGAACCGCAGTGCATCCGGCACCACGCCGGACAGCGCCCCGATCTCGACCCGGACCGACGTGATCCGCCGGCCCGGGAGCCGTTCGGTGACCCCGCTGATCAGGCCCTCCGCGATGGCCGCCTCGTGCACGGCGGTCAGCAGATCCGCGGCAGCGGGTCACCGACCAGCAGGTCGACGATGCGGGTGCCGCCGAACGCGGTCTTGAGGTGGACCAGGCCGGGCGGCCCGTCGGTGACGTGGCCGATGATCGACGCCTGGGTCCCGAGCGGGTGCGCCCGCAGCGCGGCCAGGGCCTCGTCGGCCTGATCCCCGTCGACCACGGCGACCAGGCGGCCCTCGCAGGCCACGTACATGGGGTCGATGCCGAGCAGTTCGGCCGCGCCGCGGACCTCGGGCCGGACCGGGATGTCGTCCTCGGCGACCAGCACCCCGACGTCGGCCGACTTGGCGATCTCGTTGAGGATCGTGGCCACGCCGCCGCGGGTCGCGTCGCGCAGGGCCCGGACCCCGGGCGCGCGGTCGAGCAGCCCGGCCACCAGCCCGTTCAGCGGGGCGGTGTCGGACAGCAGGTCGGCTTCGATGTCCAGCTCACCGCGGGCCAGCATGATCGTGACGCCGTGGTCGCCGATGGGGCCGGATACGATGATCGCGTCGCCCGGTCGGGCGTGCGCCACCCCGAGCGTGATGTCCCGTTCGAAGACGCCGACGCCGGCCGTGTTGATGTAGCAGCCGTCGGCCTTGCCGCGCTGGACGACCTTGGTGTCGCCGGTGACGATCTGCACCCCGGCCGCGGCCGCCGCGTCCCGCATCGACTCGGCGATCCGGTTCAGGTCGGTGACCGGGAAGCCCTCTTCGAGGATGAACCCGGCCGACAGGTAGCGCGGGGTGGCCCCACTCACGGCCAGGTCGTTGACCGTGCCGTTGACGGCCAGCTCGCCGATGTCACCGCCGGGGAAGAACAGCGGCGAGACCACGTAAGAGTCGGTGGTCAGCGCGACCCGGGCCGAGCCGGCCTGGAGCGTGGCCGCGTCCTCCAGCGGTTCCAGCAGCGGGTTGCGGAAGGCGTCCAGGAACACCGCCTCGATCAGCGTGTGCGTGGCCTTACCGCCGGCGCCGTGCGACATCGTTATGCGTTCCTCGCGCACCTTCGGGCGGCGCCGCCGGGCCTTGTCGATCCGGTCCAGGACCTGTTGCTCGCGGTCCGAGACCGGACCCTGCTGACCCGGCCCTTCGTGCCCGTGGTGCTCGTCGTGCTCAGCCAGGGCCTCATCGATCCAGCTGGGACGCTGAGTAGTCATGGCCGGCTTCCTATGGTGACCTCGGCGACCCGGTTCCGGTTCATGCGGCCGTAGTTGTAGTAGGCGGCGCAGGCCCCCTCGGGCGAGACCATGCAGGTCCCGATGGGGGTCTCCGGGGTGCACGCGGTGCCGAACACCTTGCACTCCCACGGTTTGAGCACGCCCTTGAGCACCTCGCCGCACTGGCACGCCTTGGGGTCGGCGACCCGGACGCCGGGCACGTCGAACAGCAGCTCGGCGTCGAACTTGGCGTACTGCTCGCGGACGCTCAGGGCCGAGTGCGAGATGAAGCCCAGCCCGCGCCACTCGAAGTACGGGCGCAGCTGCATGGTCTCGCCGATGACCTTGAGCGCGACCGGGTTGCCGTCCCAGGGCACGACCCGGGCGTACTGGTTCTCGATCTCGGAGCGGCCTTCGGACAGCTGGAGCATCAGCATGTAGATGGACTGCAGGATGTCCAGCGGCTCGAACCCGGCCACCACCACCGGCTTGCCGTAGTCGGCGGCGATGAACTCGTACGGGCGGCAGCCGATCACCGTGGACACGTGGCCGGGGCCGATGAAGCCGTCCAGCCTCAGGTCCGGGGAGTCCAGGATGGCCTTGATGGCCGGGATGATCGTGACGTGGTTGCAGAAGATGGAGAAGTTCTCCAGGCCTTCGGCCGCCGCCCGCATGATCGTCATCGCGGTGGACGGGGCGGTGGTCTCGAACCCGATGGCCATGAACACCACGCGCTTGTCCGGGTTGCTGCGGGCGATCTTCAGCGAGTCGAGCGGGGAGTACACCATCCGGATGTCGGTGCCGGCCGCCTTGGCGTCGAAGAACGAGCCCTGGCTGCCGGGGACCCGCATCATGTCGCCGAACGACGTCATGATCACGTCGTCCTGGGCGGCCAGGTGCATGGCGTCGTCGACCCGGCCCATCGGGATCACGCACACCGGGCAGCCGGGCCCGTGCACCAGCTGGACCGACTCGGGCAGGTAGTCCTCGAGGCCGTGTTTGTAGATGGTGTGGGTGTGGCCGCCGCACACCTCCATGAACTTGTACTGGCGGCCGGGCTGGCACAGCGCGGCAATCTTGGCCGACAGCGCGTGGGCCTTGTCCGCGTCACGGAATTCATCGACGAACCGCATGGCGTGCCCCCTCTACTCGATCCGGGATTCTGCGAGTGCTTCCAGCTCGTCCGCGTAGGACTGGCCGATCCCCTCCAGGAACGACAGCGCGGCCGCGGCTTCGGCCTCGTCGATCTTCGACAGCGCGAAACCGACGTGGATCAGCACCCACTCGCCCGGTACGGGCGGGTCGTCAGCCAGCAGCCCGATGTTGATCACCCGCCGCACGCCGCTCACGTCGACGCGGGCCAGGTCCGGCTGCTCCAAGAGCTCGATCACCTCACCCGGAATGCCAAGGCACATACGACCATCCCCTCATTAATCTCAATCGTCGCTCCTGATGTGGCCGGCCCCGGCGTGCTCGCCCGCCAGGCGGGTGACCAGGGCGACGGCTTGGTCGACGGCCGCCGCGACCGGTGCGGACAGGCCCATTCCGGGCTCGGCCGACGCGGGCTCGCAGGCGACGACCAGGATCCGGCCCGGCTCGGCCCCGAGCATGTCCAGCACGCCCAGCACCACCTCGGGCTGCATGCCGTGGCCGTTGAACAGCTGCGGGCCGCCGGCCGAGGCCAGGTCGGCCCGGTCCTCCGGCCGGATCTCGAGCACGGTCAGCGTGCCCGGGGTCTCGCCGCGGGGCGCGGCGTCGACCAGGATCGTGGTCTCGTAGCCGTGGTCAGCCAGGTCGTAGGCCAGGTGCATGCCGCTGGTGCCGTAGTCGCCGACCTGCACCCCGTCGGGCAGGTCGCCCTGCTGGCCGACCGCGGTCAGGCGGCGGGCCACTTCGACCCCGAAGCCGTCGTCGCCCAGGAAGATGTTGCCGACCCCGGCCACCAGGACCCGCCCGGTCATGACGTGCCCTCCGATTGGGCCCGCTGGAAGGCGGTCGCGGTCAGCTCCCACAGCACGTGGTAGGTCGTGGTCTGGGCCTCCTGGATGCGGTGCACCGAGGAGGACGGCGCGACGAACAAATAGTCGATGCTGTCCAGTTCGGCCATCTTGCCGCCGTCATAACCGGCCAGCCCGATGGTGAGCATGCCGCGGCGCGCGGCCTCGTCGAAGGCGCGGACCAGGTTGGCCGAGTTCCCGCTGGTGGACAGGCCGACCGCGATGTCATTCCTGGTCCCGAACGCGCCCAGCTGGCGGGCGAACACGACCTCCACGCCGACGTCGTTGGCCAGCGCGGTGAGCACGGACGTGTCGCTGGCCAGGCTGAACGCGGGCAGCGGCGTCCAGTCCCGGCCCGGGTTGAGGAACAGGGTGGCCAGCTGCTGGGCGTCGGTGGCGCTGCCGCCGTTGCCGAAGGCGAACAGCCGGCCGCCCGCGGCGAACCGGGCGGCGGCCTCGGCCGG
>CAXUJF010000442.1:0-5329 GCA_964250865.1 uncultured Streptosporangiaceae bacterium
GGCCGCGGTCCTGGCCGCGGGGACCGCATCTGCGGGGACCGCGTCCGCGGCGACCGCGCCGGCTCCGGCCGCGGGGGTCGCTCCAGGCGCCACCCTGGCCGGTTCCACCCGGGTGGTCGGTTACACCGCGGCCGGCGGTTCGGTCTGGCTGCGGAACCTGGCCACCGGGTCGCTCACCTCAGCAGGCGGCCACCTGGCCAGCGGGCCAGGGCTGATGGGGAACGGCAGCACCGTGCTCATCTTCGGCCAGGGCCCCGGCGGCCACCTGTGGGAGAACAGCTGCACCCTGGCCGGCAAATGCGGCACCTGGCAGTCGCTCGGCGGCACGATCACCTCGAGTCCGTCCGCGGCCGTCTCCGGTCCGTCGCCCGAGCAATACTCGGTCTACGCTCGCGGCAGCAACGGCGCGGTCTGGACTCGCCAGCACCTTCTATCCGGCTGGGGCGCCTGGCGCTCGCTCGGCGGCCAGCTGCTGGCCGGCACCGGCCCGGCGGCGGCCTACGTGACCGGTGACGGCCCCTACACGCTGGTGACCGGGACCAACCACGAGCTCTACGTCGAGGGGCCGGGTGTCACCGGCTTCAACCCGGCCGGCGGCCGCACCAACTCGTCGCCGGCGCTGACCCCCATCCTGGCCGCGCAGGGCCAGCCCGCCGCGCTGATCGGCTTCGTCCGCGGCACCGACAACGCCGGCTACTACCACCGCTTCATCGCCAACTCGCCGGGCTGGCACTCCATGGGCGGCCGGCTCAGCACCGGTCCCGCCGCATTCACCCAGGACCTGGCCACGATTCCGACCACCTTCACCTACGCCCAGGGCACCGACCACCAGATCTACCAGGACGCCGGCAGCTGGGCGGCGCGCACGCCGGGTCTGACCGGCTGGCGCCTGGCCGGCTGAGCCCGGAGCAACCGGCCGGGGCAATGACCGGAGCCCGGGGAGGCACACCCTCCCCGGGCTCCCACGCGTCGGCCCGTGCCCCTTACGGTTGCTGTGTGAGCGCGCACCCACGTGACCGGGAGTACTGATGGCACTTGACCAAGCGACCACCGCGCGGCTGAAGGACGCACTGGCCACGGTGGTCGTGATCCCCGTGACGCCGATGCGGCCCGACGGCAGCATCGAGTGGGGCACCTACACCGACCTGATCCGGCGGGTGGTGGATTCCGGGGTCACCGTGATCACGGCCAACGGCAACACCGGTGAGTTCTACGCGCTCACTCCGGCCGAAGCCCGGCAGGCCACCGAGCATGCGGTCCGCGCCGCCGGCACCGAGGCCGGGAGCGGCGGTTACGCCGACGTCCTGGTCGGCGTGGGGTACGACACGGCCAGCGCGATCGACGCGGCCCGGCACGCCCAGGACACCGGGGCCCAGCTGATCATGATCCACCAGCCGGTGCACCCGTACCAGGCGCCCGAGGGCTGGGTCGACTACCACCAGGCCATCGCGGACGCCGTACCCGACCTGGGCGTGGTGCTCTACGTGCGCAGCGAGCAGGTCACCGGGGCCCAGATCGGCGAGCTGGGGGCACGCAGCCCGAACGTCATCGGGGTCAAGTACGGGGTCAAGGACGCGGCCCGGTTCGGGGCGGTGGCCCGGGACGCCGGCCTGGACCGGTTCACCTGGCTGGCCGGGCTGGCCGAGCCCTACGCTCCCGGCTACTGGGCCTACGGCGCGCGCGGGTTCACCTCCGGGCTGGCCAACGTCAGCCCCTCGGTGTCACTGTCGCTGCTGGGCGCGCTGCAGACCGGCGACGCCGGCGGCGCGATGGACACCTGGGAGCTGATCCGGCCGTTCGAAGACCTGCGCGCGGCCGGCGGATCCGCCGACAACGTCAGCGTGGTCAAGGAGGCGCTGGCCCAGCTCGGTCTGTGCGGCCGGGACGTGCGGCCACCCAGCCGGGTGCTGCCGAAAGAGGCGCGGGACGCCGTCACCGAGATCCTGAAGTCCTGGAGCCTGGAGGGGAGCCGCTCGTGACCAAGACGCCTGAGCAGCTCCGCAGCTTCAATTGGTTCGGCAGCGACCGGACATCGGGCCTGCGGGCGTTCGGCCACCGCTCGCGGATGCGCCAGCTCGGCTATGCGCCCGAGGAGCACCTGGGCAAGCCGATCATCGCCATCCTCAACACGTGGTCGGAGATGAACGGCTGTCACATGCACCTGCGGGAACGGGCCGCGCAGGTCAAGCGGGGGGTGCTCGAAGCGGGCGGTTTCCCGATCGAGTTCCCGGTGGCCACGCTGTCCGAGTCGTTCCAGAAGCCGACCCCGATGATGTACCGGAACCTCCTGGCCATGGACGTCGAGGAGCTGCTGCGCTCCTATCCGGCTGACGGTGCGGTGCTGATGGGCGGCTGCGACAAGACCACCCCAGGGCTGCTGATGGGGGCGACCAGCGCGGGCCAGCCCGCCATCTACCTGCCCGCCGGTCCGATGCTGAGCGGGAACTACCGCGGCCAGACCGTGGGCAGCGGCACCGCCCAGTGGAAGTTCTGGGACGACGCGCGGGCCGGGCTGATCGGCGACTGCGAACTGGCCGACCTGGAGTCCGGCATCGCCCGCTCGCCCGGGCACTGCATGACCATGGGCACCGCGTCCACCATGACCTCGGCGGCCGAGGCGCTGGGCATGACCGTGCCCGGGGCCGCCTCGATCCCGGCGGTGGATTCGGCGCACTACCGGATGGCCGTGGCCACCGGGCAGCGGATCGTGCAGATGGTCTGGGACGACCTGCGGCCGGCCACCATCTTGACCCGGGAGGCGTTCGAGGACGCGGCCGCCACCGTGCTGGCCCTGGGCGGCTCGACCAACGCGCTGATCCACCTGGTGGCGATGGCGGGCCGGGCCGGCGTCCAGTTCACCCTGGACGACTTCGACGAGATCTCCCGGCGGGTGCCGGTGCTGGCCAACATCCAGCCCAGCGGCAAGTACCTGATGGAGGACTTCTACTACGCCGGCGGCCTGCGCGCCCTGCTGGCCCAGCTGGCCACCGTGCCCGGCGCCCTGCACCTGGACCGGCCCACGGCCAGCGGCGGGACGTTCGGTGCGCAGATCGCCGGAGCCGAGGTCTACAACGACGACGTCATCCGCATCCCCGAGCAGGCCCTGTCGGCCGAGGGCGGGGTGGCTGTGCTGCGGGGCAACCTGGCCCCCGACGGCGCGGTGGTCAAGCACATCGCGGCCGAGCCGCGGCTGCTCAAGCACACCGGCCCGGCCGTGGTGTTCGACAGCTACAGCGAGATGCAGAAGAACATCAACGACCCGGCGCTGAACGTCACCGCCGACTCGGTTCTGGTGCTGCGCAACGCGGGACCCAAGGGCGGCCCGGGCATGCCCGAGTACGGCATGCTGCCCATCCCCAGCTACCTGCTCAAGCAGGGTGTCCGGGACATGGTGCGGATCTCCGACGCGCGGATGAGCGGCACCAGCTACGGAGCCTGCGTGCTGCACGTGGCCCCGGAGTCCTTCATCGGCGGCCCGCTGGCCCTGGTCCGCACGGGCGACCTGATCACGCTGGACGCCGCCGCCCGGGAACTTCGCCTGGAGGTGACCGACGAGGAACTGGCCGCGCGCCGGGCCCAGTGGCAGCCGCCCGAGCCGAAGTTCGAGCGGGGCTACGGTGTCCTGTTCACCGACCAGATCACGCAGGCCAACGAGGGGTGTGACTTCGCGTTCCTGGCCAAGCAGGGCCGCAACTTCGACCCGAATGCCGGATAACGTGACGATAACGAAGGGATGCTGATGATTCAGGGGTACAACCCACGGACGGGCCAGCCCACCGGGGAGCCGGTGGCGGAGACGACCGACGCCGATGTGGACGCGGCCGTCGCCGCCGCGGCCGAGGCCCGGCCGGCCTGGGCGGCCCTGGACGACAAGGCCCGGGCCCACGCACTGGAGGCGCTGGCTGACGCCCTGGATGAGCGAGCCGCCGAACTGGTCGCCCTGGCCGACGCGGAAACCGCGCTGGGGGAGACCCGGCTGACCGGTGAGGTGGGCCGGACCACGGGCCAGCTGCGGCTGTTCGCCGGCGTGCTGCGCGACGGCGGCTACCACGACGTCGCCGACTCTCCCGCCGGGGGCGGCATCGGTGAAATCGGCCGCATCAGTCACGCGATCGGCCCGGTCGCGGTGTTCGCCGCGTCCAACTTCCCGTTCGCGTTCTCGGTCCTGGGCGGGGACACCGCGTCGGCGCTGGCGGCCGGCTGCCCGGTGGTGGTCAAGGCGCACGAAGGCCACCCGAACACCTCCGAGCTGACCGCGCAGATCGCCCTCGAGGTACTAGCCAAGGCAGTCGCGCCGCACGGGGTGTTCGCGCTCGTCCACGGGGTCGACGCGGGCCTGCGGCTGCTGAACCACCCCGACATCGCGGCGGCCGGGTTCACCGGCTCCACCAGCGGCGGCCTGGCCCTGGCCAAGATCAGCGCCGACCGCGAGGTGCCGATCCCGTTCTTCGGTGAGCTCGGCGCGGTCAACCCGGTGGTGGTGCTGCCCGGCGCGGCGACCCAGCGCGCGGCGGACATCGCGTCCGGGTACGCGGGCTCGCTCACGCTCGGCGCGGGCCAGTTCTGCACCAACCCGGGCCTGCTGTTCGTACCGGCCCGGGACGAGAACCTGCGCGGCGCGATCGCCGACGCGGTCAGCGGGTCCAGCGGGGCGCCGATGCTGTCCGAGCGCATCCACTCCAGTTACGAGGCGGCCCTGGCCGAGATCGAGGCGCACCCGGCGGTGACCTCGGTGGCGGCCGGCGCGACGGGTGAGGGGCCGTGGGCGGCTACCCCGCGGCTGTTCGCGACCACGCTGGCGGAGTTCGCGGGCGACCTGCCCGTACTAGCCAAGGAACGGTTCGGCCCGGCCGGGCTGCTGATCACCTACCCCTCGCCCGAGGAGCTGCTACCGGTGCTGGCCCGGCTGGGCGGCAACCTGGTCGGCAGCGTGCACGGCGACCTGGAAGACCGCGCCGACCTGGTCACGGCCCGGCAGGTCATCGCGGTGTTCGAGCGCACCGTGGGCCGGATCGTGTGGAACGGCTGGCCCACCGGGGTGGCGGTCAACGCGGCCCAGCACCACGGCGGCCCGTACCCGGCCACCACCGCGCCCGCCACCACCTCGGTCGGCTCGGCCGCGATCCGCCGGTGGCTGGTGCCCGTGGCCTACCAGGGGCTGCCGAAGGAGTTGCGGCCGGCCGGCCTCTACTACCGCACCTACGAGCGGCCCGGCGCCGAGGTGGGGGCGACCGACCGGCGCGGCGAGAAGCCCGCGTTCGTCGGCGGGCTGAAGATCCCGGCCGAGGCCCTGGAGCCGTACGGACGGTTCAAGGCGAAGGTCGGCCTC